>DATLLF010000151.1:0-21569 GCA_035537955.1 Vicinamibacterales bacterium | reverse complement strand
ATCGAAGACAGCTCGAATCGCATCGTCGGCGAGTCGACGAGTACGTTCCGGCTGGCCGAGGGCGTCAACGAGATCGTGCTCGACCTGACCTCGGAGGCGGGCGGTAAAGGCATGACGGTGTCGGCGGTGTCGGTGGACGGGCAAGTGGTCGCGTTCAGGCACACCGCGGACCGGCTGCGCATCCCGGTCGCGTCTCCGCGACGCGCCGGCGACGAGGTGCGGGTGGTCGTGACCTACGCGGGTGTGCCGGGCGACGGGCTGCGGTTGATCCGGAACATCCACGGCGAGCGCACCATGTTCAGCGAGAACTGGCCGAACCGGGCGCGGCAGTGGTTGCCCATGGTCGATCACCCGTACGACAAAGCCACCGGCGAGTTCATCGTCACCGCGCCCGCGCACTACCAGGTAGTGGCCAACGGGGTGCTGGTCGAGGAGCTGGATCTGCCGGACGGTGCACGCCGCACGCACTGGAAGCAGTCCGTGCCGATCGCCTCCTGGCTCTACGCGTTGGGCGTCGCGCGTTTTGCCGTCCACCACTACGACGTCGTCCGCGGCATTCCGCAGCAGGTGTGGGTATTTCCCCAGGAGCGTGAGCGCGGCGGCGATATCTTCGAGTTCACCGGGCGGCGCGCGTTCGAGTTCTTCAGCGACTGGATCGGCCCGTTCTCGTACGAAAAGCTCGCGCACGTCGAGGCGGCCGGCATCAGCGGCGGAACCGAGCACGCCTCCGCGATTTTCTATGGCGAGAAAGGGGTCGCCGCCGGGCGGGCACCGGTCGTCCACGAAGTCGCACATCAATGGTGGGGCAACGCCGTCACCGAGAAGGACTGGGATGATGTGTGGCTGAGCGAGGGATTCGCGACCTACTTCACGCATCTCTACACTGAGCAGTTCAGCGGCCGCGACGTCTTCGTCCGCAACCTGCGCGCCGACGTGCAGACGATCCTCACGGCGCAGAAGGCGGTGCCCGACCAACCGATCGTCCATCGAAATCTGTCGGACATGAGCCGCGTGCTCAACCGCCTGGTGTATCAAAAAGGTGGATGGACACTGCACATGCTTCGCGGCGTCATCGGCACCGACAAGTTCTGGGCCGGCCTCCGCGAGTACTACAGTCGCTACCGAAACCAGAATGCGTCGACGGACGATTTCCGCCAGGTGATGGAACGTGCCGGCGGCGTCCCGCTGTCCTGGTTCTTCGATCAGTGGTTGAAGCGCCCGGGTGTGCCGTCACTGAAAGGCGAGTGGCGCTACGACGCTGTTGCCAAACAGGTGGTGGTCGAGTTGACCCAGACGCAGGACGGCGCAGCGTATCGTCTGCCACTCGAAATCGCCGTTGCCGGCGCGACCGGGCAGGCGCGAATCGAACGGATCGAGCTGGCCGAGCGCAGCGGACGTTTTACGCTCGCCGCCGAGACCGAGCCGGCCTCGGTGACCGTCGATCCGAATACATGGGTACTGTTGTCAGCGGTCGAGTTCGTGAAGAGGAGTGCTGGACGTCCTTAGGCGACTTCCTTTTTGATCGCGACGAGCGCGCGGTCGACGTCGTCTGGAGTATTGAACACGTGCGGCGACAGGCGGATGCCGTTGAAAGGTCTGGCGAAGCTTTTCACCTGGACGCTGTACTTGGCAGTCAAGGTCTGCATCAGTTGCCGCACGTCGATGGCGGACGGCAGCTCGCACGACACCAGCGCCGAGACGGATGGCCCTGATTCGGCACTCATCAGTCGCACCTTCTTGATCTGTGCCAGTCCGGCATAGGCACGATTGCGGAGCGCGAGATTATGACGCTCGATGTCGGCGAGCCCGCGCGCAATCGCCGCCTCCATCGCCGCGCCCAGGCCTATCACCAGCACCAGGGGTCCGACGCCAACTGATGGGCCTACGTATTGCTTGCCGCCCACCCACTGCACCGGCTTGACTGCGTCGCCGCAGTCGGCGCTGATGTAGAGCAGGCCCACACCCTTCGGCCCGAGGAGCCACTTGTGTCCCGTGGTTGCGTAGGCATGACAGCCGATCGCTTTGACGTCCACCGGCATGCCGCCGATCGCCTGCGCGCCATCGACGACGCACAACAGGCCTTTGTCGCGCGATAGCGAGGCAATCTCCGCGACCGGCATCTTGCGTCCCGTCGTCCACAGGACGTGGCTGACGCTGATGACTTTGGTCTCCTTGCGGATGCCGGCGGCAAAGCTGGCGACGATGGCGCGGTCGTCCATGTCGGGAGTGATCGCGACGGTGTCCAGGACGATGCCGCGGCGGTCCGCCAGGTACTCCCAGCAGTTGGTGCCACCCTCGTGTTCCTGGTCGGTGGACAGCACCCGGTCTCCGGCGGTCAACCGCATGCTCTGAGCGACGGTGTTCATCGCCTCGCTCGTGCTGCGGGTGATCAGCAACTCGTCGGCGGAGCACCCGAGGAAGGCCGCCGCCTGCCCGCGCACGCTCTCCGCCGCGCCTGACACGCCTGGGCCATACGCCTGCTGGACGGGATTCTGCTCCAGCTCGTGCCAGGCGGCGATGGTGCGCTCGAGGACCGCCTTGGTGGATGGCCCGGTCGACGAGGTATTGAGGTACGCGAGGCCAGGCGCGAGCAGGTAATCGCCGGCAGCCACGCTCGCCGCGCGCTGCAATCGACTCATGGCCTCGTTGGGAGCGCCCGCCTCGAGCAGGACACCGCTGCCCAGGAACGACGCCGCGCCGGTCGCCAGGAATTCGCGGCGGCTTCTCATTGACACTCCTCGCGCTGATTCAGGGAACGGGAGGCTGAGGATAGCATGCGGGTCGCATGGCATGGCTTTCCAGATTGGTCTCATTGACCAGCGGCCGGGACCGCTATAGTCAGGTGCATGCATCGATTCGGGGCAGCCATGCGCGACGAGTGGCCGCTGGATCCGCAGATCACGTATCTGAATCACGGCACCGTCGGGGTGACTCCGCGCCGCGTGCTCGCGACACAGCAGCAGATCCGCGACGAAATAGAACGGCAGCCCAGCCAGTTTCTGCTCCGTGAACTGACGTCGATTTCCGTAGGACCGCCGAGCCGCGAGCCGCCGCGCATGCGGCAAGCGGCCGCCGCGGTGGCGGCGTGCGTCGGCGCCAACGCGGACGATCTGGTGTTCGTCGACAACGACACGACGGGCGCCAACGCCGTGCTGCGCTCGTTCGCGCTTCGCCCCGGCGACGAGATCCTCGTCACCGATTTCGGCTACGGTGGCGTGACAAGGGCGGCGATGTTCGCCGCGCGCCAGCAGGGCGCTGTGGTGCGCACGGCGGTGATGCCGTATCCAGTGCGCTCGCCCGCCGAGTTACTCGACGCCTGCCTCGCCGCGCTCGGTCCGCGCACGCGCCTGGCGATCGTCGATCACATTACGTCGCAGAGCGCGCTGATCATGCCGCTGGCGGAGATCGCCGCCGCCTGCCGTGCCCGCGGTGTCGCCGTCCTCGCCGATGGCGCCCACGCGCCCGGCGCGATACCACTCGACATCCCGTCGCTTGGCGTCGATTGGTACGTCGCCAACCTGCACAAGTGGATGTGGGTACCGCGCAGCAGCGGCATCCTGTGGGCATCGCCGGAACGAAAGGCCGACGTGCATCCGGCGGTCATCTCCTGGGGGCTCGACCGGGGATTCACCGCGGAGTTCGATCTGCCGGGCACCCGCGATCCCTCGGCGCATCTCGCCGCTCCGGCAGCGATCGCGATGATGGCGGACCTCGGTGCCGACGCGGTGCGCGCTTACAACCATGCGCTCGCCTGGAACGGAGCGCGGGTGCTCGCCGAACGCTGGGGCACCGAGTTCGTCACCCCCGAGACGATGATCGGAACGATGGCTACGATCGTGCTTCCCGCGTCGCTCGGAAGCACGGCGGATGACGCTGCGCAACTGCGGCACCGGCTTCTGTTCGAGGACCGGATCGAAGTGCAGGTGCACGCCTGGAAGGATCGGCTGCACGCGCGCATCTCGGGTCAGATCTACAACGATGTCGACGAGATCGAGCGGCTCGCGTCCGCCATCCTCGAGCGGAAGAACACGCCGGCCATCGTCTGAGGCGCGGCTTCGTTCGTCACGCCGCGGTCTGCCGATCGAATTCCCTCGGCGGAGGATAGAATGCGCCGGTCGTTGTCTTCTGGAGGGAAGAGATGAATTCGCTCACCATCCGCGCGCTGTGCTTCGCGATTGCCCTTCTTTCCGTCGCCGTCCAGGCGCAGACGCAGGCACCGGCCCCGCCGCAGCCCGCGGCGCTGACATTCAGGCAACTGACGGAAGACACCAAGATCAAGACGGCTTCGGGTGCGACCTTCACGGTCGCGAGTGGCTGGCATATCGCGCAGGGTCCTGACCTGATCGTGATCCAGGAACCGGAAAAGGAACTCGCCGCCGCCTTCGTCGAGTCTACGGCGCCGACCGCCGAGGAAGCGATCGCCGAGGCGTGGAAGCGGTGGAAGCCTGACTTCGCGCGCACGATCAGGCAGACCATCAAGCCACCGGTGACACAGGGCTGGGACGAGGTTGCGCAGATCGCCTACGAGACCAGCGTAGACGAACGGCGCATCGTCATTGGTGCTGCCCGAAGAAAGGGCAAGACTTACTACGTCACGCTGGTGGACGGTGCGCTCAGTGCCGCCGAGCGCCGCGGCGCTCAGCTGAACATCGCGATGGGCAGCCTCGAGGTCGCGGCGCGAGCCGAGGAGAACCTGGCGGATCGCAAGCCACACGCGCTCGACGCGGCGCGCGCCGAGAAGTTCCTCGCCTTCGCTGAAGAGGCGCGGAAGATGTCGAAGGTGCCGGGTGTGGCAATCGCCGTGATCCAGGACGGAAAGATCGTCCTCGAGAAGGGCCTCGGCGTTCGCGAGCTGGACAAGCCGGAGCCGGTCACACCGGCGACCCTGTTCATGATCGGCTCGATGACCAAGCCCCTCACGTCACTCATGATGGCGAAGCTGGTGGACCGCGGCACGTTCGCGTGGGAGACGCCCGTCACGAAACTCCTGCCGACGTTCGCCCTCGGCGATCCCGACGCCACCGGGCGAGTGACGATGGCGCACACCGTGTGCGCGTGCACCGGCCTGCCACGGTCGGACATGGAGTTCATCTTCGAGTGGAACGGGTCGACGCCTCAGAAAAGAATCGACCTGTTGAAAGGGATGAAGCCGACCACCGGATTCGGCGAGACCTTCCAGTACAGCAACCTGATGGTCGCGACGGGCGGCTACGTGGCGGCGATGACCGCGACGAAGAACAAGGACCTGCGCCGCGGCTACGAGGACGCCATGACATCGGAGGTGCTGCGTCCCCTGGGGATGACCGCAACCGTGCTCGACCTGAACGAGGCGCAAAAGCATGAGCACGCATATCCGCACGGCCGCACGCTCCTCACCGATCCGCAGGCGATTCCCATGGAGTGGGAGCGCGGCGTCGACTCGGTGATGCCCGCGGGCGGCGCGTTGTCGACCGTCGGCGACCTCTCGCGCTGGCTGCTTCTCGAGCTGAATAACGGGAAGCTCGATGGCCAGCAGATCGTCAGCGAACGGAATCTGCTCGAACGGCGCAAGCAACGGGCGCGTATCAACGCGAAGCAGTACTACGGGCTCGGCCTGTTCGTCGATGAGTCAGCCGGCCTTCGCGCCATCGGTCACGGCGGCAATACCTTCGGGTTCACCGCCGACGCGACCTTCTATCCGGACCACGGTCTTGGACTCGTCGTCCTCACCAACATCGCGGCAGGGAATGCGTACACCGCGGTCGTGCGCCGGCGGCTCGTCGAGCTCTTGTTCGACGCAAACGAGGAAGCCGAGAAGGCGCTCGCCTTCGGGTTGAAGCAGACGCAGGAAGCGATCAAGAAGCAGATGGAAGAGATCACGCTCGTGCCCGATGCGTCGCTCGTCGATCCGGTGATCGGGAAGTGGACGAACCCGCTTCTCGGCTCGATCGAGATTCGGCGCGAGGGGGAGAAGGTGATCCTCGATGCCGGCGAGTGGCGCGCCCCCGTTGGCGAGCACAAGGACAAGTCGGGCGCGCGCCGCATTCTCCTGACGGGTCCGCCGTTTGCCGGTTTGGCGTTCTGGCCGCAGACGAACGAGGGGAAGCCAGCGCTGCTCTTCGAGACGGCTCAACAGAAATACTGGTTCGAACGCTGACACTGCACCCGCCGGCGTCACGTACGGAGCGATGGCAGCGTCCACGTGCCGGTCCGTCACAATCCGCTCCATTCGTCGACATGACCGCGCGGGGCGGACGGATCGCGCTCATGCAGGGGAAGACGCTCGCGCGGGCGCGGTCCTGCGTGCCGAGCAGGTCCTCGGCTACTTTGCAGGCTTGAAATCAAGGATGATGACAACCCGCTGAATCGCGGCCTCCGGTTCTGATCGGATAGACAGAAAGCGCTGCCCATCGGCGGATACGTCGAAGTTGGAATACGCGCCACTCGTACCGAGAGGGGGGAGAGAGAAGAGCTTGCGCGGGACTCCCACTCTGAACTGCGGCGTCGTCTGCAACTCCACTTCGCTGATGACGCCATCCACCGCGAAGAACAGGCGCCGCCCGTCGGCACTCCAACGCTGGAAGGTGCTCATCGTCTTGAGGTCCACCCGCTCGCCGCCGGAGGGAAACGGGCGTACGAACAGGTGACGCGCGAGTGTCTTCTGGTCCTGAGTGACATACGCGACGAAGCGACCGTCGGGCGAGAGACGTGGCAGTGCGTCACCGTCGGGACCGGTCAGAAAGGGAACCTCCGCACCGCCGGTGCCGAGAGGGCGATAGAAGAGGTCGAAATCGCGCCAGTAGACCAGGAAACGGCCGTCAGTCGAGACGCTCGGATCGCGCCCGTTGCCCAGCTCCTCGAGCAGTCCAGAACCGTCCGAGGCGACGCGCTTGAGTGCCGGCGCGGCGTTCGGCGCCGTGCTGCTGTACACGATACTCCGGCCGTCAGGCATCCACATCGGGCTTCGGGCGAAACCGTCTGCGGTCAGACGCTTGCGCGTCCCGTTCTTGAGGTCGATCGTCCACACGTCCCATTGGTCGTCGATGCGCTCGGCTACTGCGGCCAGCGCACCATCGGGTGAGATGGTTGGAGCGCGGTCGAAGACGCGAAGGTCTTCGAGTCGACCTGCTTCTTTTCCCTCTGTGTCGAACCAGGTCAGGCGGCTGGGCGGAAGGCTCGAGGACGGAACATACGCAAGGCGTCGCGTTCGCGAAATCGATGCGGCGCTCGCCGACGCATCGACGAGAAACGGCTCGCCGGCCACTGCAAGGCTGGAGAGCGAGAACGGGACAGCCCACAGCCCGCTGTTCGACGGGATCCGTGAGAAGAGAATGTGCCCCGTCGGGGAATACACGGGGAACGAGAGCGACGACCGTTCGAATCGCAGCAATTGGCGGCGCTCGGTGCCGGTCCATACCTCGATCGTGTCGGGACCGGCCTTCCGGTGGGTGACGAAGATGATGCCGCGGCCGTCAGGCAGTCCGCTGGCGTTATGAAAGTGGAGTTCCTCGGCGGGGTTGACCGGAACGAGCGTCACCGGATCGCCGCCGGCCGCGGGCAGACGCATCAGCGGCGAGCTGCCGTTGGTGAAAACGATGCTTCCGTCGGGGGTCAGCACGCCGCCTGCATCTGCATCCCACGCGTCATTCGGCAGTGCACTGAGCAGCGACGGCGCCCGGCCATCGACGCCTGCGCGCCACAGTTTGCCCTTCGCTCCGTAGATCACGAAAGTTGAATCCTCGGACCAGAAGGGACTCTCCGCTCCTTCCGTGCCAGGGAGTACCCGGGTTTCGAGACGATCGAGTTCGCGGATCAACAGCCCTTTCGAAGAGGTCAGCGCGATCCGTGAGCCGTCGGGCGCCATCACCGCGCGCGCCGTCTCCGGGAGGATGATCTCGAAGCGTACCGGCGCTGATGCGCTGACCGCCGGCGCAAGCATGAGACGTCCGATCGCCGCCCCCGCGCCGAGTGCCAGCACGAGTCCGGCGGCCCACGCCCACGAAGGCAGACGCCGGCGAACCCGGCTCGTTGGTCCAGTCGCCACCTGCCGCGGCGACGAGAACTGCGCCGTCGCGGCTTCGATCTCCGCGCGTGCGTCGCCGATGTCGCGCATCCGCTTTTTGGGATCCTTTTCAAGGCATCGATGCAGCACGCGCACGAGCGCGTCGGGAAGCTCCGCCGGCAGGTGATCCCAGTCCGGTTCCCTCGCGATCACCGAGGCGACGATGTCGGTGGCGGTCTGACCGTCGAACGCGTGGCGACCGGTCAGCAGTTCGAAGAGAACGGCCCCGAAGGCCCAGATATCCGCGCGCCTGTCGACCACGAGACCCCGTGCCTGTTCCGGTGCCATGTAGGCCGCCGTGCCGAGCACGACGCCGGCGCCGGTGACGCCGCCAGTGAACGTCGGGGAGTTCATCAGGTCCGCCCCCGAGCCTGGCGCAGGCTCGAGCGCCTTAGCGAGGCCAAAGTCGAGCACCTTCACCGCCCCATCCGAGGTCAGAAGGATGTTGGCTGGTTTCAGATCGCGGTGGACGATGCCCTTCTCGTGCGCCACGTCCAGCGCTTCGGCAATCTGCCGGGCGATCGGCAGCGCGTCGGCGACCGGTACACCGCGCCCGCCGGTCGAATCGATCACGTCGGCGAGCGTCCGGCCTTCGACGAACTCCATCACGAGCGCGCGAGTGCCGCCTGATTCCTCGAGGCCGTGAACGTGAGCGATGTTCGGATGGTTGAGCGAGGCCAGCACCTGCGCTTCGCGCTGGAAGCGCGCGAGACGATCGGGATCACCGGAGAAGAGCTCGGGCAATACCTTGATTGCCACGTCTCTATTCAGCCGCGTGTCGCGCGCCCGAAAGACTTCGCCCATCCCCCCTTTGCCGACGGCGGAGGTGATGGTGTACGGACCGATCCTGTCGCCGGGGGAAAGCGTCATGGTGCCGCGTATTATAGGCGCGTCTCACGCCTTTGCTCGCGGAGGACCCTATGCGCCGCGCTGCGCTCACGCTCATCGTCACCGTTATCATCCTCGCCCTCGCCACGAGTGGCCGCGCCCAGCCGGATTCCCCTCGCAACGTCATCGTCGTCACGATCGACGGCCTCCGCTGGCAGGAGTTCTTCGGCGGCGCGGCTCGCGAGTACTTCAAGCAGAACCCGAATGGATCCGCCACCGAAGCTGAGCGTACGTTCTGGAGAGACGCGGTCGAGGCGCGCCGCTCTGTCTTGATGCCGTTCGTGTGGAGCACCATTGCTCGTGACGGCCAGATTTTCGGAGATGCGACGATCGGGAGCACGTCGCGGCTGACGAACGGACTCTACTTCTCCTATCCCGGCTACAGCGAGATGTTCGCCGGCCGCGCCGACCCACGCATCAACAGCAACGACAAGGTCCCGAACCCGAACGTCACCGTCTTCGAGTGGTTGAATCGACGCCCGTCGTTCGAGGGACGCGTCGCGGCCTTTGGATCGTGGGACGTGCTGCCGTCGATACTCAACGTTGAGCGCAGCCGGATCCCCGTCGGCTCCGGGTGGACGGTGGTGCCGAACGCGACGACCGACCGCGAGCGCGACATCAACCAACTCGCCATGGACCTGCCGCGCTATTGGTCTTACGGCCCGGTCGATGCGCCGATCGTCTATGCCGCGATCGAGGCGCTTCGCACGCGAAAGCCGCGGGTCCTTTACGTGATGCTCGGAGAAGGCGATGAGTGGGCGCACGAAGGCCGCTACGATCTGTATCTCGATGCGACCCTCCGCGCGGATCGTTTCATCGAGCGGATCTGGAAGGCTGCACAGGGGATGCCGGAGTACTCGAGACGAACGTCATTGCTTGTGACGACGGATCACGGGCGAGGGGCGACGACCGCGGACTGGACGAAGCACGGGCGCGACGTCGCCGCAGCCGAGCGCACGTGGATCGCCGTGCTCGGGCCGGACGTTCCGGCGCTGGGCGTTCGCCGTAACGTGAACGTGACCACCTCGCAGATCGCGGCGACGATCGCATCGCTCGTAGGCGAGGAGTTCGCCGCGGCTGTTTCCGGCGTCGCGGCGGCGCTGCCACTCAACCGCTAGCGTCGTCGCCGTCCCAGGTCCTCACAATCCGGCATGTACGTCCTCGGACGTATCTCGCGCGCGATCTCTTCACCTGGTCAGTGTCTACGCCGTTCATCGTTGTAGCATCGTGCATGCCCGCTCATGATGATCCCGCGGACCTGGAGTTCTCGCCCGACGACATGCGGCGGATGACGCGTGCGGTGACGGAGCGCGGCATCGACCACATCGCGTCGCTCGCGGCGCAGCCGGTCTGCGGTGACGTCCGCGCAGAGGAGCTGGCGCGCAGTCTCCGCGAACCGGCTCCCGAGGATCCGTCACCGCTCGAGCCGTTGCTCGAGGCGCTGTTCGCCGAGTGGATTCCCCGATCCTTCAACGCCCCCGCACCTGGATACCTCGCCTACATCCCGGGCGGCGGGCTCTTTCCCGCGGCGCTTGCCGACTTCATCGCCGATACGACGAACCGCTTCACAGGAGTCTGGCAGGCAGCCCCCGTCCTGGTTCAACTCGAAGCGAACGCGCTCGACTGGCTCCGCGAATGGATGGACTTTCCTCAGACCACGCGCGGCCTGTTCACGACCGGCGGCTCGATGGCGAACCTCAACGCGATCCTGTGCGCGCGCGAACGGCACCTGGGCAACGACATCCGCCGCGGCGTGATGTACGCGTCCACTCAGGTCCATCACTCCATCGTGAAGTCGGCGCGTATCGCCGGGGTGTTCGACGACCGCGTGCGCAGCATCGACGTCGACGAGGAGTTTCGGATGCGCGTGGATGCGCTCGCCGAGAGCATTCGGCGCGATCGGGCCGAAGGGCTCACGCCGTTCCTCGTCGTCTCGTCCGCGGGCACGACTAACACCGGGGCAGTGGACCCACTCGAGATGATAGCGGACCTCTGCGCCGCAGAACGGCTCTGGCATCACGTCGACGGCGCGTACGGAGCGTTCTTCTACATGGATCCAGCCTTGCGACCGCAGCTGGCCGGGCTGCCGCGTGCCGATTCGCTGACGCTCGACCCGCACAAGGGCATGTTCCTTCCCTACGGCACGGGGGCGCTGCTCGTGCGCGACGGCGCGGCACTGCGTGCAGCGCATCACGTGCCACACGCCGGATATCTCCCGACGCGGGCTGACGACGACGAGTTCTACGATCCGAGCCTGCACGGGCCCGATCTGTCGCGCGGCTTTCCAGGGCTGCGCGTCTGGTTCTGCGTCAAGCTGCTCGGCACGGCGAGGTTCCGCGCCGCCATCGCGGAGAAGCGTCAGCTGGCGGTCGAGGCGGCCGCCCGCATCTCGCGCATTCCTGGCATCGTCATGGACGCACAGCCGCAGCTGTCGCTGTTCGCGTTCCACTTGTCCCGGGCCGGCGCAGAGCGCCTGCGGCCCGACCCTTCGACAGGCTCAGGGTCGTCCCGAGCATCGTCGAGGGGCGAGAGCGCGTGGGCGTGGGGCCCCACGCGCAGTGAACTCGAAGACGAGAATGCCGCGACACGGGCGTTGATGGATGGCGTCACCGCGCGCGGCCGGGTCATGCTGACAGGGTGCACGATTGACGAAAGATATCTGGGCCGCGTGTGCGTGCTCAGCTTCCGCACGCGTCGGGATCACATCGACGCGTGTGTCGACGACGTCGCGGCGGAAACTGCCGTCATCCTCGCCGGCGCCGGCACTCGCGCGTGAGCATGTTGTTGCAATAGGCTCCAGCCGTCACGACCTTTTGGCGAGGGCTTCTCGTCTAAATGGCCGTCATGCGATCGTTTTCAGGTGCGGCCGCACTCCTCGTCGCCCTCGCCCTCGCCGTCGCTCATCCTGCGGCCGATCAACAGAAAGAAACAGAGATACCCCTGCGCCCGATCACGCCGCTCGACCTGGGCCGCACCCTGGATCTTTACGCAGCGGGGCGCTTCGACGAAGCGGTGCAGGCCGTCGCGCGCGCGGGGGACGAGGTCGGCCGGAACCTGCGGCGTCACTGGCCCGTCACCGGCCGGGCATGGATCGACGCGGAGCCCGGCAGCCGGCCGCGGCGTCTGCTGGCCGCGGCGGCGTTCGCTCTCGAAACGGAAGACCTCCGCGCCGAGCGCGGCGACTGGCGTGTGTCGGACAATCCACTGTGTGCTGCCGCCTGCGTACTGGACTGGGCGCAGCTGCAGTTGATCGAGCGTGGCACACCCGATCGCGCCGAACGCGCCTGGCATCTCGCCGCCGCTGCCCTCGCCGGCGGCGTACGCGACTGGCGCTATCTTCAGCGGCCGGCCGATCCCGTCCGCGCCGCGCGCGCGCCGTCGGGACTCATCGACCGCGCGCTGATCCGGTTTCCGTCCGATCCCGCGCTGCGCCTCGAGCAGGCACTCGCCGCGGCCAGTCGCTTCAACGTCATTAGGGAGGACGGCGCCGCCGCGGCGACCGTCGCGCTGAACTCGATCCCGCCGTCAGTCCGCGAGCGCCTTGGGTTGTTGGCGGTCCGCCAAGACGCGCAGGCCGCCGCGGATCTGCTAGCCGCGCTGGCAGAGGATCCCGACGTCGGCGTCGAAGCGCGAACGCGACTCGGATATCTCTATTGGACGCAGGGGAGCCACGAAGCATCGCAGGCGCAGCTGACCGCTGCGATCTCCCGCGCGCGCGATCCCGAATCGCGATACCTCGCCAGCTTCTTGCTCGGATGGACGCTGGCCGCGCGCGGCGAATCAGCCGCGGCGATCCGCCACCTCGAAGCCGCGCTCGAGGCGCGGCCCGGCTCGCAATGCGCCGCCGTCCTCCTCGCGGCGCTCGGGCTGCAGGGCGGCGATGCCGCGAAAGCGGATGCGATCGCGCGTGCATCGTTCGAACGGAAAACCGACCTGGATCCCTGGCGGCTGTTTCTCTACGGCCATCATCCCCGGCTGTCGGAACTCATCGCGGCGCTGCGGCGCGAGGTGGCGCAGTGACGGCGCGTGCGCTCGCCGCCGTTATCGCGGTGACTCTGCTATCGGCCGCGCCCGCCGCACAGCAGCCGCGGTTTCGCGCCGTCACCGCCGTCGTGACGGTCAGCGTCTCGGTCAAGCGCGGCAACACCGCCGTCGCCAACCTCAGGGCCTCCGACTTCACGCTGACCGACAGCGGCGTGCCCCAGGCGATCGAGGCCGTCTCAATCGAATCGGTGCCCATCGACGTCACGCTCTTCCTGGATACGAGCGGCAGCACGGCGGGAAAACTCGGCGAGATGCGGCACGACGTGCAGTCGATCCTGCAGCTGCTGCGAAGCGAGGATCGCTTCCGGCTGCTCACGATTGGCGACACGGTGAACGAGGTGGTGCCATGGGTGGCCGCCGGGACGAAGGTGCCGGTGGCCATCGAACCCGTCGGCGGCATCTCGCTCATCCGCGACGCGTTGATGCTGGCGCTCGTCCACCGTCCTCAGCCGGGACGCCGGCACCTGATCGTCGGCATGACAGATCGCCAGGACTGCGGCAGCGTCGTGTCCAGCGCGCTCCTGCACGAGATCGCGGGGCGATCCGAGGCAGTCATGCACCTGGTGGACTATTCGGGCAGCGGCGGAGATCCGCGCTACCGCGTCCGCGGGTGCTCGCCGCAGGCGGCGCCGGGCGGCGAGGAGGTACTGGCGGGCGCCGCCGAGCGCACTGGCGGGGAGCTGCACGGCCAGTCGCGGTTCTTCCGCGCGTCGTCGATCGCGCGCGCGTTCAGGACCATCTTCGACGACTTCCGCCAGAGCTACGTGCTGCGCTACTCGCCCGAAGGAGTAACGGCGGGCGGATGGCATCCGATCGTCGTGCGTGTGCCCGCCGCCGGCAACGCGGCCATCCGCGCACGCCAGGGCTACTACGCGAATTGATGGTCAGCGTCGCCCGTTCGGAGGGTTGCTCGACCAGAAGACTTAGAAAAGAGCGGCTACCTGGTTGCTGCGATAGGCTTGGCAGATCGCAACACACGCCGAGGTCACATCATGCCCGTCACCAAGGTCGCCAGCGGAATACTCGAAACGATCGGGCAGACGCCAGTCGTTCAGCTGAAACGCATCGTGCCCGAGGGCGCGGACGTTTTCGTCAAGCTCGAATACTTCAATCCAACCGGCTCGTACAAGGACCGCATGGCGCTGGCGATGATCGAAGGCGCCGAAGCTCGCGGGACCTTGCGGGCGGGGATGCGCGTGGTCGAATACACAGGCGGCAGCACCGGCTCGTCGCTGGCCATGGTCTGTGCTGTCAAGGGGTACAAGTTCACGCCGTTGTCATCCGATGCGTTCGCACAGGAAAAGATCCGGACGATGGAAGCGTTTGGCGCGAAAGTCGAGATCCTGAAAAGCGAAGGCGGCAAGGTGACGCCGGCATTGTTCGATCGATTCAAGGCGCGGATCGCACAACTGCAGAATGAACCCGGTACCTTCTGGACCGATCAGTTCCACAATGCCGACGCCCTGAACGGCTACCGCGAGATCGGGCTGGAGATTCTGCGTCAGCTCGGATCCGTGGACGCGTTCTGTGGAGCAGTTGGTACGGCCGGGATGCTCGTCGGCGTTTCTCGCGCGCTGAAAGCCGCCGACAGTAATGTACGCATCGTTGCGCTGGAACCGGCGACGTCGCCCACGCTGACGGCCGGCCACGGCGGGCCGCACCGCGTCGAGGGTACGGCGACCGGTTTCGTTCCGCCGCACCTCACCCGTGCAGACTACGATGAGGCGCGCGCGATCGATGAGGACGAAGGGCGCGAAATGGCGCGGCGCCTCGCGCGCGAAGAAGGGGTGTTTGCAGGTATTTCAACCGGCCTGAACGTTGTCGCCGCGCTGCAGCTCGCGCGCGAGCTCGGCGCCGGCCGCCGCGTCGCCACGGTCGCCGTCGACACCGGCCTGAAGTATCTCGCCGGCGATCTCTTCGCCTGAAGTCGTCAACCGTAGAGGGCCAGCTCCCAGCCGGCCCTGGCGATTGAGTAAAGGCCGGCTCTAGCCGGCCTTTTGTGATTCAGCAGAGACGGTAGAGGCCGGCTTTCGCCGGCCTTTGAGTGCCTCCAGTCAGCGCAGCGGATCCTTGTCTTCGGAGATCCGTTCGACGATCTGACCCGTCTCCTTGTTCCGACCCTCCTTTGTCGCAACATCGGCCTGGGCGATCACTCCGAGGAGATGTCCATCCGAGTCGACCACCGCCACTCGGCGGACCTGGTGCTCCATCATCAGGTTGTGCACGTCCGACGTGGGTGCGTCAGGTGACACCGTCACCAGCGGATCCGCCGTCATGTGCTGCTTGATCGCGCAATCGTCGGCGTGCGCCGCAGCGACGTGCCGGATGGCGATGTCACGGTCCGTGATCACTCCCACGAGCCGTCGCGATTCCCGATCCTCGACGACCGGGACGAATCCGAGATCACCGTCTCGCATCAGCGCGGCCGCGTGCGAGAGCGGGTCGGATGGAGTCACCGCCTGCGGGTATTCCGTCATGACCTCACGTGCCTTCACAAATCGCCTCCTCCTGAAATGTGTTCTGAAGGCAGGTGTCTGCAAGGTGTGGTCCGTCAGACAGTTGAGCTGGGGATGGCATGCGGCCGCGGGGCCCCCATCTCACAATCAATCGATCCGCAGCGCGACCAGTGGATCGGCAGAGCCGGCACGCCTCGCCGGTACGACCGCCGCGATGATCGCCACCGTGAGCAACACGACGACCGCGCCAATGAACGCGACCGGATCCGTCGTGCTCACGTCGAGAAGATAACTTTTCACCAACCGAGTCGCGAACGCGCTCGCGATGAGACCCAGGGCAGCGCCCGCCGCGGTCAGCCGCAGGCCCTGCGCAAGAACCATCCGCACCACGTCCGCACCGGACGCGCCAAGCGCCAGCCGCACGCCGATTTCCCTCAGCCGAAGCGTTACGCCGTACGAGATGAGACCGTAGAGCCCGATGGCGGCGAGCGTGAGCCCCGCCACGCCGAGGACGCCGGTGACGATCGCTGCGACGCGCTGCGGCAGCAGAGCCGTGCCCGCCTCGCGCGCAAGCGTCGTCACCCGAGTACGAGGCAGAACCGGATCGATCGACGTCACCGCATCCTGAACGATTCGCCCGGCGGCTGCCGGATCGCCAGTCACCCGCACGAAGAGCGTTTGGCCCGCGTCCCATCGCTGCGCCTGCGGACGATACACAAACGGCGTCGGCGGTTCGCTGAGCGTCGAGTACTTCGAATCGGCCGCGACGCCGACGATGGTGACAGGCCGGTCTGCGGAGAGGTACGTTCTGCCAACGACATCGGCCGGACTGACGCCCGGCCACGCCCGCCGCACGAAGGTCTCGTTCACGATCGCGACGCCGCCGCCGTCAGAGACATCGCGGCGTGTGAACTCGCGGCCTGCGAACAACCGGATGCCGAGCGTCTCGAAGTAGTCGGTGTCGACGATGCCAACCTCGACCCGCATCCGCATCCGTTCTCCCCCTTCCGGTCCCGAACCAGCGACCGTGACGGAGGCGCCCGAATTCGACATCGTCAGCGGAACGCGATCCGCGTAGGTCACCGACTCCACGCCCGGTGCGGTTTCGAGACGTTGCCTCAACGTCTCATAGAAGCTGTGTCCCCTGCTCGAGTCATAGCCGAATGACTCGGTGTTGAACGCCGCCAATGCGACATGGCGCGCATCGAAGCCGGGTTCGATAGATGCGCCGGCGTTGACGGCGCGGACGAACAGGCCGGCGGTCGTCAACAGCACGAGCGAGCAGGCGATCTGCGCGATGATGAGCGCGCTCGAAATCCGCGTCCGCCGCCCTCCACCGGTGGATGACGTCCGCAGCAGCAGCACCGGATTGCGACTGGCGCTGCGCAGGGCGGGAACGGTGCCGAACAGGAGGCCGACGCCGAGAGATACGGCGATGGAAAAGAGGAGCACGCGGACGTCCGGGGAGAGCTCGAGCAAAAGGCCCTGGTCCGCGGGGACGGGCAGGCGCTCGAGCGCGCCGGTAGCCGCCATGGCGAGTACGGTGCCGCCGAAACCACCTGCGAGGAACAGCGTCAGAGTTTCGGTGAGAAGCTGGCGGACAAGACGTCCGCGACCTGCGCCGAGAGCCGTACGGATTCCCATCTCCCGGCGGCGTGCGGTTGCACGCATCGCGAGCAGCGTCGAGACGTTCGCGGCGGCGATGATCAGCACCAGCGTCGCCGCACCAAGCAGGACGGCGCCAAACCCGAACAGCGCCTGGCGCGCATCGTCTGGCAGCCCCGTCAGCGGTGTCAGGCGGACACTCGTGTAGCGAACGAACTGGTCGCCGCCCGCGCTGATCCATCCTGCAGCGAGCGTCGACAGTTCGGTGCGAGCCTGCGAAGTCGCGATCCCGGGTTGCAGCCGCCCGAAGGCCCAGAGCCACGGTTCATCGGCGAGGTCGCGTTGCGGGTGCACGTGAGGCTGCGCCGCCAGCGACACCCACGCGTCAACCTTCAGCGGAGTGAACACCCCACGGAACTCCGCGGGCGCGACTCCGATGACCTGATATGGCCGGCCGTCCACGGGGATCGAACGGCCCACAACGGACAGGTCTCCATGGAAGTGCGACATCCACGTCGCATGAGAGAGCACGATCGTCGCGTCGGCGGTACCGCGGCTGCGGGCACCCGCTGCAAAGAATCGCCCTGCCGCTGGACGCACTCCGAGCACATCGAAGTAGTTGTCGCTCACGATGTTGCCTGAGAGGCCGTAGGCGTCCTGACCGACGACGATGGTGAGCGGCACCCTGCTCCACACGGCGACCGCGAAGAGCGATCGCGAGTTCTCGCGCAGGTGCAGGTAGAACCGGACCGATGCCGAAACGCCCTCCGAAAAATCAGGTGTCCGCCGATCGATGAGCACGAGGCGGTTACCGTCGGTGACACCCGGCAAGGGACGGAGCACCAGCGCGTTCAAGCCGCTGAAGATCGTCGCAACGCCGCCGACACCAAGCGAGATTGCCGCGATGACGATGGTGCTGAAGAGCGGGCGCGAGAGCAGCATCCTGATAGTCAAGCGCAGGTCCGTCACCAGGGTTTCGCCGAGCGGCAGGCGGCCAGGCTGCCGCGAGCGCCCGTCGCGGCGCTCGCGCCAGGCGGCCGTTGTCATCCCGGCGCCCGTGCGCAGCCAGAGGATGGCCGTCGCGCGCAAGCCTCTGTGTCCTGCCGTGCGCCGCTGGTCCGCGAAGAGGCGCCGCATCTCATCACCGAAACACTCGCGGAATGCGCGCGGGAAGAGTCGCAGCAGCAGATTGAAGAGGATCATGATGTCCACCGTTTCACCGACTGCCGTGTGGCTGGTGCGGAGACGAGCTGACGCAATCGGTCGAGCTCGGTGGCGAGAACGCGCCCCCCCAGCGTCGTGATGCGGTAGTACTTGCGCCCTGCCTCGGCGCCATCGTGAGCGGACTCGGCAATGAGTCCTTCCGCCAGCAGTCGTTTGATGACGCGGTAGAGATTTCCCGGATCGAGCGTGACGAGTCCGTCGGTGTGCTCGGCGATGGCCTGTACGAGCCCGTAGCCATGCAGGTCGTGGCCGGCGAGGGCGAGTAACAGCTCCAGGTCGACGGGCTTGAGGGGAAGGAAGGTTCTTGGATCCGGCGGCGCCATATAGTTAAAGTAACTATACGTCCCAGCGCGCGGCTGGTTCCTTGGACTACATCGATCGCTTAGATCCCGGAACGATAGAGTACGAGCATTCGCGTCTCAATAGATGCTGAGGCCGAATTGGTCGCTCAGTTCGGCTTCTTCGAGGATGCCGGACGAGTTCTGGTTCCAGAACTGCACGGCGGCGGTCGCGAGGCCGTTGGCCGACCCGTAAAGCGCATGCACTGCGCCGGCATCCGCGATCGGTCTGACCACGAACGCCGACACGACCACGGCGCTGTCGTCCTTATTCCAGGCGCAGGTGCCGCGCTTTCATTTTTCACCGGCCGAACAGCGTGTCCTCGCTCGGGCGGTAATGGACGAGGGCGACGAAGAGGTCGCCGAGGCGCTGGGCGTGTCGGGTGACGCAGTCAAGAAGATCTGGCGTCGTATCTACGAGCGCGTTGCGGCGGTGGATCACGACCTGGTCAGCGACGTCGCGGAGTGCTCGACCATCATTCGGGGCAAGGAGAAGCGGCGCCGGCTCGTTCGCTACCTCAGATATCACCTCGAGGAGCTTCGGCGCTTCAGCCCCAGGCGAGCCCACCATCCTGAAGCCGCCGGATGCGCAGATTGATGAAGTCGGCCCATCACATCCAGCGCCGCAAGAGGCCCATCGGATGTAACCGGCTCAGTGGCGCGTGAGCGCGCGCTTCACGTCGAGGCCGAACTTCGGCTGGTCGGCGGTGCCTGACACAGTGATCGGGATCACTGTGACGTCCTTCCGCTGGACGAGCGGATCGATCGCTTTGAGTAGGACGGACTTGTATCCAGTCGTCAGCTCCGAGAGCTTCGCGTCCATGCGGACCGTGCCGTGGAAGTCGAGCGCCTCGGACCTGATCGCATACGTACCGGCGAGATTCAGCCTCGCGCCTGGGACTGTGAAGGTCAGGCTCGCAAAGCGAATCACTCCCCCCTTCATCACGTAGCGTCCGGCGAAATCGGACGCCACGCGCTCTGCCGGCTTTCCTGAACCGGCGTCTCCCTTTGCCTTCTGACTGAGCGCGTTCATCTTCGCCTGCAGCCCACCTTCCGAGAACTGCGCCGATGCGATGTGGAACGACCCATCGAGCTGCAATTTCTCGATGACGTCCACTTTCCCCGGCGGCAGGAGGAATTTCGTCTTCAGTTTCAGACCGCCGACGAGAGCCGGCTGTGAGCTTTTAACCGCCAGCCGAAGGATGTCCTCGATGCGCGCGTCGGCCATGTCGATGTCGAGCTCGATGGTGCGGCCGTCCTGTTCTTCGCGTTCGACGATGCCACCCTGCGCCACGACTGACGACTGACCCAGCTGCGCATTCACCGGCTTCAGCCATGTGTTGCCGTTCGTGCCATCCACCATGGCAGTGAACTGTGTCTTCAGCGGCACAGGATGGCCGACGTCATCGAGGGCGAACTGCGGCACGTCGGTCGTTCCGGTCACCTCGATCTGCTTGAGGACTCCCTTGAACTGGCCATTGGATTGAAGAGCTCCGCGGATGCCCTTGAACACCCCGAGATCCGCGTCGCGGAACTCGTAGGCCGCGCCAAGCGGTGTCTCGGACGGCTCGCCGGCACTCCACGGGCCGAACGTGCCGCGCACGTCGAGCCGCCCTGGCGGGACCGGATTCGTGAGCTGTGCGTGGAAGGGCCACGGCTCGTTCGCGCCGGCGCGCTGCATCGACAAGTGCGCGATCTCCCACACGCGTGGTGCCTTGCCGGGATCGCGACGAAGGATCCTCAATACGGCGCGTTCGGCGAGAAGACCGTCGACGATCAACGAGGATGCGGACGCACGCTTGACCGTCTCCGGCTTCGGGTCCGCCGGCTGCGGCACACTTGCCGAGCGCGCGTCGTCCTTCTTATCGAGATCCACGCCTCCGGGAGGAATGTTGATCTCGAGCCCCTCCACCCGCACATTCGACAGCCGCACGGGTCGGCCGATCAGTCCCCAGAGGCTGGCTTCCGCCGCGAACGTTGCGATCGTGATCAGCGGTGGCACATCGCTGCGTCCTTTATGACGCAGCACCACGCCGCTCCCCGACACGCGCGGCCGAGGCAGGATGGTGACGTGCAGAGACGCGAGTTCGACTTTGCTGTCGAATCGCTCGCTAAGCGCCCGCGTCAACCTGCTGCGGAGGCTTGGGGTCAGCGCAATCGGCAGGCTGAGAACCATCGCGATCACGACGATCGCCGCGACAATGAAGAGGCGGGCCGAAGGACGACGGAGAAGTCCGGTCATGACATTGTCCACGAAGGACTCCCGATTCCAGGCCCGCGCGTCACCTTCCCTGCTCCCGGTCGTCCTTCATCAACTTGCTGACGACCTTCGCGGTACGCTGCCGCCGCTCGCGTGCCGCCTGGAGGTCGCCTGCCCACAGGGCGACGTAGACGCCGAGCACCACAATGATGAAATCGATCGCGACGGCGAGCCAGTTATGTGCACCGACGTGAGCGGAGAAGCGGCGCAGGGGGCCAGGCAAGGAGGGCAAGTGTGTCCCCGATGAGCCACGTCGTCATTGCTTCGCTTCCATCAGCCACACGTCCGCGTCGTAGAGCAGCCGCTCGAGCATCAGCATGCGCCCACCGCCGGCCAGCTCGTAGCGGCTGGCCGGCTTCACCGCGACCGTCGTGCTCTGGCCGGTGACGCTGTCGACCATCGCCAGCCCTTGCTCAGACATCGCAAGCAACCGGCGTGAATCCGGCAGCCAGCCGCCGACCACGAAATACGAGTCCCACCGCCGTGGGGGGGATACCTTCATGGGCCGAACCCTTCCAGTCGCCACCTCGAAGACGGCGATCGCGCGGGGCAGCCCGCCGCTGTCAAGCAACGCTCCGGCAATGAGCTTCCCGTCGGGAGACCAGGATTCGGCGCTCATTGGTTCCGCCAGCTTGAAGAACTTTGCGTTCTGCGGGGTGGCGACGGCCGCCGCATCGAACAACCAGAAGCCGATGGGCGGGCGGGTGGACGCC
>DATLLF010000150.1:0-2612 GCA_035537955.1 Vicinamibacterales bacterium | reverse complement strand
GTGTGGCCATCATACCACAGCGCATTGTGTGTCCCGATCCAGAACATACAACCTCTTCCTGCCGCTCTATGCACCTTGGCGGAGTCTCGATCCCGCGGCTCCGGACGGCGGGCGGGCAGTCAGCACGTCGGCCAGAAACCGTCCCGTAAAGGATTCTCGGTTCCTCGCCACGTGTTCAGGAGTCCCCCGGGCGACGATTTTCCCGCCGCCCACTCCCCCCTCCGGACCGAGGTCGATGACGTAGTCGGCCGACTTGATCACATCGAGGTTGTGCTCGATCACGACCACGGTGTTCCCCTGGTCGACGAGCTTGTTGAGCACATCGAGCAGCTTGTGCGTGTCGGCGAAATGCAGGCCGGTCGTGGGCTCGTCGAGGATGTACAGGGTTCGGCCGGTTCCGCGACGCGACAGCTCCTTCGCCAGCTTGACGCGCTGCGCCTCGCCTCCACTGAGCGTCGTCGCCGACTGACCCAGTTCGATATATCCGAGGCCGACTTCCTGCAGCGTTCTGAGCTTGTTCGCGATCTGAGGGAAGTTCTCGAGCAGCGGCGCGGCCTGATCGACAGTGAGATCCAGCACGTCGGCAATCGACTTGCCCCGGTACTTGATCTCCAGCGTTTCGCGGTTGTAGCGGCGTCCCTTGCACTGTTCGCAGGTCACGTACACGTTTGGAAGGAAGTGCATCTCGATGGCGATGACACCGTCCCCCTGGCAGGCCTCACATCGGCCGCCTTTGACGTTGAACGAAAACCGCCCCGGGCGGAAGCCGCGCGCCTTGGCCTCGGGCAGCATGGCGAACAGTTCGCGGATGAACGTGAAGAGACCGGTGTAGGTCGCAGGATTGGACCTGGGCGTGCGGCCGATCGGCGACTGATCGATCTGAATGACCTTGTCGAGTTGATCGATCCCCTCGATCCCGGAGTGCTCTCCGGGTTCGTCTGCCGCGCGGTAGAGCTCGCGCGCCAGGGCCCGATAGAGAATGTCGTTGACGAGCGTCGACTTGCCGGATCCGCTCACGCCGGTGACGGCGGTGAGCAGTCCCAGCGGAATCGAGACGTCCACGTCTTTCAAGTTGTTCTCACGCGCGCCGCGGATGACGACCTCGCCCCGACGCGGCTCGCGGCGCGTGCGCGGCGTCTGGATCGCCTGATCTCCCCGGAGGTACGCGGCGGTCAGCGAGCCGTTGCCGTCCTCGAGCAGCATCGCCGGCGAACCCTGGAAGATGACCTCGCCGCCGTGCTCGCCGGCGCCGGGCCCGAGATCCACGACGTAATCCGCCGTCCGTATCGTCTCCTCATCATGCTCGACCACCACAACGGTATTACCGAGATCGCGCAGTCGCGCCAGCGTCGACAGCAGCGCGCGGTTGTCACGCTGGTGGAGTCCGATCGAGGGTTCATCCAGAACGTAGAGGACGCCGGTCAGGTTGGAGCCGATCTGCGTGGCAAGACGAATGCGCTGCCCTTCGCCGCCCGACAGAGTCGCCGCGCTACGCCCGAGCGTCAGATATCCCACGCCGACGTCGTCCAGGAAGTGCAGCCGGTCGCGGATCTCGCGCATGATGCGGCTCGCGATGAGCATCTCGCGATCGCTGAGCTCGATGGCGTCGAAGACCTGCACGGCTTCGCTGATGGGCAGGTTCACGTACTCGGAGACCGTGCGTCCCTTCACGCGAACGGCAAGGCTCTGCGCCTTGAGGCGCTCACCCCTGCACGCCGGGCAGGGTCGCAGCGAACGATACGGTTCGAGGTTTTCCTGTTCCAGCCACGTCCCCTCGTCATAGCGGCGGCGCAGATTGGGGATCAAACCCTCGAACCCGGCGCCGAATGGATCTTTTTGCGCGGCGACCGCCTTCTTCTTCTTCTTCACGGTGCCGGTGTCGGGGCGTTTCGCCGCCGGCGCGCCGAAGAACATCACCTCGCGAATCTTTCGTGGCAGGCGGCGGAACGGAACGGCGAGATCGATGCCGAAGGTGCGGCTGAGCGACAGCAGCGCTTCGCGTACGAGCTTCTTGTCCCCTTTTGCCCAGGGAGCGATGGCCCCTTGCTGCAGAGAGAGCGATTCGTCGGGTACGAGCCGCGCGGGATCGAAGTCATAGACGGCGCCAAGACCCTGACAATCGGGGCACGCGCCATGGGGCGAGTTGAACGAGAATGCCCGCGGCGTCATCTCGGGCATGCTGACGCCGCAGAACGTGCAGGCCAGCCGGCGCGAGAAAAGCCGATCGCCGCCGTCGAGGGTGTTGATGACGACGACGTCTTCGGCAAGGTTCAGCGCGATCTCGACCGACTCGGTGAGGCGCCGTTCGATGCCGGCCTTCAGGATGAGACGATCGACCACCACATCGATCGTGTGATTGCGGCGGCGATCGAGCTTCAGATCCTCATCGAGCGATCGCAGGTGACCGTCGACCCGCACCTTGGTAAACCCTTTGGCGCGCAGCGCGGCCAGCTCTTTCTTGAACTCTCCCTTTCGGCCGCGAACGATCGGCGCGAGCACGTTCACGCGCTCCTCGTTGGGCGAGAGCATGACCATGTCGATGATGCGTTCGAGCGACTGCGAGGCAATCGCGCGCCCGCACAAGTGACAGTGCGGCACGCCGATGTTGGCGA
>DATLLF010000149.1:0-24553 GCA_035537955.1 Vicinamibacterales bacterium | reverse complement strand
ATCCTTCCGCTGGCGGCGGTCATCGCGGTTCTCACCGGCGCCCTTGCAGCGCAGCAGCAGCAGCCCACCTTCAAGAGCGGCGCCCGCACGGTCGCGGTCTATGCGACGGTTGAAAAGGACGGACGGCTCGTCACCGATCTCACTAAAGACGATTTCGAGGTCAAGGACAGCGGCAAACAGCAGCCGGTCACCGTCTTCTCGAACGAGGTCCAGCCGATCTCGGTGGTGATGATGCTGGACCGCAGCGGCAGCATGCGCGGCAACTTCGGCCTCGTCGAAGCGGCAGGCGAGGCGTTCGTGCGCGCGCTGATGCCGACCGACAAGGCACGCATCGGCAGCTTCGCCGAGAACATTCGAATCGATCCCGAGAACTTCAGCAGCGACAAATCCGACTTGATCAAGATTCTGCGGACGAAGCTGCAGGAGCAGGGCCCGACGCCGCTGTGGAACTCTGTCGACGCGTCGATCGCCACGCTCAAGTCCCAGGAGGGCCGCAAGGTCGTGCTCGTCTTCACCGACGGCGCCGACAATCCGGGCAACTTCAAATTGAACAACCTGAGCTTCATGGACATCGCGCGCCGCGCGCAGGTGGCCGACGTCATGGTGTATTCGATCGGCCTCTCGAGCACGGCAGCACCAAGGCTCGGTGGCGGCATGGGTGGATTCGGCGGCAGCGGTCCGGATCCGGGGCTCCCCGCGATTTCAGGCGAAACGGGTGGCGGATATTTCGAATTGAGCCGCGCCGAGGACCTCGCCTCCACGTTCGCGCGCGTCGCCGACGAACTCCATCGCCAATACCTGCTCGGCTTCGAGCCGGCGAAACTCGACGACAAGATGCACAAGCTCGAGGTCCGCGCGAAGAAGCCGGGCATGAAGGTCCGCGCGAGGAAGGAATATTTCGCGGCCAAATAAACTCAACTCCAAACTTCAAACGCCAAACTTCAAAAACGACGAAATCCGGCGGAAGGGTAGAAAGCTTGGTTTGGTCCTTTTTGGAGTTTGTAGTTTGAAGTTTGAAATTATCTCTTGTCCCAGTTGATGACCAGCGTCAGCCCCGTGGACGTCGCTTCCTCGACAAAGGTGTTGAACAGGAACTGCTGACCGTCCGGCGTGACGTCATAGGGGAACGCATCGAGTCGTCCCATGGGCCGGAGCCGCACGTTGAACAGCGGTTTCGGATCACCGATCCGGATGGACGCGTTCTCGTGTGTGACGTCGGCCGCGAGCAGGGTGTACTCGTTTGCCGTCTTCCCCGGCATCAGAAAGAAGATCTCGCGGCCGTCGGCGCGCCATCGGGGCCAGCTGCCGCCGTCCAGGGAGACGCGCTGCTTCGCGCCGGGACCTGGAAATGGCAGCGCATACACCTGCATCATGCCGGACTCGTTGGCACCATATGCGACCCACCGTCCATCGTGTGAAAACCGGATCTGGGTTTCCACCGTCGGGCTGTCGAGAAATGGACGCGGCGAGCCGCCATTGACCGGCACGATCTGAATGTCACTGCGCGCGAGCGCGCGACCGCCAGCAATGTAGGCGAGGTGCCCGTCGGGGGACCAGCTCGCGGCGAATTTCCCGAGGCGTGATCCTCCCGACACGATGGTCCGATCGGGCGACGCGCCGGTGAGGCTCCGTTCGTAGATCTCGATGCTGCCCTCGCGCGCGGAGGTGTACGCTGCCCGGTTTCCGTCCGGCGACCACACCGGTGCGTAGTCGTCGGAAGGCTCTGTTGTGAATCGCTCACGTACCTGCCGTGCGACCTCATACAGCACGAGATCTCGAGTGCCGAGCTGCGGGTCCAGTATGCTGACGAGCACGCGCGAGCCATCCGGCGACAGCGCCACGTCTCCGTAGTCAGCCCGCTCTCCCAGGAGACGGCGCGTCTTCCCGGTCCGATCCATCCACGCGAGCTGCGACAGCACGCCGACGCCAGTCTGATAAAGCAGCACGCCATTGGCGGACACGCTGAAGGCGCCCGTGCCTCCGCTGATGCGCGGCGTGATCTGCACGCCCTGGGCGATCACGACCGCATCGCCTTCGAGCTTCAGCGCGTCCGGGTTGAAGCGCTGCGCAAGCAGCTTTGCATCGCGGAGGAAGAGGACGTGGCCGCTCGCGTACTTGCCGTGCGACCCCGCATCGATCAGGAGCCGAGGGGCCTCGTTGTCGAGCGATCCAAGATAGATCGCGCGTGCTTCGTTCGCCCCGGTGCGGCTGCCAATGACCGTGAACAGGAAGTGGCGCCCGTCTGGAAGGAAGCTTGGGAACGAGTGCTGGACATCGCCGCTGGCCTCGTCGAGCGTCGTCACCGCGACCGGTTTTTCCGCCGAGGAGGCTGAGACGCGAAAGAGAGGGGAGTTGCCGGTTGGCGTGAAGAGGATGACGTTGTTCGGTCCCCACGCCGCCGTCGCGTTGAAGGCGTTTTCGGAGAGAGTGACCGGCTGGCCGCCTTGCAGATCGATCGTTCGCAACATACCGCCCGTTGTGATCCTGAGTGATCTGGAGAGGAATCCGATCGACTTCGAGTCGGGCGACCAGAACGGATATTGAGCGCCTTCGGTGCCCACGATCGGCTGTGCGTTCGGCGAATCGAGTGGGCGGACCCACAGCATCGGCGTGCCGGTTGCGTCAGCGGCGACCAGCGCGAGACGCCGGCCATCCGGCGAGAGCGCAAAGCGCGCAGCCGGATCCGTAAGGGTGAGCCGCAGATTCTGCGGCAGCAACAGGTCGGAGCGGAACAGTTCGCCCGTGCCTGCACTCTCGACCGGTCGCCGCCCGGCGAGCGCGATCATCGCTGCCACACCGATGGCGATGGCTGCGACGAGCCAGGCGATCCTCTCGCGCGTGACGACTGTCTTCGGTCGGACCGCCGCTGGCAGGGAAACGCCGCTCGCGACCTCTGGATGCGCGAGCGCTTCCTCGATCTCGATGCGCGCATCGGCGATATCGTGCAGCCGCCGGTTGGGATCCTTGTGCAGGCATCGGCGCAACAGCCAGCGGATACGAGAGGGTGTCTTTGCCGGTAACGCGTCGAAGTCTGGCTCTCGTTCGAAGATCGCGACGAGCGTGTCGGATCCCGATCCGCCGCCGAATGGCGGTCGTCCGGTGAGCGCTTCGTACAGCACGCACCCGAAGGACCAGATGTCGCTGCGTCTGTCCACGGCGAGTCCGCGAGCCTGCTCGGGGCTCATGTACGGCAGTGTGCCCAGCATCACTCCTGCCTGCGTCGCGCCCTCGATCGTCGTCGCGGCGTCGTCGGCCGCGAATGCCTTGGCGAGACCGAAGTCCAGGATCTTGGGCTTGCCACCCGTCGTCAGCGCAATGTTCGCCGGCTTCAGATCGCGGTGGATGACGCCCTTGTCGTGAGCGGCCTGCATCGCGTCGGCCACGTCGCGCGCGAGGCGCAGCGCTTCCATGACATCGAGCGGCCCGCGCCGGAGCCGATCCAGGAGCGTGCCGCCTTCGACCAGTTCGAGCACGATGAACTGCAAGCCGCCGGCGTGTTCGAGCCCGTAGATCGATGCGATGGATGAATGGTTCACCGAGGCGAGCAGTCGCGCCTCGCGTTCGAAGCGCGCGATCCGCTCGGTGTCGCCGGTGAACGCGGGCGGCAGCGTCTTGATCGCGACGTCGCGGTTCAGCCGCGAGTCACGCGCCCGGTAGACCTCGCCCATCCCGCCGGCGCCGATCGGTTCGATGATTTCATACGGGCCAAGGCGGCTACCCGCGTCGAGCGTCATGGAGACGCTGATGATAATTGATGCGAGAGGTCGGGAGTAGAATCCACGAACATGGCTTCGAAGCGCGTGTTCATGCTGCTCTTCTGCATTGCCCTCTTCTCTACCGCTCCCGCGGCGGTTCAGGATCCTCCCGCACCATCCGGCTCTGGACGACTGCTCGAGATCCACGCCGTCGCCGTGGACGGTCGCGGCAATCCCGTCGCTGATCTCCGGCCGCAGGACGTCGAGGTGTGGATCGCGGGCGTCCGGGTTCCGCTCGAAAGCCTTGGTGTGCCGGCAGCGCGCACGGAGGGTCCCGGACGGCTGATCGTGCTCATGCTCGACGACATCACCCTGGACCCGACGATGGTGGCGCGTGCGCGCGAAGCGGCGAATCGATTTGTCGAGAAGATGGCGCCTGGCGATCGGATGGGCGTGGCGATGTTGAACAGCGGAGGTCTCGAGATCACCTCGAGCGCGGCGCAAGCGCGTTCGCTGATCGACCGGTTCCGCCAGTCGATTGGCGCCTTGCCCGTCGACCGGCTTGGTGAGGACTTCCTCAACCGCCTTGCCGCCGCCGCCGGCGCGGTCGTCGAGGCGCCGGAACCGAGAAAGATCGTCGTGGGGATAGGCTCCGCGTGGCTGCTCAACACGCCCGTGCCGACGGGTGAGGTCGGGGCCATCGACATCCGCGAAGAGTGGTTCGCCGCGATGCGCGCGCTCGGGAACGCACGCGCGCCGTACTACATGATCGATCCGATCGGCGTGGGCGTGTCGCGGCAGACGCCCTCATATGGGCTCGCGCGAGAAGCGGGTGGTTATGCGTTCGTCAACACGAACGACCTGAATGGCGCCGTCGACAAGATCCTGCGCGAAGCGGACAACTACTATGTGATCCGCGTCGGCGATCCACCGTTCGGACGCAAGGCGGTAGTACGCGAGCTCGAGGTGCGCAGCCTGCGCCGCGACGTGACGATTCGAGCGCCGCGGGGGATTCCGGGTGGAGGAGGGCAATGATGCGGACGTTGATCGCGTGCACGGCACTGCTGGTTCCCGTCGTCTTTTACACGACGCAGCGGCCGCTGGACATCACTGGACAGCAAATCGTCGACCTGTCGCACTCGTACGGTCCCGACACGGTCTACTGGCCGACCTCACCGAGCAAGTTCAAACTCGAGGCGCTGGCGTCGGGCCAGACGCCGGGCGGCTACTTCTATTCCGCGAATGCGCTGTGCACACCCGAGCATGGCGGCACACACCTGGACGCGCCCTTTCATTTCTTCGAAAAAGGACTCACGACCGACAAGGTGCCTCTTCAGCAGCTCATCGCGCCCGCGGTCGTTATCGACGTCTCGAAACAATCCGCGAGCGATCACGATTACCGACTCACGCGCGAGGACGTTGCCGCATTCGAGAAGGCGAACGGCAGGATCGAGCGCGGCACGATCGTGCTGCTGCGCACCGGCTGGAGCCGGTACTGGCCGAATGTGAAGGCGTATCTGGGCGACGACACGCCGAACGATGCGTCCAAGCTGTCGTTTCCGTCTTACGGAGCCGAGGCTGCGCGCCTATTAGTCGACGAGCGCGGTGTCGGCGCGCTTGGAGTCGACACCGCTTCGACCGATTACGGTCGTTCGACCGATTTCGAGGTCCACCGTATCGCCGCGCCGAAAGGCGTCGCCGGCCTCGAGAACCTCACGAACCTGGATCAGCTCCCACCGCGAGGCGCTCTCGTCATCGCATTGCCCATGAAGATCGAAGGCGGCTCAGGCGGTCCGCTGCGCGCGGTCGCGTTGGTAGGGAAGTGACCGGCTCTCGGCTTTCGGCTCCCGCTTCCGCTGGCTTCCGACTTGACCGCGGAAACCGGAAGCCGGGAGCCGGAAGCGGACCTACTTCGCTCCGACATCCTTGGACGTCATGTCGAGCGTGAGCATGAAGCCATTCGTGCCCTTCGATTCGTACGCCTTCGGGCCGATGCGATATGCCTGCACTTCGTTCGGCATCAGCACGAAGCCGTCGTTTCGCGGGGCACCCCAGTAGCGCAGGTTCATCACGACGGGCGGCTGCGGCTTGTTGGCGTTCCCTTCCTGCCGGCGCAGGCGCACTTCAGCCGTCTTTCCGCCGTCGAGCGTCGCCACCGCGTAGTCCTTCGTGAACTCCCACTTGTCGATCGCGCCTTCCGCCGTGGTCAACGAATTCCATTTGACCGGGAACACGTGGCCGACCATGACGCCGAGACCCTCGCGCTGTTCTTTCGTCAGTGACTTGTCGAATGTGAGAACGGCCCAGTCCATCTGGCCCTTCGAGAAGTCTCCGCCGAGATCCCCCGAGATCCAGAATTTCGCGCCATCGAGCCGGGTCGCGCCAAAGTGCCCCTTGTTGATGCGGTACGCATTGTTGAAACGGCAGAAGTGCTCCGTCTGTCCGGCATGATTGTGATGGCCGGCCGGCTGCGACGCGAAATAACACTGGCAGAACATGGGGCACGTGCACGCTTCGATGACGGTGGCATTCAGAGACCAGTCCCGGGCCTGCGATATCAGCTGCTGTGCGGGGGTGAGAACCAGAACCAGCGCGGTGCAGGCGAGAACGAGCTTGCGCATGGAAACCTCCTGAATGGTGGATTCTGCGCCTCGCACCGCCATGGCGCAACAGGCATTTGCATCCTTGCCGCAGATCCGTAATCAGCCTGACGGATCCGGCCTGGATCGTCGGCTCGCGACGGTGAAATCCTCCAATTACGCGACGGTGAGCGTGGCAGAGCGCTTGCGCCTCCGTGTGCATGCGAGGAGTCATTCCAACCGCCTGTTTCCTCATCGCGATTCCGATCGCGGTGTGCGCCGGACAGTCTTCATCCACCGGCACGCGGACCGCCCCCGACTCCCTGGCGGCCGCGGACGATCTGCCGCGGGATTACAAGCCGCTGCACAAGGGAGGCATCGATCTCGCCACCGGTCTCTACGTCCGCGAGAACGAGGATCTCGTGGTGCCCGGCACGCCCGGCATCATTCTCCGCCGCACCTATCTGTCGGGGTACCGCGTATCGCAGCAGTTCGGCGTTGGCGCGCAGCACAACGGCGAGGAGTACCTGATCGGCGACGGCGAGACGTTTCAGTGGGCTGCCCTGATCCTCGCGCGTGGCTCCCGCATCGAGTTCACGCGCACGTCACCCGGCGCGTTGCTGAGGAATGCCGAGTTCGTGCACAACTCCACGTCCACGGACTTCCACGGTGCGACCCTGACGTGGACGGGGCTCACCTGGGTGCTGCAGAAGAAGGACGGCAGCACGATGACGTTCAAGGCCTGCACGTCGCTGACCCGGAGCGTCTGCTCGATCATCCAGTCGCGCGACGCGAACGGCCACGCGATCTACTATCGCCGCAACCTTGCCGGCGCGCTGATGAAGATGGACGATGGCGCCGGCCGGTGGATTTCGTTCGACTACGACGACAGCCACCGCATCACGCGCGCGTATGCGAGCACCGGCAGATGGGTGCGCTACTCCTACGACAAGGGCGGGCGCCTCGACTCGGCGGTCGCAAGCGACGACCTCGAGTACCGCTACACCTACACGGATCTCGACGAGCTCGCGACGATTGAGGAACCGGGGACGTCCATCCAGAATTCCTATGCCGACGGACGTTGCATTCGCCAGGTGAACAAGTATCCCGACGGCGAACCGCTGGTGTTCGATTTCAGCTATCAGCTCGAGGGCAAACGGATCGTGCAGACCGAGTCGCGAAGGTCCGACGGCGTCCACAAGATCTACAGGTGGGAGAAGTGAAATCGGCTTCCGGCTTCCGGCTTCCGGCGGCTTCAGACTTTTGGCTTTTGGCTTAGCAACTGAGCGGAAGCGCCCCGGAAGCCGGCGAAAGCCGAGAGCCGGAAGCCCGAAGCCGGTGTCAGCGCAGCGCGGCCAACTCCTGGCGGACCTGCTGCAGGATCGGTAAGTCTGGATCTGCATGCATCCAGATGGCGAGCAGCGCCTCATACGCCGCGCGGCTTTCGCTGATCGCGCCGCTGCGCGCATGCGCGCGTGCGAGACCGAGGTGGGCGAGCGCCACGACAGGTGAGAAGGGATCCGCGCCGCGGTGCGTGAGGATCGACTGGAACTCGCGCGCCGCCTCCGCCGGCTCGTTGGCGCGCAGCCGCGCCTCGCCGCGGACGTAGATGGGCAGCAGCGCGGCGACGATCCCGTTCTCGTACGGCGCCGCGCGGCGCAGCTCTTCGATCGCCGCGGCCGGACGGCCGCGCGAGAGGAGGGCTGATGCCTCGAGTACCGGCAGATAGGCGTTCTGGAAGAGCGTGTCCTGCGCGCGCACGCCGCGCAGCCGGCGGACGAGCGCGTCCGCTTCGTCGGGTTCCCCTCCGAGTGCCAGTGCGGTAGCGGCACGAAGCTGCGGCTCGAACGCCGTGGCCGTCCTCACCACGGCGCGTGCCTGATCGAGCGGGGCGCGGCCGTATCCGTAGAGCACTTCCGCGAATGCCGCCTGCGCGGCGTAACCAGACGCGACCTGCGGGAATCCGCGTTCCGTCGATTCGGTCATGGTCTCGGCAAAGAGCCGGCGCGCTTCAAGGATGCGTCCCTGATAGACGGCGACCTGCCCGCGCGCGCCGCTCACATCGAAGCTGCGCGGATGATTTGCGGCCCAGTCGATCTGCTGCTGCGCAAGCGTCGCGTCGCCCTGCAGCTCCGCGAGTTGATAGAGAAGCCGCCGCATCGGGACGGTCTGAAGGTTCTGCGCCATCGCCTGTTCCGCCACCGATCTGGCCTCCGCATAGCGGCCGGAGCCGCGTAGCGCGTGCGCGAGGTTCGATCGCGGAAACGCGTGCAGCGGGTTGCGCTTCATCGCGTCTTCCGCTTCGGCGACCGCCGTGGCATAGTCGCCCAGGCGGATATGGAGGAGCGCTAGAGCATTCGATGGACGGTAGTCGCGCGGGTACGTGCGCTTCCACACCTCGAGCGCTTCGCGCGCCTTCAGCTGATCGCCGGTCACCCGGTCGTGGTACTGGTAGGTGATGAACAGCCGCTCGCGTTCGCTGACGCGTTCGCGGTGTTCATAGGCGAGCCGCGCGTACTCTTCGCTACGGCCGGTCTCGCCGAACCCGCCGTAGATGCTCGACAGCGTGGTGTGCGCGAGCGCGAACTGCGGATCGATCGCGATCGCCCGTTCGAGCAGTTCGACCGCGGGCACTTCCGCGCCGGCAGCCCGCTTCGCCACGGCTTCGGTGTAGGCCTTCAGCGCTTCGAGCGACGGTGTCGTGGCTTCTTCGATGGGGACGTTGTTGCGAGCTCTGGACGCGCGCGACTCACCGAGCGATCCGCGGATCGTTGAGGTCAACTGGCCGAGCGCGCGAAGAACGTCTTCCTTGCGCTCGACTTCGACGCGTTCTTTGGCCACCGGTGCGCCGCTGTAACAGTCAGTGGCGACGAGCGCGACGGCTGTCGCCTGACCGACGGCAGAGACGCTGCCTTCCAGCATCGCCTGTAACCCAAGCCGCTGGCACAACTCGGCCGCGACGTCGTGAGTCATCTGCGCGTCCGGCTTGCGTCCCATCAACTGCAGCGTGCTGCGAATCCGCTCGTCTGACACGAGATCCAGATAGGGCGACTGCGCCAGGTACACCGACACCGCTTGCCGCAGCGTGCCATCGAAGTCAGGATCGGCCGTGCCGTTGACAATGTCGCTGACGAGGATGGAACTGCGTTCGACGACGGACATGCGGCCGGAGGTCCACCACCAGCGCGCAGAGCCGGCGAGAGCGATGAGCAGCAGGATCGCCGCCGCGATGCCCCCTTTGCCGCGGAGCCAGGAAAAAGGGGAGTCGCCCGACTGCCTCTGGCCATCGATGGTACGCCGCGCCCGGCGAAGATCGTCGAGCAGTTCCGATGCACGCTGGTACCGCTTGCCGGGATCTTTCTCCAGGGCGCGGAGGATGATCGTCTCGAGGGCGGCGGGCACCGTCGCGCGCACCGTGCGCGGGCGTGGCGGTATGCGCGTGCTGATCTCGGAGGTGAGCTCGGCGAGCGTGCGTCCGTTGAATGCCGGCAAACCGGTGGCGAGCTCGTACAACATCGCGCCGACGGCAAAGATGTCGCTGCGCTGATCGGCGGGAGATCCCGCGACCTGCTCGGGCGAGAGATAGCGGTGGAAGAACTCGCCCGCGACTTCGGGCGGAATGGCGGGCACGGGTGTGACCGAGGTCGTGACCGACTCACTGCGCGCTGGTCCGGCTTCGGTCGCCGCGACTGCGCCGGCGGCACCGAGCTCCAGCAGCTTCACGTGCCCGTCGCTCGTGATGAACACGTTCGATGGTTTCAGGTTCGCGTGGACGATGCCACGGCGGTGTGCCGCGGTCAGCGCATCAGCGATCTGGATTGCGATGTCGATCGTACGATCCGCGGAGACAGACCCGATAGCGGCCACCATCTCGTCGAGCGCCCCCCCCTCGAGCAGCTCGCACACCAGGAACGCCTGGCCGGCGATCTCGCCGGAGTCGTGGACGGTGCAGATGTGCGGGTGCGTGACGAGCGAGGCGATGCGCGCTTCCCGACGGAAGCGTTCGAGCGCCTCCGGCCGCGCCATCTCTTCAGGACGCAGCAGCTTCAGTGCGACGTCACGTTCCAGCCGCAGATCGCGCGCGCGATAGATCTCGGTCGCGCCATCGCGGCCGATCCGTTCGAGGATCTCGTAGTTGGAGATGCGGCCGGGCGGACTGATGGGCAATTCGGCGGTCGGATCATCTGCGCCGACGCGGACGCCACCCGTGATATCCGGGTCGATCGTCACGGCCGCGTGGTTGATCGGGTGAGCCGCGCGTATTCCGCGCGGGCGGCGGCAAGCGGCGCGAAATCGGCGTCCGCTCGCTTCCAGATCTCGAAGAGCTCTTCGTAGGCACGGCGGCTGGCGTCGACGTTGCCGAGATGAGCCTGCGCGCGAGCGAGGCCGAGATGCGCGAGCGAGACCATCGGCGCGAACGGATCCACGCCACGATGATCGACGATCTTCTGATATTCCTTCACCGCGTCGGCGGTCGAACCCTTCTGCATGAATGCTTCCGCTCGAAGGTACGACGGCACGAGGCCGGCGATGGTTCCCAGTTCCGTCTGCGCGGCCGGCTGCAAGGCATCGATCGCCTCGTCGGGCTTCTGCGCCCGGATGGCGATCGCGGCACGCGTAATCGGCGCGAGGACGGTGCGCACGAAGGTCGCTTCGGGATAGTCGGTCTCGGCGCGCGTCACCAGCTTCAGGCCTTCCGCGCCCTGACCCGTGATCGCGAGCGCCGCGGCGGCGCGGAAGCGCGGGATCGTGCCGGGGCCTTCCGCTGCCTCCGCGACGAGCGCCAGCGCGCGGCGAACGCGGTCGGTGGCGTGCGCCGCGTCGCCGAGCAACCCGTCGGTCCACGCAAGCTGCGCGGCGTACCCAGATGCGGTCCCCTGGAGCTCCCGCGCGACCGCCATGTCGACCGCGCGGCGGTAGAGCTCGTCGGCTTCGTGCAGGCGTCCCTCGTACGCCGCAACCTGCGCGTGCGCTGAGACGAGGTCGAATTCGCGCGGGCGGTCCTTCGCCCACTGCAGGTGCTCGGCGGCGGTGCCGTCGTTCGCCAGCGCCCCCAGCTGATAGAGCAATCGCCGCGTCGGCGTGGTCTCGACCTTCAACGCGACGGCTTCGCGTGCGACTTTGCGCGCTTCGTCATACTTTCCCAGCGAGCGATACGCGATCGCGAGGTTCGACAGGGCGAAGGGATGACCAGGGCTTCGACGTAACGCCTCCCGCGCTTCTTCCACCGCGCGCTCGTGGCGTCCCATGCGATGGTGAATGAGCGCCAGCGCGTTTACCGGACGAAACTCGCGTGGGTACGCCGCCTTCCACAGCTCGAGCGTGCTGGCGGCCTTCTCCTGGTTGCCGGTGACCCGATCGTGAAACTGATAGGTGATGAACAACCGCTCGCGTTCGCTCACGCGGTTCTGCAGAACGTAGGCGAGCCGCGCGTACTCCTCGCTGCGGTGCCACTCGCCGAGGCTGCCGTAGACGGTCGAGAGCGTGGCGTACGCGGAGGCGAACTCGTGGTCCAGCTCGATCGCCTGGTTGAAGAAGGCGACCGATTCCAGCTCGCGTCCGCGACGACGTTCTTCCAGGCCGAGCGCGTACGCCTTCAGCGCCGTGAGCGATGGCGTGGTCGCCTGCTCGATCGGCACGTCGAACCGCGCCATCGACGGCAGCGACTCACCCAGCGTCGTCCGCATCCGTGACGACAGCCGGCCGAGCTCTTTCAGCACGCGGTCTTCGCTGGCCGCTTCAGCCTGCTCGCGAGCGAGCGCTTCGCCGGTCTGACAATCGATCGCTTCGAGCCTCAGAACGTAGCTCGAGCCGAGCGGCGAGATCGAGCCATCCAGCATCGCCTTCAGGCTGAGCCGCTGGCACACCTCGCGCGCGACTTCGCGGGTGAGACGATCGTTGCCGCTTCGTCCCATCGAGCGCAGCGTCTCCTGGACGCGCTGGTCCGCAACGATGTCGAGGAACGGTGACTGATTGAGCTGCACGCGTAACGCGGTGAGCAGGGTTTCGTCGAACATCGCGTTGCCAGTGGTGTTCTCGAAGGCGCCGAGCAGGATCTGGTCGCGGTCGCTCAATGCCGAGTGCCGCGCAAACATCGTGAACTTCACGGCCACCGCGATAGCGACGAGGGCCACCGCCGACGCGACGATCCAGCGCAGCCGCGAAGGGACCCGCTTCGCCGCCGGCGGCGCGCCCGGCGTCGTCTGCACGACGCCCGATGCGGGGTCCAGGTGCTGGAGCGCCGCGCGGATATCGACGAGCAGATCCGCTGCGGTCTGATAGCGATCGTTCGGATCGGTTGCCATCAGCTTGAGAATGATGGCTTCCACGTTCTCCGGGATCGCTGGATCGATCGTTCGCGGCGGCACCAGGATGCCGTTCACGATGCGCATCGTGATCAGCGCGATGTCGGTCCCTCCGAACGCGCGGCGGCCGGTCGCCATCTCGTACAGCACGGTGCCGAGCGAGAACAGATCGGACCGCGCGTCGAGCGGTAGACCGTGCGCCTGCTCAGGCGACATGTATGCAGCCGTGCCGACGGCGATGCCGGTCGCGGTAAGGTCTGGCGTTACCGTCCTGTGCGCGGTCGTGGCGGCCGATGGGAGCGCCACGTTGGTGGCCGTCGGCGGCTCACCCGACGTTGTCTTGGCAAGACCGAAGTCGAGGATCTTCAGGTGATCGCCGTAGGTGACGAACAGATTTGCCGGCTTGATGTCCCGATGGATGATGCCCCGCCGATGCGCCGCATCGAGCGCGTCGGCGATCTGCCGCGCGAAATCGAGCACGCGCACGATCGGCAGGGCACCGGCTTCGATGAGCTGGCGGATCGTTCGTCCTTCGAGCCGCTCCATCGCGATGAACGGCTGCCCTTCGTGCTCGCCTAGTTCGTGGATCGTGCAGATGTGGGGGTGCTGCAGCGACGACGCGAGTTTGGCCTCGCGTTCGAACCGCGGCATCCAGTCCGGCGGCGCGGTTTCATCCGTGCGCAGCAGCTTGACGGCGACTTCCCGCCCAAGCCGAAGGTCCTCGGCTCGATAGACCACGCCCATACCGCCCTCACCCAGGCGGTCGAGCAAGCGATAGTGGGAAACGACGGTTGGTGCCATCGAAGTGGTTGCGGTAGAGATCGCCTGGAAAAGCGTCGCGGGTAAGGCATTTTATTCTAACAGGTAGGCAATCGGGTGCGCAGGATCCGCACAGAAGATCCGGCGGTCGTTGGGTCCGATGAGTCCGCTGGGTCCCTGGGAACCCAGCGGGACCTAAGGATCTAACGCGCCGTCGTGCTGCCCAGGATGGTCTTGAGGAAGAACGGCTCCCAGAAGTCGCACTGCTGTTCCTGAAGTCGTTTGTCAGCGCGGATTGCCGCGTCGAAAATCAACAGACGGTCCGCGCCGCGGCCGTCGCCGAGTGGTGATCTGAACAGCGGCCAGTGCACGACGGTCTCGTCGTCAATGTTCGGGTTGCCCGTGGCGGCGAACCGCGCCCAGTAGCCGGCCATGGAGTCGTGCAGGGCTGTGTCAGCGGGCGTGAGCACATGGTTGGCGAACAGCGGCGGAACGTAGTTGTTGCCGAAGACGATGTTCGATTCGACGCCGTGAACCACGCGGTCCGGTGAAAGATCCGGGATCACGTAGTTGTACGAGAACAGGTATGCATCCACGTGCTCATCGGAGAGATACCGCGCCAGGCGCCGGCTCTCGCAGACGAACTGCGCATCGGTCACGAGGCGTGACATCGCATCGAACGGGGATGCGAAGTCGCTCGACGGATACTCAGCCAGCACGGCGTCAGCATCACTGCCGAATTCCGACTGGATCCACGCCGCGTAGGCGTCGGCCGACGGTCCGCTGGAAAAGCTGCGGGTGATAAACGATCCCGCCGCTTCGTCGCGCGTCGTGCCGATGATCGTCGGCACATGCGCGAACGTGCCGGCGGCGAAGAGGTCTCGCGGTTGTGATGGAATCGTCACGCCGTCAACGACTGGCTGCCAGAGCACACGACCCGGCTGCTCGACGACTTGCTGTGATCCAGTGGTAAGGGCAGTGAGAACCTGTTCGCGTGTTTTCATGCGCAGACATGACGCGATGTCGGCGGGGGCGACGCAGCCCAGCTGTGTGGCGAACGATTCACCCTGACTAGTCGCCTCGCTCAGTGATGGCCATCGCATCGTTGGCGTGCCGCTCTCGATGATCGCCCGGTGAAACAGTCCCGCACTGTCGGGGGCGATCAGATGGAGGCCGGTTGAATCTCCACCAGCGGATGTGCCTGCGATTGTGACGTTCCCCGGATTCCCGCCGAACGCCGCGATATTGTCGCGGACCCACGCGAGTACCGCCTGTTGATCCTGCAGACCGTAATTGCCCGTAGATGGATTCTCCGCCGCGAGCGACGGGTGTGCAAGGAAGCCGAGTGCTCCGATCCGGTAATTCGCCGCGACAACGATGACGCCCGTCTCTTCTGCGAGCCGCTGCCCGTTGTGCGACGCGAAGTTCGCCGACGCCGCAATGAAGGAGCCGGTATGGAACCAGACGATCACCGGAGCCGTGCCCCCCGGAAGCGGATCGGTGGCCCAGATGTTCAGCTTCAGGCAGTCCTCGACTCCCGCCGGTGTGCCAGTGTTGACATTCGGACAACTCAGTGGAGGGGTGGTGGCGTTCAACGTGGTCGACCATGTCGGGGCAGCCTGCGGTGGCTTCCATCTCAGCGCCCCCGTCGGCGGGGCGGCGAAGGGGATCCCGAGAAACGCGCATGATGCCCCGCGGTCCTGTCCCTGGATCGGCCCCTGACTCGCGTTCACGAAACAGGCCGACTGTGTCGACACCTCGATGGATGCGGCCAGTCCGATGGCCAGGGTAGCGGCGGTTATCGTCGGAAACACGTAGCGTCGCGGTCGCATGATCAGCTCCTTTGCGGCGCACGCGCAGGCGCGGGCGCAGCTGTGGAGAATGACGCCGCCGGCGCGGCATCGGCAACGGGTGTTAGCGGGTATCAGCGGGCACGGCCCGACGAATCCCGACGCCGCTGTTTACTCGTCCGTAACCGGCGAGTAGACTGGCCGCATCGATCCGCTGGTGGGCCCTTCCGTGGGACGAATGGAAGGAGCGCAATGTCGGGGGCAGAACGGCGGCTGGACTCCTGGAAGGAGATCGCCGCGCACTTCAATCGCGACGTCACCACGGTCCGGCGGTGGGAACGGCGCGAGGGTCTGCCCGTTCACCGGCACGTGCACGCGTCGCGCAGCTCCATTTACGCCTACGCTCACGAGCTCGATGAATGGTGGGCGAGTCGTGCGGGACCCGACACCGTTGCCGCGGCCGCCTCGCCCCCGTCACCGCTGACTCCATCCGGCCATCGCACGGCCGCAGCGCATCTCTCGATAGCGAAGGTCCTGCTGCTGTTGTTCGCGGCGTTCGCACTTTCGCCGCCGGCCACCACATCCGCGCCTGCCGTTCGGGCCATCGCCGTCCTCCCATTCATCTCGTCGTCGGCATCCGCAGACGCCCAGTACCTCAGTGAAGGTCTGACCGATGCGGTGATGGACCATGTGGCGCCGATCTCCGGGCTGCGCGTGATCGCCCGCGCATCGGTCCTGAGATATCGGCAGCGCGTGACCGATTTCGAGACCGTCGCGCGCGAGCTGAACGTCGACGCGGTCCTCATCGGCTCGTCAACGATGGATCGCGACCGGGTCGCGTTCTCGGTCGAGTTGCTGCACGCGCGCAGCGGGCGGCGACTCTGGCAGGGTCGATATGCGGGGACCACGTCGGAGTTGCTGGCCCTGGAGCGCACGCTGCTGGCGGACGTCGCGCGTGCGCTCGGCAGAGAGCCGGATCAGGGATCGCCCGGGCAGCCCGCGACACTCGAGGCCTACTGGACCTATGTTCAGGGGCGGCGTGACTGGAACCGTCGAACGCCGGAGAGCCTTCGAGCGGCCGCGCGGCTCTTTACCCGCGCGTTCGAGTTGGACCCCGCGTTCGCTCTGGCCTATGCCGGTGCGGCAGATGCCGAAACGCTGATCGGGTACTACCGTGCCGCTCCTCTGGAGGAGAGCCTTGCGCGTGCCGAAGCCAACGCGCGCCGTGCGCTGGCCCTGAACGACAACCTCGCGGAGGCCCACGCTGCGCTGGGCCAGGTGTTCGCGACGAGGTGGGACTGGACTCACGCGGATCTCGAATATCGCCGCGCGCTCGATCTGAATCCGAACTACGCCACCGCGCGTCACTGGTACTCGAATTACCTCAGCATCGTCGGCGACGACGACGCGGCGATTGCGCAGGCTCGGCTGGCGACTGCGCTGGACCCGCTGTCGCCCATTGTCCGCTCGGGCGCCCTGGCGAATGCCCTGCGCCGAGCCGGCCGGCACGAAGAGGCGCTGGCCGAGTACGCGCGCGCGCTCGAAATGGATCCGACGTTCTGGAATGCCCGGATGGGACAGGCGATGGCGTACGCGGGCAAACGGATGCAGGTCGAGGCGATCCGCGAGGCAGGGATCCTCACCGGGCTGCGCCCGTCCTGGACGGCCAGCGCCGCAGCGATCTACGGCACGTTCGGCGCCGAAGCGGAGGCGAGGCGTCTGTTGAGAACCGTCGAACAGTCGGAAGGCATCTCCGGCATCAGCCTCGCGCAGGTGTACGCGTCCATCGGAGACACCGAGCGCGCAGTTGGCTGCCTGCAGCGTGCATTCGACGCCCGTGATCCGGATCTGGCACCTGTCGTGCGCGAGCCCTGGTTCGATCGCGTCCGTCATGACGCCCGTGTGGCGGCAATGGTGCAGAGCCTGGCGTTGCCGCAGTCTCCCCATTAGGCGGATCATCCAATGTTCGCTCTTTCCGCGATTGGCGGCGTTGGCGGGAACAGCGGGCGCTGCGTGTGTGGCTGCTCCTCTGCGTGCCGTATCCGATTGGCTGGCTGCTCGGGATCATCGGTGCGGCGCGCAAACTGCGGCAGCACTCGCCGGCCTGATCCACCTGAAATCGTTGTAGCCTTTCACACCGGGAGGCGACCTTGGAGCGGACTGGCAGCGTCACACGGCGGACCTTTCTCACGTCGGCGGGCCTCGCGAGCGCATCGCTCGCGGTTCCCGTCAGAACGGCAAGTGGGCAGGCACTCGATCTTCGACGCCCTGACGGTCCGGCCGAGCGCATCGCGCAGGACGAGGCGTATTGGTCGCGCGTGGCGTCGCACTACCACGTGACCGATGCGGTCGTGAATCTCGAGGCGGGGTACTGGGGCGTGATGGCCGACACGGTGCACGACACGTTCGTGCGGCACGTCGAGCGGGTGAATCGCGACAACTCCTACTACGCGCGCAGGTCGTTCAACACGGACCTCGGCGTCGTCCGCGAACGCGTCGCGGCCTTCCTCGGTGTTGCCGCCGACGAGATCGCGTTCACCCGGAGTGCCACGGAGTCGCTGCAGTGCCTGATCGGCGGTTACAACCGGCTGAAGGCCGGTGACGGTGTTCTCTACGCGGACCTCGATTATCCGGCGATGCAGAACGCGATGTCGTGGTTGCAGGAGCGTCGCGGCGCCCGTGTCGTTCGCATCGAGCTTCCGGAGCCCGCGACCCGCGCGAACATCCTGTCCGCTTACAGCGAGGCGTTCGATCGCAATCCCGGCGTCCGGCTGGTGTTGCTGACGCACGTGAGCAACAAGACCGGCCTCGTCATTCCCGTCGCGGAGATCTGCGCGCTCGCGCGCAAGCGCGGCATCGATGCGATCGTCGACGCGGCGCACGCGATCGGGCAGATGGACGTGAAAGTGCCGGACATCGGCGCCGACTTCGTCGGGTTCAATCTGCACAAATGGATCGGCGCGCCGCTCGGCGTGGGCGTGTTCTACATCCACAGGGAACGACTGAACGACGTCGACCGGATGATGGGCGATGACGAGTCTCCCGCGTCGAGCATTCTCAGCCGCGTTCACACGGGCACGACCAACTTCGCCACCTTCCTCACGGTGCCAACGGCGATCGACTTCCACATGGCGGTCGGCCCGGCGTACAAAGCGGCGCGCCTGCGCTACCTGCGCGACCGCTGGGTGAGCGCGGTGCGCAGCGTGCCGGCGATCGAAGTGCTGACGCCCGACGAGCCGGGCATGTCAGCAGGCATCACGTCCTTCCGCCTGCGCGGCCGCAGCGCGCGTCAGGACGTCGAGCGGCTGGTCGACGAACTGCTGACGAAGCACGGCATCTTCACCGCACGCCGTACTGGCATCGCGAAAGGGGACTGCGTCCGCGTCACGCCCGCGCTGTACACGAAGCCGGCGGACATGGACCGCCTGGCCCGTGCGCTGATTGCAATGGGTTGAAAGTGCCCTCAGTCGCGCCGCCGCACTGAGGTATGCTTCCGCGCCATGAAAGTACACACCCTCGTTCTCGCCTGCGTTCTCACATCCATCACGACACTCACGGCGCAGCAGCCCGCGCCGCAGACCACCGCGATCAGGGCCGGTCGACTCGTGGATCCCGAAGCAGGCACCGTCTCGGCAAACCAGGTGATCCTCGTGCAGAACGGACGCATCAGCGCCGTCGGCGCCAATCTGGCCATTCCGCAAGGCGCGGAGATCATCGACCTTTCGAAGCTCACGGTGCTCCCCGGCCTCGTCGACGCCCACAATCACCTCGCGCTGACGTACAAGGAAGTCCCTGAGAACAACCTCTATTACCTGACCTACGTGATGGAGTCCACGCCGCTGCGTGCGATTCAGGCGGTGTCGAACGGGATTCAGATGCTCAGCTCCGGATTCACGATCGTGCGCGACATGGGGAACAACGGCAACTATGCAGACACGGCGCTGCGCGTAGGTATCGAACAAGGGTGGGTGCCGGGCCCGACGATCATCAATTCCGGGATCATCATCGGCGCGATGGGCGGTCAGTTCTTTCCGACACCCGAGATGGCCAAGGATCACAGCATCGTCTATCCCGAGTATCTGGATGCCGACACGCCCGACGAGATCGTCAAGGCAGTGCGTCAGAACATGCTGTTCGGCGCGAAGGTGATCAAGATCTGCGCGGACTGCAAACCGTGGGGCTACTCCGTCGACGACATCAAGCTCGTGGCCAGTGAAGCGGCGAAGGCCGGTCTCAAGGTGGAAGCGCATTGCCAGACCGTCGACGGCGTGCGACGGGCGATCGAGGGTGGCGTGTGGTCGATCGCGCACGACTCGGGGATGACCGAAGAGAACCACCGGCTCATGGCGCAGAAGGGCGTGTGGCGCGCCGGCACGGAGACGCCGATCTCGCTCACCGGCCATACCACGCAGCAGCGCTACGGCAACAGCGTGAAGATGCTGAAGAACGCGTACGACCTCAAGGTGCCGCTCACGTTTTCGACCGACGCCGACTACTGGGTCCAGGGAAAGACGCGCGGCGAGGTCGCAATCGAGTTCATCGAGACGTGGAAGGCGGCAGGCATCCCTGCACCGGCGATCCTCCGCGCGATGACGACGAACGGCTACAAGGTGAGCGGGACCGAAAAGACGCGTGGTCCAATCAAGACCGGCCTCGCCGCGGACCTGATCGCCGTCGACGGCAATCCGCTGGAGAGCATCGACGCCCTCCGCCGTGTCAGCTTCGTCATGAAGGACGGCACCGTCTTCAAGCGCGATGGCGTCGTGACGCCGGAGAAGTTCTTCAATCCAGGTCCGGTGAATGGCTGGAGGATCCGCTGATCACTTCCCACACTCCTGCGCATCCATTCGGTCGAACAGCGCGTTGTCGCCAAGTTTCTTGAAGTGCGTCACGAGCGCGTCGCGCCGCGTGAGCATCAGGCGGATGTCGTCGTCCGTGATGTAGTCCTTGAGCGCGGGCTTGAGCGTCTCGAAGTCGAGCGCCTCCAGTTTCGCCAACACCTTGCGATCGATGCCCGTCAGCGCCGCCGGATTGTGCAGCGTCGTCGAATAGCGGAAGGCGCGCGTGTGGTCGATTGCCCACAGGCGCCAATCCTTGCCGATGAGGATGTTGCCGAGGTTGCGGTCGGAGTTGTCGATCAGATGATCGAGAACGCGCAGCAGGCGGATCTGCTCGCTCCAGCAGCGGCCGACGGGTGGTGCTTCTTTTCGTTTCAGACGTTCGCCCTCGTCCATCTGGATGTTGTCGAGCCACCACGTGAACGCGCCGCGGGTGCTGTTCCATGTTCGCTGCACGCTGACGGGGACCAGTTGCAGGTCGAGCATGCGATCGATCTTGTAGACGGCGACGTTGAAGCGCCAGCTGTCGCGGAAGTTGAATTCGACACCGCCTTTGCCGCCCCTGAACTCCGCCTTGCGCTCGTCGACCACCTGGATCTGCGCATCGTGGGTGATCGTGCCGTCCGACAGGGTTGCGCGAATGGATCCTGTCACTCCTTTTCCCGCCCCTTTGGTGTGGACGACGCGCGCGGTGCGGAGGAACTCCTCGATCTGCTGATCGTTGAGCAGCGGGGGTGACTGCGTCGCGAACCCCGCAACGTCCGCACAGACGACGGTGATTGCGAGCAGGAGCGCAGATCGATGCAGGCGCATGCGACGGAGAGTATATTCGCGCTGAGGAGGATTCAATGAAATCACGTCTGGTCGCCGCGTTCGTCGTCCTCAGCGTCGTATCACTGGCGGCTCGAGGCGGACAGCAGCCGCCGCCGGTGCCCAAACCCGGTCCCGAACAGGCCGTCTTCAAGATGGACGAGGGCACGTGGGATGCGGTTGTCGAAATTGCCGCCCAGCCCGGTATGGCGGCGCAGAGCTCGAAAGGTGTCGAGGTGAGCACCATCGGCTGTGGCGGGCTCTGTCTCATCACCGACTTCAAGGGCAACATGATGGGCGCGCCGTTCCATGGCCACGGCGTGTCTGTCTGGGATGCCGCGAAGAAGAAATACGTAGGAAGTTGGACCGATTCGATGTCGCCGGGGCTCGCAGTCGCCGAGTCCACCTACGATCCGGCGAAGAAGATGATGACGGGAACCATGGAAGGGCCAGACATGAGCGGCCAGGTGACGAAATCCCGGTCGACGGTCGAGTACTCGACCCCGACGACGCGCGTGATGAGGATGTACGCACCAGGACCCGACGGCAAAGAGACCGAGATGATGAAGATCAGCTACACGAAGCGGAAGTAGCCCCGGAAGCCGGAAGCCGGAAGCCGGACATAATGCCGCGTGGGCGAAACCCGAGTCGACCTCCAGCACCTGCTCGAAGATCTCCGCGACGCCTACACCGGCTCCCTCGAAGAGACGATCCTGACGGAAATCACGGCGAACGCGCTCGACTCGGGCGCGACGCGCCTCAGTTTCCTGCCGAACGCCAGCGACGCGACGCTGACCGTGGTGGACGATGGACGCGGGATGAAGCGGCGGGATCTCGCGCGGTATCACGACGTCGCGGCGAGCACGAAGTCACGCGGAGAAGGGATCGGTTTCGCCGGCGTCGGCATCAAGCTCGGGCTGCTCGTCGCCGACGAGGTGATCACCGAGACGAGACGCGGCGCCACGCACGTGGCGACGACGTGGCGGCTGTCGACACGGTATCGCGCGCCATGGAAGTGGATCCCGCCGCCTGGCATGACCGGTCCGCGAGGGACGGCCGTCCGCCTGCGCCTGTCGAATCCGCTCTCGCCGCTGCTCGACGTCGGGTATCTCGAGGAGGCGATCCGCACGCACTTCGCGCCGCTCCTCGATCCAGCGTTCGACGAGCTGCTGCGCAGGCACTATCCGGGAAAAGTCCTCATCGACGTCGGCGGTCAGCCGGTCTCGCCGGCGAAGCCACTGATCCGCGATCGGGTGACGATCCCGATCCGCATGGGACGCAAGCGCCTGCCGTCCGCCATCGCGATCGTGCAGCGTCACGATCATCCGCTGCCGGAGGATCAGCAGGGCATTGCGATCAGCACGTTCGGAAAGGTGATCAAGCGCGGATGGGACTGGCTCGGTCTGTCACCCGCGGGCGCCTGGCGTGTCACGGGGGTTGTCGAGGCGCCGGAGCTTGCCGGCTGCCTCACGCTGAGCAAGAACGATTTCATCAGGAACGGCCAACGCGGTGCCGCGTACCTCGCCTATCGCAAGGCGATACAGGAGGTGGTCTCGCGGCAGCTAAACGCGTGGGGGGATTCGCGCGAAGAGGCGCGTCCGCGGACGCTGCGGCTGGAGCGCGATCTCGAGCGTGTCCTCGAGGATCTCGCGGATGATTTTCCGCTGCTCCGCTCGCTCGTGGACCATCGTCCCGGCGGCCAGAAGCGCTTGCCGCTCCCCGGCCGCGGCGATGAGCGTGTTCCGGGTCCGCTGTTCGCGACCGCCGGTCTCGATGTCAACGACCAGAGCGACGCCGTGCGCGGGCCGTACGAGACGCAGCGTGAGAGCGCCGAGCCAGGCGGTGAACACGCACCATCACCAGAGATCGGTTCGCCTTCGCCGGCCACGCCGCGCGAGGAGGAGGAGCCGTCCCGCACGTCATCCGTCGACGCTGGCGAGGATGGAACGAAAGAAACGGAAGCGGCGATCGGCGCGATCGGCACCGTCCCCGGACGTCGTCGTCCAGCACGTTACGGCCTGCTCGTGCAGTTCGAGTCTCGTCCGGAGGATACGGAGCTGGGGCGCCTGGTGGACAGCACGATCTGGATCAACGACGCGCATCCTGCCTATACCCGCGCCGCGGCGTCCCGTTCGAGCGGGTACCACATCGCGCTGACCGTTGCGCTGGCGCTCGCGCCGCTGGCGGTAGATTCGACTGAGGAGCATGGATTCGTGACGCAGTTCCTGGCGCACTGGGGCGGCGGCAAGCGGAGTGGCGCCGGCCGGCAGCGTCAACGTCGTCCGCGCCGGGTCAGCCCGCGCGCGGACAGGTCTTGAATTTGCCGTTTGACTCAGCGTCCCGCGATGATCAGGACGCCTGCTACCAGCGCGAGCACCGACATCAGGATGGGGGGCAGCCCAAGGGAAATCAGCCCCGTCACGCCGGTGAGAATCAACCACACTGCAAATACCAGCATCCCGAGGTCACGGCCGGAGCTGCTCGCCATCCTGAAATCCTCCGCGCACATCCTAGTCCATACGGTCGAGCTTGCGGCTCGCCACCCGCGCGGATGCCCACGCACACTCGAACAGGCTCGTTACGCGACTTGCCCTTCGGAATCGAAGCCGTCCAGCGGGTTGGGGGGTCGCTCGGAGCCAGCGTCCGTCTTGGGCATGTCTGCCTCGGACCGGAACTCGTCGATAAAAGGTGTGCCGTCGGCGGCCGGCGCACGATCCATGGCCGGAACTGCGGCGTGCGCGATCACGTCGTGCGCGCCACCGTCGTGGGCGACCACCTGCATCAAGGCGCGCAAGACATCTTCGTCGAAGTCTGTTCCGGCGCATCGCTGCAGTTCGGCGAGGGCTTCGGCTCGAGGACGCGCCGCGCGGTAGGCGCGCGCGGTCGTCATCGCGTCGTATGCGTCCGCCGCGTGGACGATGCGCGCGGCGACGGGAATCTGGTTGCCCGAGAGACCGTAGGGATAACCGCGGCCGTCGGGGCGTTCGTGATGCAGCTCGACTAACGGCAGGTGTGGTTCGAGGAAGCGGACGCTGCGGAGGATGCGTGAGCCGACGGTCGTATGCGTCTTGACCGTCTCGTATTCGTCCGCCGTCAGTGGCGCCGGCTTGCTGAGCAGGTCGTCGCTGATGCCGATCTTGCCGATGTCGTGCAGCAGCGCGCCCAGGCGAAGCACTTCCAGTGTTCCGTCGTCGAGCCGCATTTGGCGGCCGATCGCCACCGAGAGCGCACTGACGCGCTCCGAATGGCCGGCGGTATATGGATCCCGCGCGTCGAGCGCCAGCGCCAGCGCGCGGATCGCTTCGAGGTAGGCGCGCAGCGTCTCTCCCTCCCCGGTCTGGATCGATCCGATCATCGTGTTGAATGCATCGGTGAGGGTGTCGACTTCGAGGCTCGCGCCCGACGCCGTGAGCGGACGATCGAAGGTCCGCGTTCGCGTCATGTCGCTGAGTGCCTGCGACAGCGTGTCGATGGGCCGCGAGATGGTTCTCGCCAGCCACAGGCTCGCGAGCACGGCCAGGGCGAACGCGCCAACGGCGATCGCGGCCATCGTCTGCAGCGACGAACGCACGAGCGGACGGGCCGCTGCATCAATGGAATCGAGCACGTAGACGGCTGCGCTCCCTTCCTGCAGCAGTGGACGGATCGCGTACTTTTCGCCACCGATCGTCACCTCCCCGGCCGGGAAGGCTCGCAACGTCTCCGGCGTGAGGGCGCCGTGGATCTCCGGCGGCAACGTCGTCGCGAGGACGTGATCGTCGGACACGATCACCGTCC
>DATLLF010000148.1:0-22709 GCA_035537955.1 Vicinamibacterales bacterium | reverse complement strand
GATAAGGAGAGCGTTTTCGTTCGCAGCGGTGCTGTTCCTGAACGCCTAGCGCAACAGTCACCAGGCTACGATGGCTTAGGCCCCAACCGGAGCCCTCTCTATCCGAGCGAATGGCCCTTTCGCACGGAGGAGAACGTCACGACTGCCAGCGGGGAGCCACCGACATAAGGGATCTTACGTACGCCCAATCCCGAAGACCCTCCGCCGAGGACTCATGCAGCCCCGCTCCACAGCTGCAAGTACCGCTGGTTGCGAGCCCCCGCAACCAAAGACATGAAAAAGGGGTTGTAGCCGAAACGCTGCAACCCCTTTTCCCTTTCCATCTACGGTCTGTCTAATGGATCGCGCCCGGGGATGAGCGCGCTTTACCTGCCGCTTCGCTCAAATACATCTTGGTTCGCCACCGAAGCGCATCAGACGTCGTTTGTGTGCGTGCTCGTCACGTCGGCCCGCACCCGCCGAGCTTGGCCTCGAATAAGTGGAGAAGGGCTCGTGCGCGTCTGGGCAACCAATGCCGCGCCACCGACTCTCAGAGTGGCCGAATCAGCGTCAATAGGCCAGCTAGTACCGCGGTGAGCCGCCCTTGCAGGCTTCTCGGTGTGCCGGCACCGATCAGTTGTCGCATGAGCAGCCCGAACTCGAGACAGCGCGCGTCACCACACCAAATGCCAGTATTGCTCAGATGGCCAGCCGCAGCCGTTCTCGAATGGCCCAATCCTGTAGCAGCCGAAGCGGCTTTCCGGAAGCCGCGCGATTTCCCCAGCCGCGCGCCTGGACAACGGCGCGCCTCTTCATGTCGACCTCCAGGGTGAGCACGTGGCGCACCTTGTCACCGCGCCGGGCTCGGAGCGACCAGATTCGCGACGCTCCCCGCCAGCACCGGTCGGCATAGCTGGCCACGCAGTGATGCAGGGCGGCGCCTTCCGTCCGGAGCTGTGCGCCATTCGTGAGCTCCATCAACTGCCAGACGATTGGCGGCGCAGACGGCTCCTGACTCGGTTCCTCCATCATCATTGGCCGCAGCGGCGACGGTGCCCATGTCAGACCGCCATTCGCCACACCAAGGCTACGATGCCAATCCTGCATCAGACGCAGCATCGATTGCACGGTTCGGCTCTTCATCGAGAACGATGGCAGCGGTGGATCACCATGACGATTCCGTCCTGACTCTCGACCGCTACGCGCTCGTGCCGAATCGCCTGGATGAAATCGATCATCGGCCCGATTTGCCCCGGGTCGATCGCGCGCGCGTTCGCGATCAGGAACGTCCATACAGTGCGCCAGAACTCGCCGTTGCGCAGGTCTGTCGCCAGTCGCGTCGCCAACACGGCCTGAACCACCTCGTCCGATGCCTCCAGGGCGAGCAGCTCCGCACGACGCATCGCGTGCTCGAGGGCTAGATGATCATGGGAAGTGAGGAAGATGTATTCCATCTTCCTGGTCATCACGATCGGCAGGTCGAGCGATCGAAAACTGGCGCCACGCGCATGCGCGACGAACCACTCGCGCTTCTTCTCTGCGTACACATCATCGACCGCATACCAAGACGCCGCAAGAAACGGCGGTACGGCGTACCTGCAGACCAGATGCTGTGAAAGAGAACACACCGCTCGTCGCCAGGACGCCGATGTCCCCGGCCAACCGGTCGTTGTCCGGAGGTGTGCGCTCCCGAACCGCGACAGATTGACGAGCGCTTCCACACCAGGATGGTGGCTATTTACGATCGGCGCGTCCAGCAACCGCGGGGCTCGATTCCGAACGCAGTGCAGCAGCGCGCGGAATGTCGCTGATGCAAGCGTGTTTGCGGCCAAGCGTGCGTACGCCTGGCTGATCGCGCGGTCGGTCTGTTGCTTGTGATGCCGAACGAAACGTTCAGCAGAAGACACGACGTCCTCCCTCCGTTCTAGTAACTGGATCTCTGCAGATGTCGACTGCGCCTGAATCGCGCAGTCGATGTTCGGTACGGACCAGATACACCACGCCCGACCGGACGCAGTACGGTCCGCCTGCAGCCAGAACTAGACGAGAGAGAAGAACATCGGGAACGATCGTGAGGGTTCGAGGCAGTATCCGTCAAGCCACAAGACTGTAATCGGTAGTTGTGCGCAGGAATTGCCCGTCGCTTCACGCGGAAATGCTCGTCGCTGATCACGGGTTCCCCGACGCGGCCGAGCGTCAGGCGAAGCTGCGCCTGGCCTACGCGCTGAATCAGGTGCTTCAAGCGCGCAAGCTCTCGCAGGGCGAGCGAGGGCGCGGTGTCGGGGAATCCGAGGGGCGAAGCCCATCGGAGAAGGGTTAGTGTTCGCCGCCCTCCTCGGTCGTCCACTCTGCGCTGAGAAAGAGCAAGGACATCCCGGCGTAGCCGATCACGAACGGCCATGCCGGAGCGAGCTTCAAGGCCGTATCACCAAACGTCCACTGGTAGGAGTGCATCAGTCCGCAGGCCGAAAGCATTGCGCCCACGGCCGACCACGCGGCCGCTCGCCGCCAACGCCGCTCGATCACCCCGACGACGGCGGCGGCGAGGACCATCGCGGTGAAGAGAAATCCCTGCTCGATCGCGAAAGCGCCCGCAATCCACGTATCAGTCCGCTGGAACGCGCCGACGAGCGATTCGCTGAATGGCCCCGCCGGCCCTCCCAGACCGGCAGCGCGCAGCCCGTTCTTCGCCATGAGCGCGCCCCACGCCCCGATCCCGGGCAGGAGGCCGACCACGACGGCGGGCGCATGCTCGCGCGGCGTGGCCTGAAATGCCTGCGCGACGATCATCATGCCGATCCAGAGGACGATGGCCATGCCGGCCTCGATCGGGATCGCCCACGCAATCCACGCCAGCGTCCCCGTGACGCAGATCGTCGTCACGAAGGCGCCGTTCAGGATCGAATACCCGGCGCGCGCACCGATCGCCTTCCACCCTGGATGCCCGATGTAGATCGTCGTCGGGAACGCGGATCCGAAGAGCGCGGCCGCGACACTCCCGACTCCGTTGACCGTCAACGAATACCGCGTGTCGTACGAGTCGCCGGCCGCTTCCGCCGACTCGATGTTCTGGAGCGAGCCCAGCACGTTGAACAGACCCATCGCGATGATGACCGAGAGATACGGCAGCATATGTCCGCCGCTGAACGCGGCAGTCAGGTCGCCGACGGCGGGGATCGGCGTGTGGAACGTGGGCGGCGAGGGACGTGCGCCAACCGGCGCGATGCCGGTGATCCAGCACAGGAGTGACCCGAGTGTCACGGCCCCTACCCCACCTGGAATGTGGCCCTTGAAGCGCACGCGGCCGAAGTAAGTGAGCATCACGATCGCGAGCGTTGTCAATCCCACGACCGGATGCGCGAAGGTGCGGAAGAGAAAGCCGAGCGAGATGAACCCGAGGGCGATGCCGGCGAGAGTAGAGAGGAGCGCCGCCCGCGGCGTCGCCTTGCGCACCCGCTCGGCGACGAAGGCACACCCGAGCTCGATCACGCCGGTCGCGAATGTCGCCAGCAGACCCGCCTGCCACGCGACGCGCACGGGGTCGACCGCGCCGGCTCTTTCGGCCACCGCCTTCGCCGGCAGCATCACCAGGAAGACGTGGGCAAACAGCGACACCGTGTTGATGCCGTACGGAAGCGCGCAGACGTCCGTGCGTCCCGTGCGTGCGGCGAGGGCACGCGCCTGGAACGCGTACGCCACGTTGCCGATGAGGATGGAGATCGCAGCGGCGGGCAGCACCTGGCCGTAGAGGAGCTCGGGCGGGAAGCCGAGGACGGTGCGACAGAGGGTATCGATCAGCAGGAGCTGAACGAGGTTGTCGAGGGCGAGGCCGAAGAACCCGTCGATGTCCCCGCGGACGATCCAACGCACACGCACATGCTACTCGTTCGCTCGGACGCTCGCCTCGATGATCAGACTGGTTGATGCCTGCGTCGAAGCCGCGACCGGCAGCGATCGGGATGCCCATCGCGCGGGCGGAGACTGCTGATCGCGAGCCTGTCTGCGGGAGCCTTGCGCATTACCTCTTGAAGGAGAGGAAGCATGACAGGCACTCTGGTGATCGCCGCGCTGCTCTTGCCGACGGCCGGATGTGGAATCGTTGGTCCCTCCTGCCTGGATCGCCAGGAGCGAGGGCCGGTGGCCACTCTGAATGGGTCGGTTGTCGCCGGCGAGGTGGTCATGCACCGCGTCGCGTACGACACACGCGGCAGCCAGAACGATGCGCGCATCGACTGGCCCGGACGGCTCGACGCGGACGGACCCCGGCTGAACGTCTACGCGACCCTCGTCTCCTGCGAGGCATTCACCCTTCCGGCGGAGGCGAACTCCGGCAGCTGCGCCATCCTGGCGCGCGGCGGCTGGACGGCGGCGGGAATTGTGAGCGGTCTCATTCTGACTCACGGACGCGGTAATCCGGAGCGCCTCGGAACGCCGCCGGAATACAAACTGTGGATCACCTCCGACCGCTCCACGAGCTACAGCATCAACGTGACGTACTTTTTTGGGCCGGACTGCTGAAACCGACAGCCTCCTCCTTCCGAGCGCCTCGAGGCGGTCTGACCTGTTGGAAGCACCGGCCGGTTCGGTCCGCGGACTACGTCGGCTGACCCCGTCGCAGGCTCCACAGTCCGCGCGCCGAGAGGATAAAGGTGACGCCCCCGAGTCCGCCGAGCGCCCAGAGTGTCCAGACGAAGAAGAAGCCGCCGGTCGACCTGGCAATCTCACCGTAATGTGCGCCCCTCATGTGGATGACGGGCATGGCTGCCGCGAAGAACCCGACGAGCAGCATGATGACGTGCCCCGATCGCCGTGGGGCGAGCACGAGCGTCCCGTACAGGAAGACCGCGAGGACGAGCAGCGCAATGTTGGAGGGCTCGGCCTTCGATATGCCACGGACGATGTCGTCCGTTACGTGAAGCGTCAGCAAGAGGATCGAGAGCAGAGACGTGACGACCAGGATCGGGTGTTGCTTCATTCGATTCGCCCCCGGACATCGTGGCGGCACGCGTGCGCTCGAACAACCAGCTTGCGACGAAGAGCGGATTGGTGTCGCCGAACGGCGGTGGGTTCGTGCCGAGCGGCGGCTACATCTGCCGGAACAGATGCAGGTAGTTGCGGCTCACCGGTAGAACCTCGTTGCGACCCTTCAAGTGAATCTCCGCCGTTTCGTTGTCATGCCGCTTCACATAGCTGATCGCGCGGAGGTTCACGACGACCGACCGATGGACCTGCGCGAATTGCTCCGCATCAAGCTGCTCGAGCAACTCCCTCAGCGGCGTCCGCACTACCGCCTCCGCCGGTTTTCCTGCATGGTTCCAGGCGACGATGGTGTACTTCGCGTCGGCGCGAAGGTAATCGACGTCGTCGACCGCGATGAGGCGCACGGTTTTCCCAGCTTGCGCGCGAATCCATCGCAGCGCCTGCTTCTCGCCGCCGCGACTCTGCAGCTTCGCGAGCTGTTCGGTCAGTTGCTGTAATAGCTGTTCGGTGTTGATCGCCGGCCTCGATGACTGCAGACGGTCCCTGAGACGGCTCACGGTCTCCGCGAGCCGTGCCTGTTCGACGGGCTTCAGCAGGTAATCGAGTGCGCCCTGCGCGAACGCCTCCACCGCGTAGTGATCGAACGCCGTAACGAACACGAGATGCGCGCGCCGGCCGATGTGGTTCGCGGCATCGACGCCAGACAGTCCCGGCATATGGACGTCGAGGAAGCAGATGTCGGGATGACGCGCGTCGAACAGCCGCACCGCCTCCCGTCCGTTGCGCGCCTCCGCCACAATCTCGAGCTCGGGCCACACCATCGCCAGCTGGCGCCGAAGTGCATCCCGCAGCAGCGGTTCATCGTCGGCAATCAATGCAGTCGCGTGAGCGTTCATGTGTGTGCCGGCATTTCGATTTCGACGACGGCGCCGCGCGGCCTGTTGGGTGTCAGGCGGAGGAGCGCCGACTCGCCGAAGATCAGCTGCAGCCGTTCGCGCAGGGTCGTCAGGCCGGATCCGAGCCCGCTCGGCGATTGATGAAGTCCGGCGCCTGTGTCGGTGACGCGGATCACACAGTGTTCGCCCACTCGTGCGACATCGACGTCGATCCGGCCTCCTTCTTCGCTGGGGTCGATCCCGTGTCGTACGGCATTCTCGACCAGCGTCAACAGGGTGGTCGGTGGACAGCGAACCTTGAGCGCCGACGGTTCGACATTGATCGCGTACTGGAGGCGATCCGGCATGCGCATCTGCATGAGCTCGAGGTATGGTCGAACCAGCTGCAGCTCGCGTTCGATCGTTGCAGCGGACTCGTGCAGCAGCGGCACCGCCGCGCGCAGGTAGGCGGTGAGGCTTCGCAGCACGGCCGACGCATGTGGCGAGCCCGCATCGACGAGCGCCTGCACGTTTGCGAGTGTGTTGAAAAGGAAGTGCGGCGCGACCTGCGCCCGCAGCAGATGTATTCGCGCGTCGAGCGCCTGCCGCTCGAGCTCACTGCGCTCGAGCGCGAACGTCAGCTCCCGGTGACGGGCGAACGCTTCCTTCTGCCGAACGATCGCCGCGAGCGCCGTCCACGGCGCCAGGAGGATGCCGGCGAACGTCAGATGCGTCCATCCGGCCCAGCGACCGGGGTTCTCCCAGAAGGGGTGCGCACCCTGGGGAGTCGACAGGAGGTAGATCAGCACCGTCGTGACCGGTATGGAAACGCCGACCGCCACGACTTGCAGTGCCCATCGCTGGAGCCCGCGCGGCAGACTTCGTGGCCAGACCTCGAAGAAGGCGAAGGTCGCCGTCGCCGACAGACCGAGGATGATGGTACGAAAGAAGAGTGCGGATGGAGAGCCTGCCCACGTGGTCATCATCAGGACGCCGACGCCGATCGACATCGTCAGCGCGACGGCAACGCGTCGTACTGTCGTCCTGACGATGCCGACCGGCCTCGCGGGTGTCGCCAGTTCGGACATGATGTCGAGCATACCTGTGCCGCGGCACATTCGCCGGCAGCCGTCCGGGACGACTGGCGCAGACGAAAGCGCCGAAAATCATCGCGAGCCGCCTGCGGCAACATGGATCGGCAAGAGCATGCGACACGAATCGACCAGCCACGCGAAACGTTGTTGACACGAAGCTACCCTACCGAATTTACTGTTCTCAGCGGGCGACATGGCGGACCGCGCGACATTGCGGCGTGGGCGGAAGTCGTTCGAGCAACGGGCGTGGGCCGAATCGTATCGGCTGCTGAAAGCCGCTGATTGTGAAGCACGGCTCGACGCCGAAGATCTCGAGCGACTCGCGATCGCGGCCTACCTGGTCGGCCAGGAGGACGATTGCGAGGCGTTCACCGCGCGCGCACATCAGACATTCCTCGATAGCGGAGACCAGGAAGGGGCCGCTCGAACGGCGTTCTGGCTGGGGTTTGCTCTCATGGGACGGGGCGCCGTCGCTCCCGCGTCCGGCTGGTTCGCAAGAGCCGGCCGCCTCTTGGATGAGGGGCAGCTCGACTGCGTCGTCCGAGGGTATCTGCTGATCCCCGTCGCCATCAAATCCATCGTGCAGGGTGATCCCTCTGGGGCGGACGCCACATTCAGTCAGGCGGCGGTGATCGCTCATCGCTTTGCAGATCGCGATCTGGCGTCGGTGGCCTGCCACGGACGTGGTCGCGCGCTCATCCGCCTCGGACACATTGCCGAAGGTGTCGCCCTCCTCGATGAAGCGATGGCTTCGGTGATCGCCGGCGAGGTGACCCCGCTTGTGGCCGGCGATGTCTACTGCAGCGTGCTCGAGGGTTGTCAGGAAATCTTCGATCTACGGCGCGCGTATGAATGGACGGCATCACTTGCGCAATGGTGCGCGAGGCAGCCCGATCTCGTGCGCTATCGCGGCGAGTGTCTGCACTACCGCGCCGAAGTTCTGCAGCTGCGCGGGCAATGGAACGATGCCGCGCGCGACGCGGAGGGCGCGTGTGAGCTCTTGATCTCGCGCCCGGCAGCGGGAGCGGCGTTCTATCGCCGCGGCGAAATCCATCGACTTCGGGGTGAGTTCACCAAAGCCAATGAGGCCTACACGCGTGCGCACGAGCGCGGGCGTAAACCGCAGCCAGGACTGTCGCTGCTCCGTCTGGCTGAGGGTCAGATCGACGCGGCGGTCGGGTCGATCAGGAGCGTTCTGCTCGATACGCAGACACAGATCAGTCGCGCCAGAATGCTGCCTGCGGCGGTCGAGATTCTGCTGGCCGCCGATGATGTCGCCGCCGCGCGAGCGGTGTCCGCCGAATTGTCGGAGATCGCTCTCGCCTTGGGCGCGCCGCTGCTGACCGCAGCGTCCGCGCACGCCGCCGGCGCGGTGCTCCTTGCGGAGGGCCACATTGAAGGGGCTTCAACGCCGCTGCGGCAGGCGTGTGAGATCTGGCGTGAGCTGGAGATGCCGTACGAAGAGGCGCAGACCTGCCTGCTGCTCGCGGATGTCTGTGAGAAGCGGCGCGACCCCGACGGCCGTCGTCTCGAGATCGAGACGGCACGAGGGATATTCACGCAGCTCAGGGCCGAACCCAGCCTCGCGCGCATCGCCGCGCAATCGGAACGCGCCTCGCATCAGCGAATCGGCTCGCTCAGCGAACGGGAGGCGCAGGTCCTTCGGCTGCTCGCAGCCGGCAGGACGAATCGCGCCATCGCTGCCCAGCTCTTCATCAGCGAAAAGACCGTCGCCCGGCACGTGAGTAACATCTTCGACAAGCTCGGCGTGTCGAGCCGTACGGGCGCGACAGCCTGGGCGTTCCAGCACAACCTCATCTGAGCCGTACGCAGAAATACCCAATTTCAAACCTCCGCGATTTTGGGTATTCCATCCGATGTCAGCGCCTCTGGCCTGCGGTAACGTCAGTTCGACGCGGAGGTTCAGATGCACGACGCCATCATCGTTGGAGCGCGGTGTGCGGGCTCGCCGACGGCGATGCTCCTCGCACGACAGGGATTCAAGGTGCTGCTCGTCGACAGAGCCACCTTCCCGAGCGATACGATCTCGACGCACATCCTGTGGCCTCACGGCGCCGAGATCCTGGCACGGTGGGGTCTCCTCGGCACACTGGCGGCGACAGGGGCACCGCCCATCTGCCGGCAGATGACATTCGACGTCGGCCCGTTCGCGCTGCGCGGCGCCATTCCCGACGCCAACGACGGCAGGGGCGGATTCTGTCCGCGTCGCACGGTGCTCGACAGCCTCCTGGCAAATGCAGCGGCCGAGGGCGGCGTCGAAGTTCGTGAGGGCTTCACCGTCGACGAGTTACTGGTGACCGACGACATCGTCGTGGGCGTTCGAGGCCATGGAAGAGACGGAAGGCCAGTCGAAGAGCATGCCCGGATGGTGATCGGCGCCGATGGCGTGAACTCTTTCGTTGCGCGGGCGGTGCGAGCTCCGGAATATGACATTCGCCCGGTCGCCGCCTGCGCTTACTACTCGTACTTCAGCGGCGTCAGACAAGACGATATCGAGCTGTACGTGCGCGACCACCACGCCTTCGGTGGTGCGCCGACCAACGATGGTCTCCATCTCGTGATGGTGAACTGGCCCGCCAAGGAGTTTCCGTCCGTGCGCGCCGACATTGAGGGGCACGTCTGGCGGGCGCTCGAGTCCGCGCCCGACTTCGCTGCGCGCGTGCGCGCGGGCCGTCGCCAGGAGAAGTGGTACGGCACAACCGGGGTGCCCGGGTACTTCCGAAAGCCCTATGGCAAGGGATGGGTGCTCGTGGGTGACGCAAGCTACAACAGAGATCCGATTACGGCGCAAGGTATCAGCGACGCCTTCATTGACGCCGAGCTGCTCGTCGATGCCCTGACTCGGTGTCTGTCAGGCCACGGCGCATTCGACGAGTTGCTCGCGACGCACGAACTGGCGCGCAACGAGCGCGTGCGGCCAATGTACGAGTTCACCACACACCTCGCCGCACTCGAGCCCCCTCCGCCGGAGATGCAGGCTCTCTTTGGCGCACTGCGCGGCAATCAGGACGCAACCAACGCCTTCCTGTCGGCGATCACCGGGGCCATTCCACTCTCCGACTTCATGTCGGACGACAATATCGGCCGCATCATGACGGCGGCGAAGGATGTCGGGGCTCATTGATTCCACGATTTGAGAGGAGCACATCATGTACGTGATCCGTGAGGTTCTGCACTGCAAGCCCGGGAAGGTGCGTTCGATGGTGGAGAAATTCCGAGTCATCTCCAGCGCGCTGAAGGAAAAGGGGCAAGAGCCGCTTCGCCTGCTCACCGACGTGACCGGTGAGCCGTACTGGACCATCGTCGCCGAGGCGACCGTTGAACGGATCGAGGACTTCTTCACCATGGAGCAGATGCTCACGGCGAACGAGGCCGTTGGCAAGGCGATGGCCGACTATCACGCTCTCGTGGAGAGCGGCCGGCGGGAGATCTATCGGATCGAGCCTTGAGATTCGTATCGGCCTTGCTTCTCCAGATGGTCGCAAGATGAATGAACATCACGTGGGCACTCTCGTGATCGGCGCGGGTCAGGCCGGCTTGGCTATTGGTTACCACCTCCGGCGGAATGGTCTGCCGTTTGTGATTGTGGATGAGAACGACAGGGTCGGGAATGCCTGGCGAAAGAGATGGGACAGTCTGCGGTTGTTCACGCCCGCTCCCTACAACGGACTGCCCGGCATGCCGTTTCCGGGCCCGTCTTCCCTGTACCCGACCAAGGACGAGACCGCCGATTATCTGGAGGCGTATGCACGCAAGTTCGAGCTGCCGGTTCGAACGGGAATCAGAGTGGATCGTCTTACGGCTGAAGCCGACCGGTTCGAAGCATCATGCGGAGAGGACGTGCTGTCGGCCGCCAATGTGGTGGTGGCGACCGGTGCATACCATCATCCCAGGATTCCGGCCTTCGCTGCCACTCTGAACGGAACCATCTATCAGATCCACTCGAGCGAGTACCGCAACCTCTCGCAACTGCGCGAGGGGGGCGCCCTGGTGGTGGGCGCCGGGAACTCGGGAGCCGAGATCGCCATGGAGCTCGCGCGCCACCACCGGACGTGGTTGTCAGGACCGGACACCGGCCAAGAACCCGCCCGCGCCGGCAGTATTCCCGATCGGTTCTTCACACCGATCATGTGGTTGGTAGCCACGCGGCTGACGGTGAGAACGAAGTTGGGAAGAAGGCTTCGCGACCACTTTCTCGATCCGCCGCGCGGCATCCCCCTCGCCCGAGTGCGGCGAAAGGACATCGTCGCTGCAGGGATCGAGCGGGTCGGCAGGACGACCGGTGTGCGGGAAGGCCACCCTCTACTCGAGGACGGACGGGTTCTGGAGGTCTCGAACGTGATCTGGTGCACCGGATACGCACCTGACTTCGGCTGGATCGATTCTGCCCTGCCCACCCGCCACGGATTTCCAATCCACGACCGAGGCATCATCGCGTCCGTTCCTGGCCTCTACTTCATGGGGCTCCTGTTCCAGTACTCGCTCAGCTCGGTGCTCGTGGGCGGAGTTGGTCGGGACGCGAAGCACATCGCCGATCACATCGCTTCCAGGCAGAGAACAAGAAAGGCGGCCATTACCAATACGTCGCTCGACGGTTACGTGGAGGACGAAACCGGTGGCCTTCGATTCGGTCGACTCTGCCGAGCTCAATCCCGAGCCGGGTTTGAAACAACCTCACAATAGAGCTACGACCTCAGAGCTGCGGTCCCCTACTCGCTGCGCAACGCTTCGGTGGGATCGATGCGGACGCCGCGTCGGGCAGGGCCCAGCGAAGCGAGGACACCGACGAGCAGCATGAACGCGGCCGCGCCGGGGAGGATGCCGGGAATCGGCAATCCGCCGATCTGTTCGATCGGCACGTACCGGCCGGCGAGGTAGGCGGCGAGCATCCCCGCCGCCGAACCGGCACCGACCTGCCAGAACGCGCGCCTGAACACAGCCGCCACCAAATGCCGTGGCTGGGCGCCGAGGGCTGAACGGATACCGATCTCACGCCGGCGTTGCGCAACCGTGAACGCCATGAGCGCGTACAGCCCGGCGGCCGAGAGCAGCAGTACGCTTCCGGTGACCGCGCCGATGGTGATGGCGCCAAGGTTGTCGCCGAAGCGGTGCTCGCGATAGATCTCTGCCAACGTCCGCACCTCATCGACGTGCAGCGTCGGGTCGATACTCGCTGCGACGTCGCGGAGGCGTTCCGCGAGACCGGCCGGACCGCCTCTGAGGCGAAGTTGCAGGTGCGCAGGATGGATCTGACCAGGGGCCGCCGCATGGTACGCAACGCGTGCGTCGGTCGTCACCGGCAGATTCCCGACGACACCGACGACTTCGTACCAGCGGTCCGCTTCCGGGCCATGCAGCCACTCGCTGTCCATCGCACGGACGTACCGGAAACGGCGTCCGAGGGCGTTGCCGCCGGGCGCGATGGTCTCGCCGAAGTTGTGGTTGACGATGACGGCATCAGCCTCCGCTGAAACGTCGCCCTCCTTGAATCCGCGACCGGCGAGGCGAGGCACCTGATAGATATCGAAGAACGCGGTATCGACCTGGTTGAACCGGGCGGGAAAGCCCGGCAGGCGGCCGTTGAGGACCTCGGTCGGCACGCCTCGCCCCTCGATCTCGACGAACACCCAGGGCTCCTCGCCGGGCGGCCGCAAGGCGGCCGCCACGCTGAGGATGCCAGGGTCGGCCAGCAGCTGTCGCGTCAACTCGCGCTGGCGATTGCCAAAGAGCACGGCGCGTTGTCGTCGCGCTCCCTGCGGCTCGCTGACCCTCTGTGGTAGCGCCTCGTCCGCATCGAACCGGTCCCCTTCCAGCGCGACGCGCGCAGTCGCAAACTCCTCGGCGGCGAAGCCCGGGCCGATGATGCCGGTCCGCAACGTGCCCCAGGCGAGTTCGGCGGCCAATGGCAGCACGCCGACCGAGAAGGCGACCTGCGCGATCACCAGCGTGGTCCACGTGGCACCCAGGCGGAGGCTGGTCCGTCCGGCGAGCGCTCCGGCGCCGAGCCGCGCCAGGCGCCCCGTGGCCTGCAGCGCCGGCACGAGGCCGGACACGGCGGCCCCAGCCACGGCAAGTCCGACGACGAAGAGAATGGTGCGGTACGAAACGTCGAACGTCATCCAGAACGGCGGGCCACCGGGGATCTGCTGCAGGCGCCCGGCCACCACTACCGATACGACGCGCAGGATCAGCAGGGCGACACCGGCGGCCGCGGCCGTGAGCACGAGCGACTCGATGAAGAGTTGCCAGACGATCCGTGCACGGCTGCCGCCGAGGGCGTGGCGGGCGGCGAACTCCTGCTGCCGCGTGACGGTGCGCGCGTAGTTCAGGATCGCAATGTTCGCGCACGGCGGCAGCAGCAGCAAGACGAGCAAGAGGCTCGACAGCGACCACAGCAGACCCAGCTCGCCACGTTCGAAGTCCCCCGTGAAGGCAAACGTGTACGGCACCACGCGCGGTCCGGTCGCTTCGGGCCTCGGCCGCGCGTCGATCGACGGGAGGATCCCGAGCGCCGAGACCTCCGCGTGCGCGCGCGCGAGCGTCGCGTCCGGCGCGAGCCGGCCGAAGACGACGCCTTCGGGACCGGTGTTGCGCAGCATCTCGTCGGCCCCCGGCTGCAGGGGAACCCAATAGCGGAAGTTGAACGGGAACTGAAAGCCGTCCGGCATGACGCCGACGACGGTATGCACCATCTCGCCGAGCCGCAGCTCGCGTCCGATGACGTCACGCGCGCCGGCGAAGCGCCGCTGCCAGACGTCGTGGCCGATGACGATGACGGGGGCGGCGCCAGGCGCCAGGTCGGCGTCGACGATGCCCCGGCCTATTAGCGGCTGCACCCTTGCCACCCGGAACCCGGCGGACGAGATCTCGGCGACCGCTACGAGTTCGACCGATCCGTCGGCCGTGATCACGTTGCGGCGAATCGTCTGGAAGGCGCCAACATCATCGATCGATTGCAGGCTGGCGCGCCAACGCTTGACGTCCTGCCACGTCGTGTCACGCCGCCGGCCGGCGTCGCGGTCCCACACCTGGATGGCGACAACCCGGTCGCCCTCGTCGAGCGGAAGCCGACTCCACATGATCACGTCGAACGCGGCGAACACGACCGCCGCAATGCCGATCGCCACGGACATCGCCAGCCCGCCGACCAGCGTCAGCCCCCAGTTGCGGACGAGCAGGCGGAGCCCCAGCCTGACATCGAGCCACGACGAGCCGAGCCAGGGCAGACCGCGCTGTTCGCGCACCGCTTCGAGCGCCTGGATGGGGCCGCCGGCGGCGGCCCGGGCGAGTCGCGCGGCGTCGGTCGGCGCGTGGCCCTTCCGCCGGAGCTCGTCTGCAGCGAGGGCAAGGTGTACGGCGAGCTCGCGCTGCAGGTCATCGTCGGTCCGACGGCCACTGAGCGCGCCCCATACCCGGCGTGTCCACTCGCGCAGCGAGGAGCGGACCTCCTGCGGCATCATGCCGGATCCTCGAAGAGCGTGTGCATCACCGAGACCATCTGATCCCACGCCCTCTTCTCGGCGGCGAGCCGCCGGCGTCCGGCGGCGGTGATGGCGTAGAAGCGCGCCTGGCGGTTGTTGTCGCTGACACCCCACTCGGCTTTGACCAGGCCCTGCTGCTCCAGGCGCATCAGGCCCGGGTACAGCGTGCCCATGTTCAGCGTGAGCGCGCCCGACGAGACCTGCTCGAGCCGGGCGCTGATGGCGTAGCCGTGCTGCGGCCCCAGCGCAGCGAGTGTCTGCAACACCATCAAGTCGAGCGTGCCGCGCAGGACTTCCGCCTTGGAAGGTTCTTTATTAGACATCCCAATGGACGATACCCGCGTTCCATTCGGAAGTCAAATGAAGACCCGTGCGGCGCCCGTGTGACGCTACCAGTCACGACGCTCCTTCTAAAAGATCCGTCGCGGCATCCGCAAAGATGTGTCACTCCCTTCCAGGCGCGCCAGTGACTCCTGCCGACGCCATCTACTATCAAGCCAAACACTTTCGCCATAGTAAAATTCCCGCTGCGATCAAGATCGTGTTCTTCAAAAGAAAACATCCAGCACGTTTGACCAGGCGTCAAGCGAGAGGGATTTCGATGCTGTCGCCAACACTCCGAGAAGGTCTGAAGGCCTACGCCATCGGCCCGAAGATCCGGTCGATTCGGCTCAAAAAGAAGATGGGGCTCGTCGAGTTGGGAAAGCACACCGGACTGTCGCCGGCGATGCTCTCGAAGATCGAACGTGGACAGCTGTTTCCGACACTGCCAACGTTGCTGCGGATCGCGATGGTGTTCAGCGTCGGCCTCGACTACTTCATCGCGGCGGACCGAGACCAACCGGTGGTCGGCATCTCACGCCATCAGGAGAGGATGCGCTTTCCGGAGAAGGCAGGCGGCAAGGATCAGGCGTACGAGTTCGAGTCGCTGGACTTTCCAGCAGTGCAACGGCTGCTGAACAGCTACTTCGCGGAGTTCTTCGCGGTCGCGGCGGACGAGCTCCGCCGGCACCGGCATCCCGGCGCAGAGTTCATCTACGTGCTGTCAGGGACGCTGATCCTGCACATCGGCGATGAAGAGCACACGCTCGAGGCGCGCGACTCGATCTACTTCGATTCGACGGTGCCGCACGCGTATCGCAAGTCCGGAGCCAAGGCGTGCTGCGCACTTGTCGTGACGACCGGGTGAAGCTCGGTGGAGCCTGGCTCACTCGTGCGCCGTACGCCTTCGTAATCGACTTCGACGCTCGCGCTATTTCTTCATTCGGGTGCTCCGCAATACGACCAGACGACAGGATTGCGGCCGCCATTACGTGCTAGGCTCAGCGCTAACGCCTCCTTGCCCAATACCCCGGTCCTCTTCCGCGTTCCCGCGAGGTGCCCTCATTGCGGCACCAGAGGCTCGCTGGTCGCCGAGACCACGATCAGGGGCAGGTCTGTGTTGTTGACGTGGTGCTGCCGGAAGTGCCGCCACGAATGGCCGGTGACGCGGCGCGATCGCATCGAACGGCGCGTCGGTCGCCCTGAGCGGCGGGGAGCTCCATCGAAAGACAAGCGCGCTAAAGCACGCCCGGCAAAGTAGCAGAGGATTCCGGCGCCCTCGAGCCCCGGCTCAACCCGGTATCGTTCGCGGCGCTTCGCCGCCCGATGTCGCGGCCGTATTCTGACAAATCTGGGAGTGTGGTCACAGCATCGTCTAGACACCGCAGCACGAGAGTCACTCATCTTTCCAAGAGACGGCGGAAGCCCAATCCAGCAGGTGGTGAGAGTCTTGAGTGACCGCCGTAGTCCAGGATCGATGCTCTCGGAAGGCGTGTCGATCGTGCGATTCGAGACGCGCCATACTGGGCACTGCGTCATTACCGACGTACTGCGCCGAATGATCCCACGTCCCCATTCGCGCCACGCAGCATGGTAGGAGCGGACGGTGCAGCAGTGGGTGTCACCGCTCACGTGAACGCAGATGGCCGAACGATCGTGGCGCATTACCTCTCGGAGGGAGGCGTTGCAGAACAAATCGGCAACCGCATCTGGAACCATCCAGGTGATGGTGTCAGCCCGGCGTTCAAACGCGTTGCCGCCAACGTCATAGAAGCGCGGTTCGTGGCCGACGACGAAGAACATCTTTCCATGTTCTTTTTCTACCTGATGGCGGCGCTGCGGCATGCGGTCTACGTGTAGCGAGCTGACGCACGCCGCGGCGTGCGAAGTGTCTGCGGTCGTGAGGCTCGCGCGCCTGATCATCATTGTGGCCGGTACACTCGTCACGTTTGTGAACGCTCAGGTCACCATTACGGACCGCATCAATCTCCTCGAACCCTGACCCGTCTGCTCGCGTCGGCATGCCTCCACAGGGAGCATGGCTACGCCATAGCCGGCTATCAATAACCTGTTCAGCTGTCGCGCGCGACACCGTCAACGGTCCGCCCTGCGCATCACTGCCATCGCGGCACCGCTGCTTGCAGTTTGGACTCCGCAAGATCGGACTCGCTCCGAAATGCCGGGCCACGCAACCCACACCGCATACGCCGTTCACAACAAATTGCTCGCGCAGCCTTGCTTCCGTTGCGCACGCGCTCGCGATGCGCTGGGCACTCCAGTTGCTCTCCGACACGCAAGGCTTATCTGCGACAACCGGCTCAGGCGCCCCGGAGAGTCGCCTCGGTTCACTCGGCGCTGCACAGGTGAAGAAGTGCTGAAACGGGTTGTGGCATGCGCTATTGGCGCAGGAGTACTGATTTCGGCGCCGGGGATGGCGTCAGCGCAGACCCGCGAGCGAACGATCAGTGAGGTCACGCTTCGTGGAACCGTTCAATCCATCGATCACGACGCTCGCACGGTGACGATTCAGGGGGACAAGGGCAGAGTCGTTACGCTCGACGTACCTCCGAGCATCACGCGGTTCGATCAAGTGAAGGTCGGCGACATCGTGACCTTGAGTTATTACGACCGCGTTTCCGTACGGCTGAAGCAGCCCGGCGAGGCGGCGGTGGACCAGGTGGTGCCGCCGACAACGACGCCGACACCCGGAGCGCTGCCGGGCGCAACCCGCGCCCGCCAGCGGATGGCGACGGTGACGATCACGGCCTGGGATCCGGCGACTCGCACGGTGACCTTCACCGGACCCAAGGGGGGGACCTATGCGCGGGTCGTGTCGGAGACGCTCGATCCCACCATCGTGCAGGGACTCAAGGTAGGTGATCGCGCCGACATCACGTGGACGGAGGCCTTGTCGCTGCAGGTGACGTCCGGCACGCCTGCCGAGGATGAGTTCCGGCACCGGTTCACCCTCTCGGTGCAGTACGGCGTAGACAACCAGTTCAGTGGCGACATGATCAAGGAGGCGTCGGGGGCGACAACCGGCGGCGCGCCAATCAATCTCGAAGGGACAAGCTTCGATGAGGTGTACGGGCGGATCGCCATGTTCAAGATCGGTGTGGGTTATCGGACGACCCCACGTACCGAGGCGGTGGTGAACTGGGTCTACTCCAAGAGCGATGCAGAGGACGCCGCCATCCCGATAGGCACCGTAGGTGGCTCCATCCCACTGGATGTCAATTTCACCGAATATAAATACTGGGGCATCGAAGCCGGCCAGCGCTGGTACTTCGCACGAACCCGTTTCACGCCCTATCTCGGTTATCTCGTTGGAGTCAACCGGCATCAGGAGATCCGGGGCACGTTCGTTGGCGTGCCGATCGATTTGACGCCAGGACTCGCCGCCCAGGACGGCAAGTTCTTCGACAAGTCCTGGGCGTTCAGCCTGGGACCCACGGGCGGCGTCCTCATCGGCGTCGGTCCGATCGAGATCATGGGTGAGGTGCAGCTGCGTTACATTGGTGGGCTGTCAGATGTCGACTGGCTCGTCGAAGAGGGGCTTCAAGACATCAACGACGATAGCGCGCGCTGGTCCTTCCCCCTCCTCGTCGGCGCCAGGATTCGATTCTGATCGGACCTGCGACCTCATCAAGTAGTCGAGCGGCCAGCACCGCGCTGGCCGCCTACTTTCGTGTCCGTGCACAGCGGTGCTTTTGATGGATCATCGACAACCCAAGTCAGTTGAACCTTCCGAACCGTCTCCCAAGAAGATTTCCGCACGTGTGGCGTGCCCAGCGTGCGGCCAGATGAGCGCGAGTCTTACGTCGCGGAGCAATCGCGGTGCTTACTGCCGCTGCGCGTCTTGCGGGCACATCTGGCATCAGGAACAGGAACCGCCGCCTGAAACAGAATCCGCAGGCTGAGGGCCGAAGACCCCGCCTCTTACTATTGGAGAGCGCCGCGCAACGGGCGGGTTCAACAAGGGCGCCGTTCGCGATCGGGCGTCTTTCGAGTCGCGTTGACACTTCGTACGGGAACTTCGCACGTTGCGCGCGGCATGTTATATTCAAGCACCCCAGTAGCTCTCGACAATGGCTCCCCTTTCTTGCAGGGGTGCTGGATGGATTTCGGATCGCTGCAGACCGTGTCAGCGTGGCGCCTGACCAGAGCCGGGTCACACTGCGAAGGACTCGTCGTGCATGGACCGGAAGGCTTCCGGCTGGTGGTCATCGAAGACCAGCAGATCGTGGAGTGGACGCGTCTCACCAGCGTCGTGCAGTTCCGGGCGCACGTCAGAGCGGCACTCAGGAAGCGCAAGAGAGTCGGGTGGGTGGTCCAGACGAGCTAAAGGTCACTGACCAGCTGCCGATGAAGCCTGCCGGCAGCTCCCCAGTTCTTGTCGTTGTAAGCGCTGACCGACTGTTTCGCCCTGCTCCACAGCCGAACGCGCGGTGGCTGTTTGCGTCGCCATACGTGAAACTTCCCTTCCAATCCGCACCGTGTGGTTCCCCCGCCGTTCACTCCCGCGCCGATTGAGACACGAAACGAATAGCGCTTCGACGCGCGCCGGTCGAGTGGCCGTTGGCACAACGGCGATTACCAATCCGAACGATTGGAAGAAATTACTCCGCACGCCTCATCGTCGCGGCCAGACACGGACGTAGGCGTGGGCGACGAGCGGCGCGAGCACCACGGCCGCCGCGAGGAAGATGGCGACTCGCAGCAGGACGACGTCGATCATCCGCTGCAGGTCGCCCAGGACGATCGCGCGCTCGCCGCGCAGCGATTCCATCGAGCCCCCCAGTTCGTGGCGCACCTCGGCGATCGCGTCATGGCGCTCGGCTGTCGCCCACGCGAGCGTCGCCACTCGTTGCGATTCGATCGTCCGCATCAATTCGCGGCGTTCGACGTCGAACGCCCGGACGATCGCCTGAATGGCCTGCTCGCGCTCGACGGCGACGGCGTCCATCACCAACGTTCGCTGCCGGCCGATTTCGTCAAGGATGATTCGCCGCTCGTCCTTTATGAGCGGCGGCATGCCTTCGGTGGCGGACGCGATACGATCCGCAGCCGACGCGCTCATGTGCAGGTCGTTCTGCATCGACAGCAATCGTTCGGACGGCAGGACGTCGGCTCGCATCAGGTCGACTTCCCCGCGAACCTGCCGCGGCAGATCGGCCAGGTAGATGCGCGCCTGCTGGGAGAGGATGAACGCCAGTTCCTCCATGGTGCCGACGGACTGCAACGTGTCGCCGCGCGCACGGGATTGCTCAGCGAAGCGTGCAATCGGGGATTCGCGGACGAATGTGAGGTCGTGGAGAGGTTGTTCGGCGAGCCATGGATCGATGAATTTGTGCTCGAACTCAACCCGTGCCTCAGGAGACACGGCGATCGAACCGCCGATTTCCCGCATCTGGTGAACGAGGCGACGCGAGACCTCGACGGCTTCGGGTTGGAATGTGCCGAACGCCCCAGCGCCCGCGCCTTCGCTGAAGAGCTGATCCATCTGGCGTGCAAAGATCCACGCGTCGACGAGCGCACTGATCGGCTCCAGCCGAAAGCACGCCTTCCGCATTTCGGGAATTGCGCGGACCCTCCAGAGCAGGGCGTTGCGCCGGACTGTGGAATCGGCAGCCCGTCGCTCGATCGCCGTGGCAGCGAGGTCGATTTCCGCGGCGAACGTAATCGAGTACTCGTGCATGCGCGTCCGCAATGTTTCGACGCGGAAGTCGCGGCGGATTTCGGGCCAGGGCTTCAGATCGGGTCCCGTCGATTTCTTCGTCAGGCTGGCACATGCGACGAGCGAGGACAGGGCGAGGCATGCGGCGGTGCGAATCAACGCCACACGGCAGCCCGGTTGACGACCGTGGCGGAGGTCTGGACCGACCCTGACTGGTATGGTCGCCCAGGGCCAACATCGATCTGTTCGAACCGGATCTGTCCGTACTGCGGCTGGCATCCTGCACGTCCGTCTGACCTCCGTTCGATCGTCGGCCCACGGGACGTGACGCAGATCGCGAGGTGTCGTGGGGCTGTCGACACGCCGAACGCGCGAGGATCACGACTGGTCGTATCCAGTCGCTTCCGCGGGCGGCCGACCTTCAAACGGCAGCGGTCCCGGAGCGATGCGCAATCCTCATTCCACGCGAGATCAGACGCGAGGACAGCAGAAGCGGTGGATCCGGACGGAGGGCGGCCCGTGCGCAGTTGGCGATCAGGCCCGGCGAGCGCACGGGATTTCGGACCGGCTCCGTCGGACCGGGGTGTGCGAGCCCATCCGCGAAGTGCGCCAGTCGAAAAGGGGGCATGATTCTGCGCCACCACCTCTGGCACACGACGTGCCCTTAGCGACGATGCCGTCGCGGCGCTGGTTGTAGGGTCGCTCACCGCGAAGGAGGCTCCTGGAAGGTCTTCGCGAGTGCAACCTGTTCCTCCCATCGATCGGATACGGCAGCGCCGGCAGCGCCGGCTCGGTGTGCTCGTGGAACGCGCCGCGTGGACCATCGGTGTTGTGTGCCTGGTGACCTTCGGCGCGCTGCACATCGGCGGTGCAGTGGGCGCTCGCCACGAGCTCGAGCGCTTTGCGCTCCTCCAGGCCGCCGCACTCCAGCAGCCCGCAGCACCAGACCTGCGACTCTGGGACCCGGAACGCATCAGCGCCTGGCAGCAGGCATTGAAGGAACCCGCACTGCCGCCGCTCGCGGTGCTGCGGGTCCCGAAGATCCGCCTCGAAGTGGCGGTCTTGCGGGGCACTGACGACTTCACGCTCAACCGCGCCGTGGGTCACATCGACGATACCGCTCTGCCGGGCACCGATGGCAACTCCGGAATCGCCGGGCACCGCGACGGGTTCTTCCGAGGCTTGAAAGACATCGGGCCCGAAGATGTCATCGAGCTGGAGACGCTTCGAGGGAAGGAGGTGTACCGCGTCGAACGGATCTGGGTCGTCGACCCGGAGGACGTATCGGTGCTCGATCCTACGCCCATGCGCTCGCTCACGCTGGTCACGTGCTACCCGTTCTACCACGTCGGTCCAGCGCCGCAACGTTACATCGTCCGCGCCGTGCGCGTCGATACGGCACTGGCCGTTCGCCGGGGCCGGTGTGCAGACGTCGAGTGTTTGGTCGCGCCGCAGATCGGTGGTCACAGTGCTCGACCCGAGATCGCACGATCAAGTGAAGTGAGGTCCGCGCTCTAAGCGTCCTCCGCGTCGTGAGGCACGTGGGGACTTGGCGAACGAAATGATAGGAGGCTCTATGACGCGTGCAATGATTCGGGTGGTATTGAGTGGTGCGGTCCTGTGCCTGTCGGCGGCAGTCACGTTGGCGCAGACTTCAACGACCACGGCAACCAAGAAGTTCCAGGTCATCGCGGTGGACGGCAACCTGCTCGTCGTCAAGTTGCCCGAAGGCACGAGGGAACTGACGGTGCCCGACGACTTCCAGTTCAACGTCGACGGGAAGATGCTGTCAGTGCGCGAACTGAAGCCGGGCATGGCCGGCACCGCGACCATCACCACGAAGACGACCATGGTGCCCGTGACCGTGACCGAGGTGAAGGATGGCACCGTGATGCAGGCGACAGGCAGCAGCATCATCGTTCGCACCGACGGCGGCGTCAAGATGTTCACGCAGAGCGACATCGACAAGCGCGGTGTGAAAATCATGCGCCATGGCGAGCCCGCGAGCATCTCGGACTTCCGTGCCAACGACCGGCTGACGGCCACCATCGTCACGACGAAGCCCCCCCGGGTCATGACCGAAAAGGAAGTGCAGGCAACTCTTGCCCAAAGCGGTGGCGGTGCCGGCGCACCCGCGGCCGCCGCGACGCCGGCGCCCTCGACGCCACAGAAGGCAGCGGCGCCATCTCAGGCCGCACCGACGCCATCTCAGGCCGCACCGGCGCCATCTCAGACCGCGGCGGCGACCTCGGGCGCTGCGCCGAAGAAGCTGCCCAAGACC
>DATLLF010000147.1:0-17781 GCA_035537955.1 Vicinamibacterales bacterium | reverse complement strand
CCGAGAAACAGGTAGGGCCAGAAGCTCAACGTGCGTCGGCGCCTGAGCCACCACGAGACCGCCAGCGCGGGAATCATGAACATCGCGAAGGTCAGCATCGACAGCGGAGCGCTGGGATAGAACAGCGCCAGCAGCACGAGGCCGAGCGCATCGTCGGCAATCGCGAGCAGGAGCAGGAACGGGATCGCCGGGTGCGAGGCGGGAAAGATCAGGCGCGCCGCCATGTAGGAGAACGCTATATCGGTGGCGCAGGGCACCGCCCATCCGCGCATTAGTTCGGGTCGGCCCAACACCGTCGCAAGAACGAGATAAAGGGACGCAGGCGCCAGCATGCCGCCCACGGCGGCGAGCAGCGGCACGGCGGCTTCGCGGGGAGACGCCAGCGGTCCTTTCGGCAGACGCGCTTCGAAGATCTCCTTTGCCGCCAGCGCGAAGAAGAACACCATTCCGACGTCGTTGACGAGAAAGTGAAGCGGACCGTGCGTGAGGCGCTCGTAAGAGTGGAGATCGACGTTCGCCCAGATGAGCGCGGTGATCGTTCGGCGACCAGCAGGAGCGAATTGTCCATCGTGAACGCCCACCATCGCGGGCGAACACGAAAAAGAGCGCTCATCCGATCTTCTGAACGTTGACATAGTTGGCATCGAGCCGCGACATGTCGGGGCTGACGCTGATGAACACGACAACGGAACCTTCGGCGACGAACCGCTGATCGATCAACATGCGCTCGAGCGCCTCGAGCTCGCGGATGGGGGTAAACACCGGTGTGATCCCGCGATACAGCGCAAGCACACGCGCGACCGATTCGCTGTCGGTCGCCGCGAGGACACGCGTGTCAGGACGCAGGGAAGAAAGCAGCTTCGCCGTTTTCCCTGCCCGCGTCACCGCAACGATCGCGTCTGCCCGCCCCCTCGTCGCCAGTGTCACCGCCGCCTCGCAGAGCGCGCGCGCGTGCATGCTGCCCACCGGGTCCGTAATCGGCGCGACCTGTTCGGAGGGCATCCGCTCCGCTTCGAGAATGATGGATGCCAGGGTCTGGACCGTTTTCGCGGGCCACGCGCCGATCGCGGTTTCGCCCGCGAGCATGATCGCGTCGGCGCCCTCGCCGACCGCATTCGCCGCGTCGCTGACCTCCGCTCGTGTCGGGCGCGGCTCGACGCGCATCGACTCGAGCACCTGGGTCGCAACGATTACCGGACGGCCGACGCTTCTTGCGTGGCGGATGATCTCCTTCTGTACCCGCGGGACCTGCTCGAGCGGCATCTCCAGACCGAGATCGCCGCGCGCGACCATGACGCCCTGCGCGAGCTCGAGGATCGCATCGAGATTCTGAACCGCGGCAGGGCGCTCGATCTTCGCGATCAGCGGCGCCACTCTTCCGCACTCATCCATGATCGCGCGCGCGCGCCGCAGATCCTCGGCTGTCTGGACGAAACTCAGCGCCACGTGATCGACACCGAGAGAGAGACCAAAACGCAAATCGTCGGCGTCCTTCGGCGTGACCGCCGACGAGGGGAGCGCGACGCCTGGAGCGCTGATCCCCTTGTGCCCGCCCAGCGTGCCGCCATTGACGACGATCGTTTTCAATTCGTCGGTCGACGTCGCCGTCACGCGCAGCTCGATGCGGCCATCATCCAGCAGCAGCCGGTCGCCAGGATGCGCTGAGCGCACCAGCTCGACGTACGGCGTGAAGAGGAGTCCGTCGCGGCAGGGCTGCTCGCCGCCACGAATGCGCAACTCGCTGCCCTCGACTAGCGCGAGCGGCGTGCTTCCCTCCAGGGCGGTCGTGCGGATCTTCGGGCCACTGAGGTCCTGCATGACTGCGACGACGCGGCTTGATGATTTCGCCGCCCCGCGGACGCGGCGGTAGATCTCCGCATGGGAGTCGTGGGTGCCGTGCGAAAAATTCAGGCGGAAGACGTCCACGCCGCTGGCGATGAGCGCCTCTATCGCCGCCGGATCGTGGCTCGCGGGGCCGAGCGTCGCGACGATCTTCGTTCGCCTCATGCCGCCGCCCAGGGATCCACCAGCGCTTTCGTGATGCGCATCGATTCGGCATCGGCAAGCGCGTCGTTCAGTCTGTCGAGCGGATAGGTTCGGCCGCCGATCTCACGCCACGGAACGGTGGACGCGTAGCGCTCGAGGAACGAGAGCGCTCGCAGAAAGTGCCCGGGCTCGCTGCCCCAGCAGCCGCGGATCTCGAGGTGCTTGCGGTTGATCTGCCGGTGGGCGTTGATCGTACTGTCGCCGACGTCCGTGTAATGGCCGGCGATCACGTATCGGCCACCGTCGCGAACGAGATCGAGCCCTTCCTCGATCGCCGCCGCGGCGCCGGCGGCTTCGAGCGCGACGTCCACCCCCTCGCCGTGCGTGAGGTTGCGCACCTCCTCGAGCCGCTCTTCCCTGGTGGAGGCGCTCACGTGAAACACGTGATCCGCGCCCATGCGACGCGCCATGCGCAGCCGTTGGTCGGGGGCGCCGATCGCGATGATCGTCGAAGCGCCAGTCAATCGCGCAAGCGCGATCGCGCTGAGCCCCACGGCGCCGGTGCCCTGGACGACGACCGTATCCCCGGGCCGCAGCGCGGCCCGCTCGAGAATATGAACGGCCGTCAGCAGTCCGCAGCCGCCGCCGATGTAATCGTCGAAACCCACCGCGTCGGGGAGTCGCGCTACGCCGACACCCGGCTCGAGATAGATGGCCTGCGACCATCCGCCGAACAGCCCCTCGTTGGCAGAGTCGGTGATCCCATAGACCCTCCGCGCCGTGCAGCGCGTCGGCGTTCGATGCACGACACACGCGCGGCACCGTCCGCAGGTCCGGTGGACGTCGAAGAACGCCACACGATCCCCTTCACGCAACGTCGACCCATCGAGCGTACGCAGCGGACCACGCACGAGCTGCAGCGTGCCCGCCGACACATGACCGGGAATGATGGGATATGGCACTCCGCTCAGACGTCCGTGCCAGAGATGCACGTCCGTACCGCACACTTCAGACCGTTCGGTGCGCAGCAGCGCCGCGCCTTCGGGAAGATCCGGAACGGGGAACTCGCGCAACTCGATCGGCTGGCGCGGCGCAGGCATGACGGCGGCCAGGATGCGATCGCTCACAGCGGTACGTTACCCTTGATCCAGCTCAGATTCCACTTGCCCTGAATGATCTCCGCTCACACAGTTCGACGAGCCGCGCTGTTCGCTCATGCTCTCGCCATGCTCGCGTGCTTCAGCGCACCCGCGGCCGCGCAGGACTATTCTCCGCAGAAGCCGCGGCGGCAGTTCGTGACCGTCGGCATCGACTGGATGAACACCGAACCGCTGCATTTCGCATCGCATCCGCTCGAGGACCTCGTCGGTCGCGAGGTCGCCGAAGCGCAGCGGCAGGCGCACGACTACCACACCCGCGACGGCGAGATTCTGATCGACGTCCGCGAGTTTCGGAAGCGGAACCGCGGCGTGAGCCTGGCGATCTACCCGCTCGGCCTCAGCGCGGGGACGACACTGGGGCTCCGCGGCACGATCGAAGAGCTGCCAACGATCCGCATCGACTTCACTGGCACGGGTGCGCCGCCCAATTACGTCCTCACCGGCGCCACAGCGTACGATCTCGGCGCCGGCATTTATGTGGCGGATCGGTCTGCTGGCTGGGGTCTCGGCAGTGAGGCTTTCGTCGTGGGTGGTCTCGGCCGCATCAAGGCCGACGGGGAGATAGAGGGGTCGCGCCTGTTTGCCGAGGGAGGAGGCGGGCTGATCGTCGGACCGTTCGGTGTGCAGCTCGCAGTCAAGTTCGCCTGGAACAAGCTCGACGACCCGGTCGAGCATCGCTTTCTTACCGTCCCGATCACTCTACGCGGGACACTGAGTTTCTGATGACGATCGCTGAATGGCTCGAGACCGTCTGTGCCGACGCGGATCGCCGCGCGCTGCCGCAGCTCAAACCACTCTTCGAAACGCTGGCGCGCTCCACCGAGCGGCTGCGGCGAGCCGACGATCAGCGGCGTGCGCCGGCCGAGGCGACGCGACGACCGTGACGGTTCCTGCCGCTGATCTGCGCAGCATCGCAGAGGTATCCGCTCTGGTTGCGCGTCGCGAGGTATCGCCGCAGCATCTGCTCGAACGCTGCCTCGCGCGGATCGAGGCCGGTCGCCACCTGAATGCCTTCATCGCGGTGATGGCCGACTCGGCGAGACGGGAAGCGGAGCGTGCGGCAGACGAGATCGACGCCGGCCGATCGCGCGGCCCGCTGCACGGGATACCGATCTCGATCAAGGACCTGGTCGACGTGGCGGGAACGCCGACGACGTCCGCATCAGCGGTACCAGCGCTGCATCCCGAAACTGATGCGCCGATCGTGCGGCGGCTGCGCGACGCGGGAGCGGTCCTCATCGGCAAGACGAACCTGCACGAGTTCGCGTTTGGCACGACGACGGAGGAATCCTCGTTCGGGATGGTTCGGAATCCATTCGATACGCGGCGATCAGCCGGCGGGTCGAGCTCCGGCGCAGCGGTCGCCCTGATTGAGGGAATGTGCTACGGGTCCATCGGCACCGATACGGGCGGCTCCATCAGGATCCCGTCAGCCGCGTGCGGCACGGTCGGTTTGAAGCCTGCGCTTGGCGAGCTGACCTGCGAAGGCATCGTTCCCCTGAGCACCACGTGCGATCACGTCGGCCCCATGACGAGGACGGTCGGTGACGCGCGCCTGATGTTCGAAGCATTGGCTGGGTCGCCGCTGCCCATGGTCGCCAACAACGGTCCATTCGCGTTTGGTGTGCCGACCGGCTATCTGCTCGAACGGCTCGATCCCACTGTCAGGACCGCTCTGAGTGAGACCAGGCGGGCACTCGCGGCCGCAGGGCACCGCGTCCGCGACGTCCAGATCGAAGGGGCTGAGATCACGGCGGATGTCTATTTGCACATCGTCCTCCCCGAAGCTGCCGCGTATCACGCGCCGCTGCTCGAGCAGTATGCGGAGCTGTACTCTCCAGGGGTGAGGCTTCGGTTGGAAATGGGGAGGACAATTCTGGCGGAGGACTACGTCCGCGCGATGCAACTGCGGGGGATGCTGATTGCGCACGTCGATGCGGCACTTGCAGGTTGCGATGCGCTCCTGCTGCCGGCGCTTGCGATCCCAGCGCCGGTACTCGGGGAATCAACGGTGACGATCGACGGGGCCGCTGAACCGATCCGCACGGTGATGCTGAGACTCACGCAACTGTTCAACGTCACAGGGCATCCCGCAATTGCGCTGCCTTCGGGGCGAACGGGCACCGGGCTCCCTCTGGGTATGCAGCTCGTCGGCGCGCGAAAGGGAACGGCGCAGCTTCTTGCCATCGCCGCCGCTACCGAGGCTCAGATCACGGGCGGTGCGGGATCGGTCGGAGGCGGCACCGGGTGAATGTCCGGCCGATCCGGCTCGTCGGACGGCTGGCCGGGCGGAATCGGGGTGTTTACGGGCTGCGGCCTTTTCAACGGATCAGGTACATGCGGCACGTCGGGTATCGGCGGTTGTTCGATCATCTCGGCGGCCTCTGCAAATCAGGATCCGCGAAACAGATCACTATCTAAGATGTATCGGGCTTCTGACCGAATGCTGAAGCGGGTATTTCATACGTGGGAACGGCGCCTTGCGTCGGCGGCCGAGAACCGGACCGTCAGGCCCTTCGAGTGGGGCACGGAATGGATTCCGGACCTCGGTTCGCACGGAAGCGAGGCGTCACGTTTGCTCGACTGGTCGGCCCGCGCGCTGCGCGGGAGCGACAGCTTTTTTGCAGTCGACGACAACACCACCTACCATCTCGACGGCGACCGGCTCACCTTCATCAGCGCCGTCGTGACTCCACACGCCGACAACAATCGCGTGACGGCGCGCTATTTTCCCGACAAGTCAGCCGCGGGCAGGCGGCGCGCCGTCCTCGTACTACCGCAGTGGAACGCTGATGCTGGTGGCCACCTCGGATTGTGCCGGCTGATGAACCGGTTCGGGATCTCGGCCCTCCGATTGAGCCTCCCCTATCATGACGTGCGCATGCCGCCAGACCTCCTCCGCGCCGACTACATCGTCAGCGCCAACATCGGCCGCACGCTCGCCATCTGCCGCCAGGCCGTGCTCGATGCGCGGCACGCCCTGGCCTGGTTGCGTTCGCAGGGATACGAGTCGATTGGGATCATGGGCACCAGCCTCGGATCCTGCCTGTCGATGCTCGCCGCGGCACACGAACCGCTCGTCAGAATCGCAGCGCTCAACCACATCTCTCCGTACTTCGCAGACGTCGTCTGGAGCGGCCTTTCGACGGCACACGTGCGCCAGTCGCTCGATGACAACGTCGCACTCGATCAGCTGCGCGAGATGTGGATGCCGATCTCACCGTGGCCGTACATCGGTCGCATGCGCGACAAACGATCCCTGCTGGTTTACGCGCTCTACGATCTGTCGTTCCCCGTGGACCTGTCGAGGAAGCTGGTGAACGGGTTCCGCTCTCAGCGGATCCCGCATGAGGTGTCGGTCCTGCCCTGCGGTCATTACAGCACCGGTGTCGCGCCGTTCAAATACCTGGACGGATTCGCGCTCTGCAGATTTCTGGCGCGGCACCTGTGAGGCAGGCGCGACAGACCTGAACAGCTGCCTGACGGCGGCAATCCCGAGGCCCAACTGCCAAGCTGCTTCGGAATTGGTAGTTCGAGAAGTGCTGCGCTACAGGTATTTGACGATTCCGGCGAGGGCGTTGTAGAGCGCGCCGGCGAGAGCTTTCATCAGAGGAGAAACCTCGCCGCTGGCGACAGCATCGGCGACGGTCACCGGCTGTGTCACGAGCAACCAGATCGTCGCGCCCGCGAGAGCAGTCGCGACCAGCCCGATGACGGCCGCAAGGCTGAGGCTGAGGCGGGCGAAACTCATAGGAGCCTGTCCAGTCTAGGCCACCCCTCCAACCCTCGCAACATGCAGGCGGCGATTGGATCCCGTGCCCCGGCGAACGGCCGCCCATCAGCTACCGGTAACAATTGTTGATTTGACGCCAGAGGGGGGCGATGGGTTCCTCACGCACGGCCGACCTGCTACGTGCTACCTGCTGCGTGCGGCGTGCTATGTGCTCGGTCGCGAGTCGTCTTGACGATGAAGATGGTCACGGAGCACGGCATCGACCTCGTCGAGCCCGGTCGGCAGGTATGCCGGGTGGACGCGCTCGCCGGCTTCCAGCAGCAGCCGCACGGTCGTCGGGTAATCGCAGGGACTGGTGTCGCAGCTCCAGCCGTGCTGCGCGCCATAGAGGCAATTCTCGATCAGCGTGCCGCCGTAACTACGATCGCGAACGCTGATCGGCGGATCGTGCTGCAGCAACGCGCGGAGCATGTCGGGGTTACCGTGAAAGGCCGCCCAGCGAATCGGCTCGAAGTCGTCGGGCCCCGGTATGCGGGCTTCGAATCCGAGATCGAGCATCAGGATCACGGCCGCGGTGTCGTTCGCGTGCGCCTTGTCGGCGATCATTCGCATCTGCTCCGGCTGCAACGTGGCGACGACCCCTGGATGTTCAGCGACGACGCGTTCTGCGGAAACACGGTCGCCGGCGCCGCAGGCCGCGAGCAGGCGCTGGGCGGGCGATGCGTGGCGCAGCAGAAGCTGCTCCATGTCATCGAACCCGAGGCTACGCGCCGCGTCGAGCACCGATACGTTGTGACCGAATACCCAGCGGTAGAAGTCGCCGCGATGGTCACCGATTTCCTCCGGCGTTGACTGACGGCCGTGATGGACGGTCGTGTACTTACCCTGCCACGTGCGATGGTCGAGCGCTTCGGGATCTTCATGAAGACAGGGTTCGACCAGCGCGGGATCGCGGAGGGCGACCGCGATGAAGATGTCGTACCAGGCGCCGCGATCGACGAGCAGCCTGGCGACAGCGGGCGCCTCGCGGACGAGATACTGCGCCGGCGTCGACTCGTGATCGACATCGCGTGCGTCGATGTCGGCGCCGGCGTCGATCAGGAAGCGCGCGATGTCGACGGTCCGGGCACAGTGCAGCGCCGTCTTCCCGTCACCGCCCCGCGCAAAGAGGACGGATCGGTCTGCTTCGACGAGCTCGCGGACGCGCTCGGCCATCCCGAGATGTGCGGCCGCGAAGATGTCGACGAAAGCGCCACGCTCGATCAGGGGGGCAGCTTCCTCGGGTGTGATGTCCCATTCCAGGATGCCAAACGGCCCCGCCCACCAGTTGCTCTTCAGGTTCAGGTCTGCGCCGTACTCGAGCAGGACGTCCACCATCGGAATGTTCTTCCGCGCCATCGCCAACGGGCGGCCACCGAACGCGCCGAGCGGCTCATTGACGGCGGCGCGCACATCCTCGTGCGCTTCGAGCAATCCACGAACCGCCTCCACGTCTCCCGCGCGGAGCGCACTGCGGAATTGTTCGAGGGGCGTTTTCGTGAGCGAATCGATTTTGCGCCGAATGGCCGCCCAGCTCTCGAACCCGTAGCCGCGGGCGATGACGAGCTGTGCGTCCGCAAGCTTCAACGCATCGGGCGCGGGCGGCCTGGGATGCAAGGCGCTGATGCGCTGCAGCGCGTATGCGTCGCCCGACGCCGCGGCGCGAAGCAGGTTCTTCGCCCGCTTCTGCTGCATCTGCAGGCTGGGGTTTGGTGGGAGCGGCTCGATGAAAACGGAGCGTTCGCGTTCGGACGCCATGACGACACCTCTCTCTGTAGCACCCGTCGTCCGCGAACACGGGCAGAGGTTTCGTCAGGCCAGTACGAAGCGTGACCGACGACAGGTGGGAGCATCCCTTCCCGCGGACGGGGCGCGTCCTGTACGCGTGTGGACAGGATACTCGATCTGACGCCGGTCAGCGTTGGCGACGGGTACTCAGGCTGACTGCGAGACGGGGTACTCGAGACCGTCCTGGCTGACCGCGGGCAGCAGGACGATCAGCGGAGCCCGCGCGGGTACGAACCGTCGTGCGCTCAAGACGGAATGACCCGCTGACGCGTGTCGTCCCATCGCCACAGCGTGCCCCCGCTCTGCAGATGCACTCCGCCCAGCCAGCGATCCAGGCCGCATGCGACTACGCGGTCCTGCTCGCCTGCCAGCACCGCGCGACCAGTCTCCGTGAGTGCAATCGATCCTCGCAGCAGGTCTGCACCGGCGACTGCAGGCTCGCTGAGGGTCAACAAGGGTGGCAACGAACGCGCCAGGTCCGTCGCGGTGCTCGCCAGCGATCCGTCAGTGATGTAGTAGGCCTGTTCGTCATCGTGCATCCGCGGAAAGGCGCTGATCAGACTGATCCCGCTTTCACGCGCCAGCGAGAGCAGCCGCCGCTCCGTTCGCGAAAGGCCATCGCTCGTCCAGGGATACTCCTGCAGGAAGCGCGTGATCGCGGCCGCGAGGTACGGCAAGGCCGACGTGTCACGACGGCGGATGTCGTCCAGACCGTCAGGTGCAGGGGCGCGAAACGCCCCCCATGCGGCTTCCGCCAGCTGGTACTGAAGTTCACTCACGCGCTGTCGTCGATCGAGCAGCGATGCGATCTCGTCGGGCCTGAGCTCACCCAGTCCCTTGAACCGTGGATGACCGGCAAAGCTTCCGATCATCACCAGGCTGACCGTCTTCTCGGAAGGCAGACGTCCGTGAATCCAGCTGAGGACCTGGATCAGGTTCAGTTGGTCGAAGAGATCGTGCTCGAACCACAGGATCAGCTCGTCGTAGCCGTCGCTCCGCTCGATGACTGCCCGCCATTGCCGGAGATCGTTGACGGGATCGAGCGACGGATGGCTGGCGCCCGGTTCATCGTCGGGCGCCAGAAAACGCACGCGTACTTCGAGGAGTTCAGCGTCGCTGAGGTTCGCGGGAACAGGTCCCTCGTAGAGGACATCCGCCCAGATCGACGACATGCCGGGAATGCGTGCGGCTTCGATGAGACGCGTCGTGGCCGTGCCGTTCGCGACGTGCAAAAAACGAGTCGTCGTGTCGAGCGTCATGACGGCAGTTCCAGAATGATGCTATGCGATGCATCGAGCCGATGCGAGCGCGGTATCACGGATCCGGATGGCTACTCGCTGCGCAACGCGATCGTGGGATCCACGGAAATCGCGCGTTTCGCCGGACCGATGCACGACAGGAGCGCCACGACGAGCAGCAGCAGCGACACCGCGCCGAACGTCCATGGGTCCGTGGGAGTAATCCCCCATAGCTGCGACGCGAGCAGGCGCGTGTACGCGATCGCACCCATCCACCCGATCGCAATCCCGGTAAGTACGACCAGGATGACGTGACGGCCAAGGAACAGGATCACGGCATGGGGGCCGGCGCCCAGGGCTTTGCGGATGCCGATCTCACGTGTGCGCAGACTCACCGAGTACGCCAGCAGTCCGTAGACACCGACCGCGGCCAGTAATGAACCTGTCGCGGCGAGCACGCCCAGCAGGACGAGGTTGTATCGGGAGCGCTCCGCGCGCAACGCGCGGGCCCCTTCGCCACTGATGATCGAGGAGATTGGCCTCGGTTCGATTTCCGCGACGGCCCTTCTCACAGCAGGCACCAAACTCAGCGGGTCACCAGCGTGGCGCACCACGAAAGTCATCTGCCCGAACATCACGCCGTAGGGGCCCCGGTAGCGCGACGGCTGCTGCACGTACGACGCATAGATGACGGGCTGCGCTTCGGGTTGGGCGTGCCGGGTCGGTATGTCGCGGACGATCCCGACCACCTCGCGCGGCTGCTCCTCGGGGCCGCTATCGAGTACGAGATGACGCCCCAGCGGATTCTCACCGGGCCAGAACTGCCGCGCCGCTGCTTCGTTGATGATCGCCACCCACGGCCGCGATGCGGTATCCACGTCAGTGATCTCTCGCCCATTCACGATCGGCGTTCCGAGTGTCTTGAACAGTTCCGGTGTTACCAGAAAGTACGCCGATCGCAAGGGCTCCGCGCTGTCCTCATCAGACGACTTCCGTTCGACTCGAAGCTCCATGACGGGAAGGATCAGGCTGTCCACTGGCGGAAACGAGATCCCTCCGACTGACTCGGCACCGGGAATCGACTCGAGGCGCTCGCGAATCCGCGACATCGTCTGCGAGGGGGTGTTGAGCATTTCGACGTACGGAACGCCTCGATTCTGTCCCACCACTTTTTGCGGCGCCGCGGTTCGAACCTCGAACATGAGGAGCCCTGCGGGATCGACGTTGAGATCGCGTTGCGTGAGCCTCAGGAAGCTGTTCGTGAGGAGGCCGAAACCAACCAGCAGCATGAGCGCCAGCGACACCTGTCCCGTCACGAGTGCGACGCGGATCGCGCTGGCGCGCCGCGGTAAGGCCATCGGACCCGAGGTGTCATGCGGCATGCCGGGCGAGAACCTGGAAACGGCAAACGCCGGCGCGAGGCCGAACAGGATTCCGGTCCCGATCGCAAACGCGGCTGTCAATCCGAGAATGCGGAAATCGACCTGCGACGCACCTATCGGCGGCGCGCCGATTGGCGGGCGCATGGCGGTGACGCCTCGCAGCGTTCCCCAGGCGACCAGTAACCCGAGCCCGCCGCCCGCGAGCGACAACAACACGCTCTCTGTAAGCAGCTGGCGGACGATGCGCGCACGGCCGGCACCGAGCACGACGCGCATGGCAATCTCACGATGGCGTACCGTTCCGCGCGCGATCAGCAGCGCCGCGATGTTTGCGCATGCCATCAACAGCACGAGAAAGACAGCCGCTTCGATCGTGAGCAGCGGCTGTCGTGTCCAGCCGAAGAGCTCCTCGCGCAGCGGCACGACCCTGACCGTCCACCCGGCGTTGACGGCCGGACGTTCCAGCGCCAGCTGCGCGGACACGGCGGCGAGATCTCGTTGCGCCTGTTCGACGGTGACGCCGGCCTTCATCCGCGCGAGTGCGCCGAACAGACGTCCCGCAGCCGGCGTAGCGGAGGGCGCAACGTGCATGGGCGTCCAGAACTCGACGCGAGGACTTCGATAGCCGTAGGCAGGCATCACCCCGATGACCGTGCTGCGGCCTGCATCGACGGGGATCGACCTGTTCAGGATGTCCGTTGCCCCCCCGTACCTGCGTTGCCACAGGCCATGGCTCAGGATGACCACCCGCGCCCCCGCGCGCGCCTCCTCGTCGGTGAACATTCGGCCGAGCAGCGGGTTCACGCCGAGCATCCTGAAATAACCTGCGGTGACCGATTGACCCGTCGTGCGCTCTGCGGCCGTATCGCCTTCGTTCCCCAGATCGCGGGGACCCGCGATTGACAGTTCGATGCTGTCGAACGTGCCACTGCGCTCCTTCCACGCGACATAATCCGCGGCGGACACGCCGCGCGGCCCGGCGGGATTGTCCTGCGACACGCTGCGAATCGCGACCAGGCGATCCGCGTCCGGCGCGGGCAGGCTGTCGCGGTCAATCGAAACCATGAGGCCGATGACGGCCGCGTTCGCCCCGATACCGAGCGCCAGTGACACCAGCGCCACGACCGTGAACATGGGCGTGGCGGCAAGCATCCGCCATCCATACCGGATATCCTGCCGGAGGTCGTCGCACCAGTTCACGCGACGCTGATCACGGCATGCCTCGCGCAGGGCGGTCACGTTACCGAGTGCGCGGCGGGCCTCGAGACGTGCGGCGTCCGGAGTCAAACCTTCAGCGATCTTCTCCTCGACCAGCGCGTCGAGATGGAGTCGCAGCTCGCGATCGACTTCCTCGTCCAGACGCGAGCGCTGTAGAAGCGACGTGACCCGGTGACGAACGATGCGGGCGAGTCTGCTCAGCGTCACGGCGTTGAAATCAGGCGCGCTTGAGCAGGAGCCCCACCGCGGACGACAGTCGTTTCCAGTTCTGCAGCTCGCGTTCGAGCTGTTGCCGCCCCTCGCGCGTCAGCTCGTAGAACTTGGCCGAGCGGCCCTGGTCCGAGTCCTTCCATTCGGAGACGATCCATCCCTGGTGCTCCAGCCGGTGCAGCGCGGGATAGAGCGACCCCTGCCCAACCGCGAGGACATCGTCGGACAGCTCCTGGATGCGTTTCGATATGCGCCAGCCATGCAGAGGCTCGCGCGCCAGCGTTCTGAGGATCAATAGATCGAGAGTGCCCTGGAGCAGGTCGGCGGGTTTCGGCATCGCTTGACAAGAATACCTCGACTATCGACAATGATGCCTCGATAGTCGACAATGACTTTCCTTCTGCGTTTCGTGATGCTCCTCGTGATGGCGGCGGAGATCAGGCCGGCGCATCTCATGATCTTCGTCACGAGCGACTGCCCCATTTCCAACTATTACGCCCCGGAGATCCAGGACATCTGCACCGCGAACCAGAGGAAGGGGCTTGCATGCTCGCTCGTGTATGAGGACGTCGATCTCGACGAGCCTCGCATGCGGGCGCACCTGAAGGAGTACGGGTATCACGACATCGCTGCGGTCATCGACCACGACCGGGCGGTTGCGCGGCGCGCGGGCGCCACGGTGACTCCGGAGGTGGCTCTCTTTGGTGCCGACGGTCGGCTCCGGTATCGCGGCCGGATAGACAACCGCTATGAGGCGTTCGGCAAGCCGCGACGCGTCGTGACCGAACGCGACCTGCGCGATGCCATCGAGGCGGTGCTCGACGGCAGGTCTGTTCGAACGCCGGAAACACCCGCCCTTGGCTGTTACATCGTGTCGACGGACTCCCGGAGGAAACAACCATGAGGATAATCATCGGCACGCTGCTGGCCGCGGCCGTCGCCGCGCCGTCCGTCTGGCAACGCGAACCGCAACCGTCGGTTCCCACCTTCAGCGAGACGATCGCGCCGATCGTCTTCAATAACTGCGTGTCGTGCCACCGTACCGGCGAAGCCGCCCCGTTCACGCTCACGTCGTATGAGGATGTCGCGAAGCGCGCGGAACTCATCGCCAAGGTGACCGGCTCGCGATACATGCCTCCATGGAAGGCGGTCAAGGGACACGGTGAGTTCAAGGACGAGCGGCGGCTCACCGACGCGCAGATCGCCTCGATTCGCGAGTGGGCGAAGGGCGGTACGCCCCGCGGTGATGTGTCGAAAATTCCGGCGCTGCCGACCTTCACCGAAGGCTGGCAGCTTGGCAAGCCGGATCTGATTCTCGAGATGCCGGTCGAGTACAACATCCCCGCAAGCGGTCCTGACGCGTACCGGAACTTCGCGATTCCGACGGGCCTGACGGAAGACAAATGGGTTCGGGCGGTAGAGTTCCGCCCGAGCGCGCGCCGAGCCGTGCATCATGCGCTGTTCTCGTTCATCCGCGGAGGCGCCGTCGCGAGCCTCGAAGGTAGAGGGGGGCAGCCCGGATTCGGCGGCGCGATGCCGGTTGCGCTCGTGCCGGGATTTCAGCCGGCCGGCGAGCTGGGCGGGTGGGCCGTCGGCACGACCCCGCGCGATTTCCCGGGTGGAATCGCCCGCCGACTCGCGAAAGACTCGGACCTGGTGGTGCAGATGCATTTCCATCCGACGGGCAAAGCGCAGGTCGAGCGATCCACGATCGGGATCTACTTCGCGGCCGGTCCGCCGGATCGACGCGTCTTCACGCCAGGCATTCCTGGATTCTTCGGCCTGCTTGCGGGCATCGATATTCCGCCAGGCGAAAAAGCTTTTACCATCACCGGAACCTACACCGTTCCCCGCGACATGCAGGCGCTCTCGATTGCCGCGCACGCGCACTATCTCGGCAAGGAGATCAAAGTCGACGCGGCCCTGCCAGACGGCACGACGAAGCCGCTGCTCTGGATCCAGGACTGGGATTTCAACTGGCAGGACCGCTACGATTACAAGGAGCCGGTGCTGCTCCTCAAGGGCACGCGCATCGACATCTCGATCACCTACGACAACTCTGCCGACAATCCACACAATCCGTGCAACCCGCCCAGACGCGTGCGGTGGGGTGTTCAGTCGTTCGACGAGATGGGGTCCGTGAATTTCATGATGCTGCCGATGAACCCCGCGGAGCAGGAGCAGGCGCAGCAGAAGATGGCAGAAGGTTTGAAACAGGCGATTTCGAACGCGATGCAGAGCGATGCCGTCAAGCGCTATGTCGCCGAACAGAAGCGCTTCATGGAGGATCCGTCACGAGAAGGGGCCGATCCCTGCGCCGCACGGTGACACCAGGCTCGGCGCTGTCGAGAGGGTCCGCGGGCACTATGGTGATCCGGCGCAACGCGCCGGCGCGCAGGATGCTCATGGCCGCCGGCGTATGGATGCGCGCCGCGGTGAGATGACGATGAAGCGCGTCGATGTCGTCCACCGGCGCGGCGCCGAATGCGACGATCACATCGCCTGGCTTCAGGCCGGCGGTATCCGCCGGAGAGCCGGGATGCACCTCGCTGACGAGGACACCCTGCGCGGAAGCCAGCCGGTGTTCGACGACGAGCCGTCGCGGGATCGATGCGGTGTGGGCTGAGATTCCAAGGACGGCACGACGTACGCGGCCGTCGCGCAGCAGCGAGGAGACGACGACCTGTGCCGTGTTGGCCGGGATGGCGAAGGCGATTCCGTTGCCGCCACGGATGATCGCTGTGTTGACGCCGACGACCTCGCCGGCCGCGGTGACCAGCGGTCCACCGGAGCTCCCCGGGTTGAGTGCGGCATCCGTTTGAATCAGGTTCTCGATCAGCCGGCCCGTTCGCGCGCGCAGGCCGCGCCCGAGCGCGCTCACCACGCCTGCGGTTACCGTATGCTGGAAGCCGAATGGATTGCCGATCGCGATCACCAGCTGCCCGGGCAGGAGCGATGCCGAATCGCCGAAGCTGATGGATCCGAGCGCGTCGGCGCTGATGCGCAGCACCGCGAGATCGGTATCCGGATCATCGCCCACCAGATCGGCATCGAACCGCCGGCCATCGAGCAATGTGACCTTCACGGGCGCAGCGTTCGACACGACATGGCTGTTGGTGAGGATCAGCCCGTCGGGCGCGAACACGAATCCCGAGCCGGCGCTGCCCGGCAATTCGATGTGGACGACGGCGGGAGCGACCCGCGCCGCGGCCCCGGTCACCGCCTGCGAGTAGGCGTCGAGCAGTTCGTCAGACATCGATCAATCCCAGTCGAAGCGCTTTGCGCACGACTTCCGTACGCGAGGCCGCACCGAGCTTGCCGAAGATCGCGGCGAGATGAAACTTGACCGTGTGCTCCGAGATGCCGAGGCGAGCGGCGATCTCGCGATTGCGCAACCCGTCGGCGACGAGCGCGAGCACTTCGTGTTCGCGCGGCGTGAGCGACTCGATCAGTCGCGGGAATTCGCCTGGACCGTCAGCCACGTCTCGATGAACGCTCCCCCACCATAACCGCGACCTCCTGGCGATCCGTGCCTCGAGCGAGTGTCAGCGTCACCGATTTACCAACGTGATCGCCGCGCAGCAGCGTCAGCAGCGTTTCAGCGTCGGAGATCTGCTGATCCGCGAATGCCGTGATCACGTCGCCGACGAGGAGCCCTGCCGCCTCAGCCGGGCTGCCACTGGTGATTCCTGTGATCAGGAGTCCGTGTCTGACGCTCGCTCCGCCTCGCTGGCGTTCCGGAATCGCTACCGGGAGCGTGCTGATGCCGAGAAATCCCTGACGCTCGCCGCCGCGTTCGACGATCTGCCGCGCCGCCGCTACTGCGATAGACGCGGGCAGCACCACGGCGGTCCCGCGTATGGCAGCGCCTGTGACCAGCCCCAGCCATCCCCCACTGCCGTCGACCAGTGCACCGCCGGTGATTGCCGCGTGCGGTGCCATGCCGACGCGGATCACACGCTCGATCGAGGAGGCCCGACCCGTTCGCAGGGGACCGCCGACGACGGCGACGTTCGTGACGAGTGCCATCACTCCGCCGCTCCATGTGCGTCCGACGGCGACGGCAAGCGCTCCGACGCGCGGCTCGGCTGCAGGGCGCGCGGCGCTGCCGCCCAGTCCGGCGACGCGGATCACCGCGATGCCGTGAGACGAAGCGGATCCCAGCACGTGGCCTTCGACCGTCTGGCCATCCGGTTTCCGCACCACCGCCACATCGTCGCCGACGGCTCGCGCCGGCGCCATGACGAGGTCCGTGTCGAAGACGATGGCGGCCGCGGGCCGGCGGCCACTGTGCACCTGCACGACGAATTGCGAGGCGGCGCCGACGGCGTCCGCGAGTTGATCTGAGACCTGACTGAATGTGTTACTCATGCCGCCACGATAGCAACCGACAGGTGCCTGGCGGATCAGTCGAATGGCTAGGTTGGTCTAACTTCCCTGCCGGACGATGGAGATGGCCAATCCGTCGACCGTGTCGCGAAGAATGGGCAGCACGATGGACTCGAGTTGCGGATGTGAAGCTATCGTGTTGTTGTAGGCCTGCGCGGCGCGTGCGTTTTCATCTGTTGTGGCGCCGTCCATCACGAGTCCATGCCGGATGACGTTGTCTGCGAGGATCAGCGTCCCCGGATGCGACAGCTTCAGCGCGAGATCCAGATAGACCACGTAGCGCACCTTGTCGGCGTCGATGAACACGACATCAAACGGGTCTTCACGCTGCGTGATCATGTGCTCGAGGGACTCGGCGGCGTCACCCACCCGGATATCGATCGACACACCGGAAGCGGCCCCTTCGAGACTCCGCCTGGCGACACTTGCGTGTGCCGGGTTCACGTCGAGAGTGACAACGCGACCTCGCGCTGGCAGGGCCCGCGCGAGCCACGTCGTGCTGAAGCCCCCGAGCGTGCCGATCTCGAGTACACGTTTCGCGCCGGCAAGCTTCGTCAACAGATAAAGGAGCTTGCCCTGCGCCGCCGAAACGTTGATCTGCGGCAGCCCCGCCGACTCCGCCGCGGCGAGATTGCGCG
>DATLLF010000146.1:0-20756 GCA_035537955.1 Vicinamibacterales bacterium | reverse complement strand
CGACGAACGAGGCGGCAGGAACGACTTCTCCATACACGAAGGGGTTGGCCATACAGGTGCTCGGTGCTGGGTGCTCGGTGCTCAGTGCTCGAGTGCTGGGTGCTCGGTGCTTGAGTGCTGGGTGCTCCGTGCTTGAGTGCTGGGTGCTCGGTGCTTGAGTGCTGGGTGCTCCGTGCTTGAGTGCTGGGTGCTCCGTGCTTGAGTGCTGGGTGCTCCGTGCTTGAGTGCTCCGTGCTCAGTGCCGGTGCTGAGTGCCAGGTCGCAGAGGGCGCACGGCCGCCGTTACACCGTTCCGCGTAACGGTTACGTAGCTTACCGTAATGGCGGCACTGGCTCAATCGGCGGCGGAGCCGATGGGTCGAGGACCCAGGTGAACCAGGCGCTCCACACGGCCTGCTCCTGCGGCAGCCACGCCGGCAGCCGCTGTGGCCCGGGTGCGCCGCGCAGGCCGGCGGACGTGATCGCCACGCGGATGCCTTTCAGGGTTTCAGGAGTTGCCGACGCGAAGCTCGCCTGCCAGGCGATACCTTCCGGAGGCGGAGCGTAGAAGGTAGCCGTCCAGCGATCGAGGCGCAGCGCGCCGGGAAAGTTGCTGCGCGCCGGCGTCAGTCCGGAGGGCAGGACGAACGACACTGAGAGGGCGGGCTCGCGGGCCACGACAGAGAGCGTCACGGTCGCGCCGGTTCCCTCGTCCGTTGGGGCAACCGTGAACCCTGTAATCGCCGCTGGAGATGGACCGAGGGGTGCCGTCGTCGTGGAGAAGACGAACGGCTGCGGGAGCGTTCCCCACGGAATGCTCGTCACCGGCGGCTCGCCCATCGTCCATCGCGAGGGCGCACCAGCGCCGAGATCGAGACCTGGCTCGAGGGAACCTACCATCCACACTGAATGATCGGCGCCCGGCTCCTGGATCGCGCGCACGTAACGGCGCAGCGGCTGTTCTCGTGTGTACCCGGGAGCGCCCCACGCGGCGAGCACCGTGCCGGCGACCGCCGCCAGCACGAGCGCCGTCGCCAGTGCCGGCCGTCGCAACGGCATCGTGGTGGCGGTCGCTGCCATCAGCGGAGGCACCACCATCAGCCCGGCAATCGACAGCACGGCGGCATACACGTATACCGGCGTGATCATCGAGAGGCGCCCGAACATCGGCACGATGAAACGAAGAAGATCGAGCGTTTCCCGCAGCCAGAGCGTCGCCGAAACACCCAGCACGACGACCGACACGATGCGAAGGGCGGCCGCCTGCCGGGGAGGCGTGAGCAACAGGAGAAGTCCGGCGGAGAAGAGCGGCAGTGTCCACAGATAGGCGGCAGAGGGTGCGGCCCACAGCGCCAGCAGCGTGATCGCGATCCACGCCGGCAGCGCGTACGTCCACGCGACCGCGGGATGCCGCAATCCTCTCGCGCGTGCCGGGATCCAGCGCCCGGCGCGTGCCATCATCCAGGCAACCGCGGCGCCGGCGGCCACCAGCATGAGGAACAGCCGATCCGGACGCGCGTACCACGGGTGATAAACCTCGCGGGCGGCACGCAGCGCGGCCGTGGCCCCGACCATCGCGGCGACCGTCGCTGCCATCGCGACAACCATCCACACGAGCCCGAGCAGCCAGCGCCCTACGCCTTCCTCGCGCACCAGGAACCCGGTGATTCGCAGCCAGCCGAGCACACCGAGGATGACGGCCAGGCCGGATGTGATCCACGCACCTGCCGCTGCATAGCTCACTGCCACGGTCCCGCCGATATCGAAGTACGTGGCCTCGCGCACAGAGCGCCTGGTGATGTCGGTCTTCTGCAGCGCGTTGAGGACCGCGATGACGTTCTCACCCGTCTCGCTCAGTGCCGCGCTCGACAGCCGGTCGGGCGTGTCGCGCGCGGTGTGATACGTGTAGCTGTCGCCGACAGCGGCAAAGTTCAGGCCCGGAATCTGGTGCCGCTTCAGGATCGAGAAATCGGTGTCGTTGGGCAGCCGCCTGTAGACCTCGAGCGCGTACGACCCGCCGCGCGGATGTGGCGCGTTCTTCGCCCACGATGCGACGAGCCACTCGTTGGCCGGACCCGTTTCGAACAGCGGGACGGGCGGTCCAGATCCGCTCGACTCGATGTTGATGTAGGCACCGAGATTGTCGCGGACCTGTGGATCGGTCATCAGCGCCGCCGCTCCGAGCAGGCCTTCTTCCTCGCCGTCGGTGACGAGGACGTATGTCGTCCACTGCCGTTCCTGCGAAGCAGCGATCAGGCGCGCAGCTTCGAGCGAAATCGCCACGCCGAACGCGTCGTCGCCCGCTCCCGGTGTGTCGGCGCGCGAGTCGTAGTGGGAAAGGAGGCCGATGGCTTCGCCGCGCGGACCCGGCAGCACGGCGATGATGTTCGCCACGCGCGCCGTTCGCCCAAGCTCCGGCCGCCGCGCGTCGGTCTCCTGCACTCTCACCTGATAGCCGAAGATGCGCAGCTGATCGACGATGTACGCCCGCGCGCGGGCGTTGGCCTCGGTGCCGGATGGCCTGCTGCCGATCGAGCCGGCGAGCATGTCGACGTGAGCGCGCGCGTTACGGAGAGAAAACAGTTCCGCGTCGCGGGTGCACCCGGCAGCGACGGACGTCAGGAGCAGGGCGAGCATCAGCCGCTTGAGCATCGGCCCTCAGCCTATAACACTCGCTCGACAAGATGGACGGCAGCGGTCAATCGGCGACGTCGGGGACGCGCATGCGACCCGTATAGATGGCCATTCCAACCACCGCGTCGACGCCCAGCCCTTCGAGCAGTTCCACTTCGTCATTCGTGGTGATGCCGCCGGCCGCGGTGACTCGGCGCGTCGTCGCATTGCGAACCGCCAGCACCGCCGGTATGTCGGTACCTGCCATCAGACCTTCGCGGTCGACGTGCGTGTAGAGGAACTCGCTCACGAACGGCTGCAGCTCGCGGACGGCATCGAGAGTCGATATGTTCAGCACGGTGCGCCACCCGTGGATCGCGATCCTGCCGCCGCGGCTGTCCACGGCGGCGGTCGGCCCGGAACGGCTGATCGCCGCCGCGATCGCGCTCGCGAAGCGTACGTCCACGGCACCGTCCACGAACAGGGCGGAGCCGAGAATCACATGTGTGGCGCCGCGATCCAGAACCTCGCGGGCGCGCTCGAGCGAGCGGATCCCGCCGCCCACTCGGCACGGCACCTGCGCGCAGATGCGCGCCACCAGCGGATCGTTGGATCCTTCTCCCTTTGCGGCGTCGAGGTCGATGAGCTGAATCGCGCGATGGCCGCGGAATCGCGCGATCCAGCCTTCAACATCGGTCGACTCGACGGCGAGTCGCTCACCCTGAACGAGCTGTACGATCCGGCCGCGCTGCAGGTCTATCGATGGAATCAGCATGCCGCATCGCCTGTCGCGGCCTCGAGGGAGCGCACGGGAATACCACGGCCAGCGAGGTACATCTTCAGTTCCGGCACAGCATGTTCGGCGTAGTGAAAAACGGATGCGGCCAGCGCGGCGTCCGCCCGTCCGTACGTGAACACGTCCGCGAAATGCGCGAACGTGCCGGCGCCGCCGGATGCAATTACAGGGATCGACACGCCCCCGGCAACGGCGCGGGTCAGCTCACAGTCGAATCCCGCGCGCGTGCCGTCGCGATCGATCGAGGTGAGAAGGATCTCGCCTGCGCCGCGCTGTTCGGCTTCCCGCGCCCAGCCGACCGCTTCACGATCCGTCTTCGCGCGACCGCTGCGTGCGAACACCGCCCAGCCGTGCTCCTGACGCTTCGCATCGATCGCCACGACGACCGCCTGACTGCCGTAGCGCGCCGCGAGCCTCGAGATGAGCGATGGATCCTCGAGGGCGGCGGTGTTGAGGCTCACCTTGTCTGCGCCGGCATCCATGATGGTGGCCGCATCCGCTTCGGTGCGGATGCCGCCACCGACGGCGAGCGGAATGAAGAGCGTGCGGGCAACGGACCGTATAGTCGCGGCGAGTGCACGGCGAGCTTCGACGGTGGCGGTGATATCGAGCAGGACCAGTTCGTCGATCCCTTCGTCGTTGTAGCGCCGCGCCAGTGTCTCGGGATCGCCGGCACGGCGAAGGTCGCCGAAGGTGATGCCTTTCACGACAGCGCCGTCGCGAATATCGAGGCACGCAATGATCCGCTTCGAGAGCATGTCAGTTCCTTGCCATGAGTACGAAGTTCCGCAGCACGCGAAGACCAACATCCCCGGACTTCTCGGGATGGAACTGCACGCCGCACACGTGTTCGCGCTGAACCGCGGCGACGAACGGACGTCCGTGTACCGCTGTGGCGACCGCGGCATCACTGACTGAGACCGCGAACGAGTGCGTGAAGTACACCTGTGCGCTGCGAGCGAGTCCGTCCATCAGCGACGAGGTGCGTTCCTGCCTCAGTACGTTCCAGCCGACGTGCGGAACCTTCAACGGAAGGTCGACCTGCATACGCGTGCAGCGGCCTGGCAGGATGGCCAGTCCGTCAGCGTCGGCTGCTTCACTGCTGCCCTCGAACAGCCACTGCATGCCCAGACAGATGCCGAGCAGCGGCACACCCGCGTCGATCCTTCGCAGGATGGTCTCTCGCATTCCGGCGCTGATGGCGGTGGTCGCGCCAAAATGTCCAACACCAGGCACCACGATTCCAGCGAACCCGTCGAGCCTCGCTGCTTCTGAACACGTCGCCGCCTCGCAGCCGATTGCCGCGAACGCCTTGCTCACCGAGGTGAGGTTCGCCGCCCCGTAATCGACGACCGCAAGGCGAAGCTTCACAGCAGTCCTTTTGTCGACGGCAGCATGCGGGCCATCCGTCTATCGGTCGCGCAGGCGACCCGCAGCGCGCGCGCGAAGGCCTTGAAGCAGGCCTCCACCTGATGGTGGCTCGACCGGCCGTAGAGGACCTTGACGTGAACGTTTGCTTTCGCGCCCTGCGCGAAACCGTCGAAGAAGTCGTGCGTGAGCTCCGCCTGGAGGTCGCCAACGCGCCGGACCCGGAGCCTGAGATCGACCTGCGTGTGGACACGGCCCGCAAGATCGACCGCAGCGACCGCCAGGCTCTCGTCCATCGGCATCACGAAGTACCCGGCGCGGTTGATGCCGCGGCGCGATCCGAGGGCGCTCGCGATCGCCTCTCCGAGCGCAATACCCGTGTCTTCCACGGTGTGGTGCTGATCGACATCGAGGTCTCCGTCGACCTTCATGACGAGGTCGAACGCTCCGTGGCGCGCCACGAGTTCCAGCATGTGATCGAAGAAGCGGATGCCAGTGCTGACGTCGTAGCGTCCGCGCCCGTCGACGCGCAGGCTGCCGCGGATCTGTGTTTCGGTCGTGCGCCGGTCGATCACCGCGCGCCGCACAGCACCTCCTCGATCGCGTCGATGCAGCGCTCGGTGTGCGCGGCCACTCCGGCCGTGATCCGCACGCAGCCATCACACAGTGGATGCTTCGAACGGTCCCGAACGAGAATTCCACGATCCGCCAGGAGGCGGCACACGCGCCGCGCCTCATCGCCGAATCGTGCGAGCACGAAGTTCGCCGCACTTGGCCAATACTCGATACCCAGGCGTTCGAACGCGTCGTAGAGCATCGCTTTGGACCGCCGGACCTCCTCCAGGTAGCGCTCGTAGTGCGCGCGATCGTCCAGTGCCGCTCCCAACGCGACCACGGCTGCGGCGTTGATGCTGTACGGGGGAAGCACGCTCTGGATCCGCGCGATCAGATCCGGTGAAGCGATCACCGCTCCGCAGCGCAATCCGGCAAGCCCATAGGCCTTCGAGAACGTGCGTCCGATGACGATGTTCGGATGTGCCTCGACGATCTGCGAACCGATCAACGTCGTGCCGCTGAAATCCGCGTAGGCCTCGTCGACGAAGATCAGCGCGTGTGGCGCAGCCTGTGCGACGGTCTGGATGGCTTTCGCCGGCACGAGCATTCCTGTCGGATTGTTCGGGCTCGTGATGAAGACGATCCGCGTCTCAGGGCGCATGGCCTCCAGCAGTTGCGGCGTCGGAAAGCCGAAATCCCTGTCGAGGCACACTTCGACGACACGCGCTCCGGCCGCTCGAGCGCAGGCGGGCTGCATGTCGAACGCAGGTACGACGACGACCGCCTCCGCCTCACGGGTCCGGGCAGTTTTCGAGCCGTCAGCGATAGCAGCCGCCATGCACGCAGCCAGGATGCCTTCATCGAGACCATTCGTCAGTGCGACGTGCGACTCGGCGACGCCGAGACGGCGTGCGACGGCAGCGACGGGCGCGGCATAGTCCGGGTAGAACGCGATCATCTCCGGCGTGATCGCACGCAGCGCCTCGATCACCGCCGGGGAACAGCCGGATGTGTTTTCGTTCAAGTGGAGCCTGAGACCCGCGCCAGGAGCCCCGGCTTTCTCGTACAGATAGGTCATTGTCTTCTTGTAGTGGCGGGCTCTCGGACGTTGATGGATGCCGCATGTCCGATCAGTCCTTCCGCATCCGCCAGCAGCGCCGCCGCATGGCCGATCGCCCTGAAGCCCCGGCGGCTGATCCGCTGAACACTGGACACGCGCACGAAGTCCGCGGCGCTCAGGCCGCCTCGGGCCCGTGCCGCGCCGTTGGTCGGCAGCACGTGATTCGACCCGGTGACGTAATCGCCCAGCGCCTGCGCACTGAAGGAGCCGACGAACACGGTTCCCGCCGACGTGAGCTTCGCCGCAACGGCATCGTCGTCGCACACCGCGTGCTCCGGCGCGAGCCGTTGAGAGATGGCGATCGCTTCGTCGAGGTGCTTCGTGATGACGATTGCGCCGTTGCTGGAGAGCGCCGCCCGGGCAGGGCTGTCAACCGGCAGTTGCTCCGCGCATGCCGCCCGGGTTGCGAGCGCGAGTCGTCGCGATGGAGTCAGCAGGATCGCACGCGCCTGCGGGTCGTGCTCAGCCTGCGCGATGAGGTCGGCAGCGATCCATGCCGGATCGCCGCCCGACGATACGACGACGATCTCACTCGGGCCGGCGTTGAAGTCGATGGCACAGTCACGCGAGACCAACGCCTTCGCGGCCGCAACATATGCATTGCCGGGCCCCACGATCTTGTCCACGCGGGGAACCATCGTCGTGCCGTACGCCAGGGCGGCAATGGCATGCGCTCCGCCCAGACAGAACATCCGATCGACGCCCGCCTCGACGGCCGCAGCGAGGACGGTCGCGTCAGGTCGCGGACAGGTGACCAGAATTTCTTTTACACCCGCGACTCGCGCGGGCACGGCGGTCATCAGCAGGGAAGATGGAAGTGGATAGCGCCCGCCGGGGACGTAGCAGCCGACGCGTTCGAGCGGCGTGACGCGCTGCTCGACGCTCACTCCGGGCGCCGTGGTGACACGCCACCCTCTGGGGATCTGCCGTTCCGCCACTGAACGGATGTTGCGCGCGGCGAATGCCAGGGCATTTCGAAGCCCGGACGGCACGGTCCGCGCCGCACGCCGCATCTCGACGGCAGAGATCTCGACCGGGCCATCGAGGCCGTCGAGCTTCCGTGCGTATTCGAGGAGCGCCGCATCGCCGCGTTCCCGCACGTCGGCAACGATCCTCGCCGCGCGCCGTTCGATCGCACGTCCCCGGCCGGCGCCCCGCGTTACAAGCGCGTCGATGGCCGCCACGTCCGACGATTCAATCACCCGCAAGACCATGTCTTACACCCTTGCACCGCACGCACGTCGCACGTCGCACATTGCACGTCGCCCGTATCACAACACGATCTTGTTGAGCGGATACTCGACGATCCCCTCAGCCTGGGCGTTTCGCAGACGCGGGATCAGATCGCGGACGGTGCGCTCCTCGATGATCGTGTTCAGCGCGACCCAGTCCGCATCCGCGAGAGGAGACACGGTCGGACGCTGGAGCGCCGGCAGCAGAGCGAGGACACCGTCCAGATCGCATCGCCTCACGTTGAGCATGATGCCGACCCGCCCCTGTGCCTCGATGGCGGCGCGCAGCAGCAGCGCGATGTTCTGCAGCTTGGTTCTCTTCCAGGCGTTCTTCAATGACGAGGGATTCGCGATGAGCTGCGTGTTCGACTCCAGGACCGTATCGATCACGCGCAGTCGATTGGCGCGCAGCGACGAGCCGGTCTCTGTCACTTCGACGATCGCGTCGGCGAGCATGGGCGGCTTCACCTCGGTCGCGCCCCACGAGAACTCGACACTGACGTTCACTCCGAGCCGGTCGAAGTACGCCTGTGATGCCCTGACCAGTTCCGTCGCAATGGTGCAGCCTTCGAGGTCCTGCGGCGCCCGGAAGCGCGATTCCTCCGGAACGGCGAGCACCCAGCGCACGCGGCCGAAGCTCTGTTTGGCATAGACGAGATCCGCGAGCGGCTCGACGCCGGCGCACCCGCCGTTGCCCGCTGCGTGCTCGGCGATCCAGTCCTGACCAGTGAGCCCTGCATCGATGACCCCGTCCGCCACGTACCGCGCCATCTCCTGCGCTCGGATCAGCATGCATTCGATCTCGGGATCGTCGATGGCCGGAAAGTACGAGCGCGTGCTCGCGTAAATGCTGAATCCAGCGCGGGCGAAGAGCTGGATCGTCGCCTCCTGCAGCGACCCTTTGGGCAGGCCGAGTTTGATGAGTGAGGTAGTCATCGTAGTTACAGCGACCGGAAACATGACCGTGATCCCGTGTGGCACACGTTGCCATCACCTTCGCGGGCGACTTTCAACAACACCGTGTCGTCGTCGCAATCGGCGAGAAGCGTCGTGACGCGGAGACGGTTGCCCGACGTTTCTCCCTTCGTCCACAGCGTGTTGCGCGTGCGGCTGAAGAACGTCGCATAGCCGGATGACTGCGTAATGGCGAGCGCGTCCTCGTTCATGAAGCCGACCATCAGCACCTCACCGGTGGCGCCGTCCTGCACGACCGCCGGGATCAATCCGCCGAGTTTCGAAAAATCCATGTCGCTGCCTCTGAAAGTCCGCGTACACGCAAAAAGGCCCTGCCGGATGCGCTCCAGCAGGGCCTCGGGATGGTGCGTTCGTTGATCAGTTCACATGCGACGCACGATGACCGGCCCGCCGGAGCAGGTGTGATGGTGGTGCCGGTGATGGTGCAGCGACGTGAACATGAACTTGTCTAACACTACCGATTGGCGGCAGAGGAAGTCAAGGCCGGGACAGACGCCTTGCCGTCCGAGGTGCGATTTTCCTTGATACCGTAGACGGTGCCGTCTGCCGCGATCCAGATCGAATGCGCATCACCCTGCCGTGCACCCAGTTCGAAGGTGTGCCCCATCGCTTTGAGCTTGTCGAGCACGTCGGGCGGCGGTGGATTCTGCTTCTCGAACGAGACCTCGTCGGGCAGCCACTGGTGGTGCATGCGTGCGAGATCGACCGCCTCCCGGCCAGTGAGGCCGTACTCGACGACGCCGAACACGATCGTGAACACCGTGTTGATGATCGTACGGCCGCCGGGTGATCCGGTGACGAGCACCAGCTTGCCGTCCTTGGCGACGATCGTCGGCGTCATCGAGCTCAACATCCTCTTGCCGGGGTCGATCAGGTTCGCGGGAGTGCCGATATCGCCGCGAACGTTCGTTTCTCCAGGCTTCTTGTTGAAGTCACCCATCTCGTTGTTGAGCAGGAAGCCTGTTCCCTTCACGACAACGTGCGAACCGAAACCGCCCTCCAGCGTCGTCGTCGTGGACACGGCCATGCCGTCTTTGTCGATCACGGAGTAATGGGTGGTCTCGTCGGGCTCCTCGGGGGTCGTGACGGTGACGATGTCTTTACCGAGCTCGACGCTGTTCGAAGCTGTGGCCGGATCGATCGATTCAGCAATCTTGCGCGCGTGCTCCTTCGACGTCAGCTCAGCGACGGGTATTTCGACGAAATCGGGATCGCCGAGAAATCGTGCGCGATCGAGATACGCGCGGCGCATGGCTTCGATCTGCAGGTGCAGTGCATCCGGCGTCAGCAAACCCCTGGACTTCACGTCCAGGGGCTCGAGGATGTTCAGCATCTCGATCAGCGCAACGCCTCCCGAACTGACGGGCGGCATCGAGATGATCTCGAATCCCTTGTAAGTACCGCGGACGGGTGTGCGCTCCTTCGCCTCGTATTGGGCGAGATCGTCCTTCGTGATGAGGCCGCCGTGCGCCTTCATGTCGGCGGCAATGGCGTCCGCGATCCAGCCCTTGTAGAAGACGTCGGGTCCCCTGGTCGCGATTGCGCGCAGCGTCTTGCCCAGGTCCTTCAGAACGATACGGTCGCCCGTCTTCCACTCGCCGCCTCCGGGCTTGCCGTAGGCCGCGACCGAGGCGGGGAACTTCGCCATCCGTCCCGCCACCTCGCCCTTGAGGCTGCGCGCGAGCGCCGGCGAGAGCACGAACCCGCGCTCCGCCAGCAGTACTCCGGGCATGACGACGTCCTTCCAGGGGAGCTTGCCGAACCTCTTGTGCGCCAGAGCCATCCCGCGAACGGAACCCGGAACTCCAGGAGCGAGGTAGCCTGCGGCTGTCAGGCTGCGCTCGATCTTCTGCTCCTTGTTCAGGTACATCGTCGGCGTCGACGCGAGCGGTGCGCGCTCGCGATAGTCGAAGCTCGTGACCTGTCCGTCGGGCGTGCGGATCACCATGAAGCCGCCGCCGCCGATGTTTCCAGCGGACGGATGGGTGACCGCCAGCGCGAAGCCGGTGGCGACCGCTGCGTCCACTGCATTGCCCCCCATAGCCAGCACTGACGCTCCCGCATCGCAGGCGGGCGCCGAGGTGCAGACGACGAGACCGTCCTTCGAAGGAACCCCGAGGTCCGACTGCGCGACAAGGCGAGGGTCGGCGCTGGCGACGACTACCAGAGCGAGAACCAGTATGAGTGGTCGTTTCATGAGTGGGTCACCGGATGCGCTGCGCGCTTCACGACGACGCGACGTCACGACGAGTCGACATTCTTTGCAGAAGCCGAAAGAGCGTCGTGCCGTCGAGTCGTCGCCGCAGGCGTAGCCTTATCGTCCTTCGTTCGACGTCGTCGTCCGCGTTCCGCCGCGCTTGTACTTATCGAACCAGTATCGCAAATACAGCTGCGTGCGCATGAAGTTCGACGGCTTGCTGGTCGTGCCATGCCATTCGTCGTTGAACCGCAGCATCGCAGTCGGCACCTTGAGGAGCTTCAGCGCGCTGTAGAACTGCTCGGTCTGCGGCATCGGCGTGCGCAGGTCGTTCACGCCCGTCATCAGCATCGTCGGTGTCTTCACATTGCCGACGTACGTGAGCGGCGAGCGCTTGATGTGCTCGGTCGGGTCTTCCCACGGCAGCTTCTCGAAGTTGTAGTACCAGCTCGCGCCGTCAGTCGTGCCCACGAACGACAGCCAGTCGATCACGGGACAGTTCGCGGATGCCGCGGCGAAGCGGTCGGTATGCCCTACCGTCCAGGCGGTGAGCACGCCACCGCCGCTGCAGCCGGTCACGAACATGTTCTGTGCATCGACGAAGCCCTTGGCGATCAGCGCATCGACGCCGGCCATCAGATCGTCGAAGTCCTTGCTCGGGTATGCGTTCTTGATCGCATTGCCGAACGCGCTGCCGTACCCCGTGCTGCCGCGCGGATTCGTGTAGAGGATCACGTAATCATTCGCCGCGTGCTCCTGCCAGCCGAAGTTGAACCCGACGTTGTACATGCTGTGCGGGCCGCCGTGGATGTGCAGTTGCATCGGGTACTTCTTCGATGGGTCGAAATCCGGCGGGGTGATGTACCAGCCCTGGATCTTCGTGCCGTCCGGCGACGTGTACCACATCTCCTTGACGTCGCCGAGCTTCTTGCCCATGAGGACGTCGTCGTTCACCGCCGTCAGTTGCTTCATCTTCGACGCGTCCAGCGTTGCCCCTGTGTTTCCCCTGTGGCTCAGGTCGAAGGACACGATGTCTGCGGGCTTCTGATAGGTGGTGAGCGTTCCGACGGCCATTCCCTTCGACGAGATGTCGGACACCGACAGCATCTGTACGCCTTTGGTGACCTGCGTCACCTTTCCGGCAGACGAGCCGAGCGGCAGGAAGTACAGGTTCTGGCTGCCTTCGTTCTGCGCGGTGAAGTACACCCCGCTCCCGTCTGCCGCCCAGTCGATATCGCTCGGGGAGCGGTCCCAATCACCCGACACGACTCGCGGGTTGGAGCCGTCGATGTTCATCACGTACAGCTTGCTGTCCACCCATGTGTCGCGGCTGTAGTCGTAACCGGTGTAGGCGACGCGCTTGCCGTCGGGGGAAACGGATGGATTGCCGTCTGGTCCCTTGCGCTTCGTCAGCTGCCGGATGTTGCCGCCGGCGACATCGACTGAATAGATCTCCGACTCGCGCCACTGATAGTCGTCGATCTCCGTACGAAGGCCGCTGAAGAGAATGCTCTTGCCGTCGGGCGTCCAGTCGGTCCCGTTGTGATCGTAGTTCCCCGACGTGATCTGGCGCGGCGTGCCGCCGATCGCGGGCACGACGAAGATGTGCCGGAAGCCGTCGTCAGTAAACCCGGTGCGATCTCGGCGATAGTTCAGGCGCTCGACGATGCGCGGAGGCTCCGTCCATTTGGCACCCTGGGGCGCCTTCGGCATCTTGATCGGCCACGAGTTCCGCTGTTCGACGAGCGCGGTGAACGAGAGCTGCGTCCCGTCGGGCGACCAGGCCAGCCCGCCCGGCGCCTGTTCGACGTGCGTTACCTGCGAGGTTGCGCCCTCGGCGTCCATCCAACGGACAAAAATCTGCGATCCGCGCGGTTCCCCCGTACCGACGTATGCGATGCGATCACCGGATGGCGACCATCGCGCATTGGAACCCTTCACCAGGAAACGGTTCCGGCTGCCATCGGCGTTCATGATCCACAACGCCGACTCGCGCCGATCGTTGATCTTGTCCACCCATCCACGCGTATAGAGGATCTGCGCTCCATCCGGGGAGAACTGGGGATCGGTTACCGTCTCCATCTCGAGAAACGTGTCGAGAGTGATCCGGTCGGTTCGCGCGCTCGTATCCTGACGCTGCGCGTCGAGAGGTCTGACCGCCACGGCGGCGGCCAGACAAGCAGCGGCCACAAAGACTGCTTTCGTCCTGTTCATTGAGCCATCCTCCAACGGCGAAGCTTACACCCACGGCACAAGACATGAATAGGGGCCCTCGACCTATGCAGATCTGGCCCGGCCAACCCTACCCGCTCGGCGCCACCTTCGATGGCGTCGGGACGAATTTCTCCATCTTTTCCGAGATCGCCACCCGCGTGGAGTTGTGCCTGTTCGACGAGGAGGGGAGGGAAACTCGGGTCGATCTGGCCGAGACGACGGCCCTCTGCTGGCACGCCTATCTGCCCAACGTCCGGCCGGGCGTGCGGTACGGTTTCCGCGTGCACGGACCGTGGGCACCCGAGCACGGCCAGTGGTGCAATCCCAGCAAGCTGCTGCTCGACCCGTATGCCAAGGCCATCGATGGTCTCTGCGAGTGGAACGAAGCGGTCTTCCCTTACCACTTCGACGCGCCCGAGTCGTCAAGAAACGATCACGACAGCGCGCCGTTCGTCGCCAAGAGCGTCGTGATCAATCCGTTCTTCGACTGGGGCGCCGATCGCCGCCCGAACACGCCGTGGCATCGCACAGTGGTTTACGAGACACACGTGAAGGGATTCACGAAACGCAATCCCGAGCTTCCACCCGAGATCCGCGGTACCTACGCGGGAATGGCGCATCCGGTCTCCGTCAGATATCTCCAGAAGGTCGGGATCACCGCCGTCGAATTGCTGCCCGTGCATCAGTTCGTGCAGGACTCGACGCTCGCCGACAAAGGGCTGCGCAACTACTGGGGATACAACTCGATCGGCTATCTCGCGCCGCACAACGAGTACACGTCGAGCGGCCAGCGCGGTGAGCAGGTTCAGGAGTTCAAGCACCTCGTGAAGACGATGCACGAGGCCGGGATCGAGGTGATCCTCGACGTGGTCTACAACCACACCGCCGAGGGGAACCACCTTGGGCCGATGCTCTCGTTCAAAGGCATCGACAACGCCGCCTACTACCGGCTCGTGGCCGATAACCGCCGGTACTACATGGACTACACCGGCACCGGTAACACGCTGAACATGCGTCACCCGCACGTGCTGCAGCTGCTCATGGACAGCCTGCGCTACTGGGTGCTCGAGATGCACGTGGACGGCTTCCGTTTCGATCTCGCCGCCACGCTTGCGCGAGAGCTGCACGACGTCGACCGTCTGTCGGCGTTCTTCGACCTGATCCAGCAGGACCCCGTTGTCAGTCAGGTGAAGCTGATCGCGGAGCCGTGGGACGTCGGCGAAGGCGGATATCAGGTTGGCAACTTCCCGCCGCTGTGGTCCGAGTGGAACGGAAAGTACCGCGACACCGTTCGAGATTTCTGGCGCGGCACGGACCAGACGCTCGCCGAGTTCGCGTATCGATTCACCGGCAGCTCGGATCTGTACGAGGGCACCGCCCGCCGTCCGTACGCGAGCATCAACTTCGTTACGGCGCACGATGGCTTCACGCTGCGCGACCTCGTTTCATACAACGAGAAGCACAACGAGGCGAACGGGGAAGGAAACCGCGACGGGGAGGGCCACAACCGGTCCTGGAACTGCGGCGTCGAAGGCGCGACCGACGCGCTGGAGGTGAATGCGTTGCGCGCACGGCAGACGCGCAACTTCCTCACGACACTGTTCCTCTCGCAGGGCGTGCCGATGCTGCTCGGCGGTGACGAGATCGGCCGCACACAGCTCGGTAACAACAACGGGTACTGTCAAGACAACGAGATCTCATGGTACGACTGGGACAATGCCGACGCGGCGCTGCTGCAGTTCACGCGACGGCTCGTCAGGCTGCGGCATCAGCATCCCGTGTTCTGCCGTCGCCGCTGGTTCCAGGGGCGGCCCATTCACGGCACGGCGGTCAGTGACATCGCGTGGTTCACGCCGGGGGCCGCGGAAATGTCGGAAGACGACTGGCGTGCGGGTTTTGCCAAATCGCTTGGCGTGTTCCTGAATGGCCGCGCCATCCCCACGCCCGACGAGCGCGGCGAGCACGTGTACGACGAGAGCTTCTACGCGATGTTCAACGCGGGGCACGAGCCGCTGGGGTTCACGATACCTGAAGAGAAGTGGGGCACCAGGTGGCGGTCGGTGATCAATACCTACGAAGAGTGCGATCACATGTCGGAAGAAGACGGCGGTGAGCAGTACGAGGCCGGCGCCAAGATCCAGGTACAGCCGTGGACGCTCGTCCTCCTCGAGCGCATCGCGTGGCGCAGCAGGCCCGCCACCGAGGACCTCCGCCTGCCGCCTTCAGATAGTTGAGCACCTGCGCCTGCGCATACCCCTCGAGAAACGAAGCGGCCTTCACTTCCAGCAGAACTGTGTTGTTGACGACGATGTCCGCGTAGAACCGGCCGATCAGGCGACCGCGAAACTGGACGTCGATCGGCACTTCGACGGCGACCTGAAGTCTCTTCTCGACGAGCACGATCAAGAGCGCGTTGCAGCACACCTTCTCGGAGAAACCGGATCCGAGCTCGTGGTGTGTTTCATGGATGCCTCGATGATGGTTCCGGTCAGTTCGCCGTGCGGGAAGTTCGTCTCATTCATACGTCCTCTCCTCGCAAGAATCGCCGCCGCAGGAAGACCTGCAGAAAACCGGTAGTTCGCCCGATGAGTACGCAATTTCAACAGCGCGTTACCTCGTCAAAGTTGGTGTCATGTGCAACGCGCAAGGACGAGCAGAGGTGCCTGTCATTGAGAGCCCGCGAGCCGTGAGCGACCAAGGAGCGGTGTACCGGTCCCCCAAGGTGAGCCTGTGTTTCTTCGGTGTCCTGCTGTGTTTCTTCTGTGGCATGTGTTTCCTCTGCGGCTGTCATAAAGTAATTGCGTGCCCCTCATCCTGTGTCTCGCGGCCCTGCTGGCGTGTGCATCAGCATCGCCACGGGAGCCGCTTCTCGTGTCGGCGGCCATCAGCCTGACCGACGCGCTTCAGGAGGTCGAGAAGGCCTACTCGAACGCTGGCGGGGGGCCGCTGCGGTTCAACTTCGGCGGTTCCAACGTGCTCGCCCGGCAGATCGTCAACGGGGCGCCGGCCGACGTGTTCATCAGCGCGGACGAAGCGCAGATGAATTATGCCGACGAGCGCGGCGCGATCGATCGCGCGAGCCGCGTCGACCTGCTCTCGAATCGTCTCGCCGTCGTCACGCCGCGAGGCAGCGGCCGCGCCATCAAGGCCGTGAACGAGCTTGCGGAACTGAAGAGAATTGCCGTTGCGGATCCTGCGGCTGTGCCTGCGGGTGTGTACGCTCGCCAGTTTCTCGAGACGGCCGGCGTCTGGGACCGCATTCAGAGTCGGCTGGTGCCGCTCGGGAACGTGCGCGCCGCGCTGACGGCCGCTGAGTCCGGCGCAGCCGACGCCGCTATCGTCTACGAGTCCGATGCGGCGGCCTCTTCACGCGTCGACGTTTCGTTCGTCGTCACGGGGCCGGCCGCACCTCGCATCGTGTATCCCGCCGCCGTCGTCGCGGCATCGAAGAACCGAGAGCCAGCGGCAAAATTCCTGGCGTTCCTTCGCGGCCCTGAAGCCCGGGCGATCTTCCGCAAGTACAAGTTCTCATGAGCCTCGTGAACGTCACCCTGCTGACGGTCACCTGGGCGGCGGCGGCGACGGCGCTCGTGCTGCCTGCAGGGTTGCTGATTGCGTGGTGGCTCTCGCGCGGGAGATTCCGCGGGCGGGTGCTGCTGGAGACACTCGTCTCGCTGCCACTGGTGATGCCTCCGGTCGCGACCGGACTTATCCTGCTGTTGCTGTTCGCTCCTCGAGGTGTCATTGGCCGGGCCCTGGCGCCGCTCGGCATCGACATCGTGTTTACGTGGAAGGCGGTCGTCATGGCGATGGCCGTCATGGGGTTTCCGCTTCTCGTCCGGACGGCGCGGGCCGGCTTCGAACAGGTCGACCGCCGCTACGAGCAGGTCGCGTCCACTCTCGGGGCGAGCCCCCTGCGCGTGTTCCTCACCGTGACGCTTCCACTCGCGCTTCCCTCCGTAGCCGCCGCCGCAGTGCTCTGCTTTGCGCGCGCGATAGGCGAGTTCGGCGCGACGATGATGGTCGCGGGAAGCATCCCGGGATCCACGCGCACCCTCGCGGTGGCGATCTACTCCTTTGCTGAAACCGGGCGTGACGCCGACGCCGCCGCGCTCGTCGTCGTGTCGGCCGTCATCGCGTTCGCGGCACTTGCCCTCTCGAACTACATCACCACGCGGGCGGGTGTCAGGGCGTGATCACGCTGGACTTCACGCTTCAGCAGGGCTCGTTCGTTCTCGAACTCCACGAACAACTGAACGGCGGCATCACCGCCCTGTTTGGCCCGTCGGGATCGGGAAAGACCACCGCACTCGATGCGATTGCCGGACTGCGGAGACCGCGGGTAGGGCGCATCGCCGTTGGCGATCACGTGCTCTTCGACCGATCGCACGGCGTGGATCTTCCGCCGCACGGCCGGCACGTCGGCTACGTGCCGCAGGACACCGCGCTCTTTCCTCACATGAACGTGCGCCGCAACGTCCTCTACGGGCGGCGCGCGGGGCAGAAGCTTTCGCTCGACGTCGTGGTGCGGATGCTGGAAGTCGGACAGCTGCTCGACCGCCGTGTGCCAGACCTGTCCGGCGGCGAGCGCCAGCGCGTCGCGCTCGCGCGCGCACTGATGTCGGCGCCGGACCTTCTGCTGCTCGACGAGCCGCTCGCCGCAGTCGACGTGGAGCGACGACGACGGATCCTGCCGTACCTGCTGCGAGTGCGCGACGTTCTCGGCGTCCCCGTCATCTATGTCAGTCACGACCGAGCCGAAATCGACCAGCTCGCCGACCGCGTCGTCGTGCTCGACGAGGGGCGGGTCGTTCCTCACGTCCGGGGAGCCTGAGACTTCTGCCGCTCGGCAACACCGACATTTTGGATTGCTCGGGCGCCGTGAAATCCAACAGTTGCTGAGCAGTCTTCCTTGACCCCGCCGATCGCAATCGAGTGATAGCGGCCGGACACTGCGGCGGGTAGAAAGGCGACATGTTCATCAAGAGCTCGTGCTTCACCATCGCGACCGTGGTCGTGTGCGCCATGGCCGCCGGAGTCTCCGCCCGAACGCAGGCGCCGCAGGGTATCGCCGACGCACTTCGCGTCCAGCAGAAGGACCCGGCTGCCGCCGCGAGGATCCTCGAGGGTGTCACCGAGCGCGAACCGCAGAACGCACGCGCCTGGCGTCTGCTCGGGGTCGCACTCCAGCAGAGCAAGCAATTCGATCGCGCGATCGATGCGTATCTGAAGGCGATCGCCATTCAGCCGGATCCTGTCTCCACCTACAACATCGGCACCGCGTACGCCCGCAAGAACGATCCCGGGAAGGCATTCGAGTGGCTGGCCAGGGCGAAAGCCACGCGCCGCTTCGACATGACGCAGATGCAGATCGATCCGGATCTCGAGCCGCTTCGAAAAGATGCGCGCTATGCGGCGCTGCTTCCCAATAAGGAGGACTTTGCTGATCCCTTCGTCGAAGAAACGAAGATCCTCGCCGAGTGGCATGGCGAAGCGATGAACGACCAGTTCGGCTGGGTCGCGAGAGACATCGGGGATGTGGACAAGGATGGCGTTTGCGACTTCACGACGTCGGCGCCGGGCTCGTCGGCTGCTGCCGCCAACGCGGGGCGGATCTATGTGTATTCCACGAAGAGCCGCCGGCTGCTGTGGAAGGCGGATGGCGCTGCCGGCGATCGGCTGGGGACAACGATCGAAGCGGCCGGCGATGTGAACGCGGACGGGACGCCCGACGTGGTGGCGAGTGGGGGAGGCAAGGTACTGGTGTATTCCGGCCGCGATGGTGCCGTGCTGCGCACCTTCGCGTCGCCCGGCGAGCTGCCGTTGACCTCCACGTCGACGGCGGGTGACGTCGACAAGGACGGGCACGCCGATATCCTCGCCGGGTCGGCGCCTGCCCCTCCCGCGTCTGGCGCAAAGCCGCCGGCGTTGGCGGGAGCGGCGTACGTGTTCTCCGGTAAGGACGGAACGCTCCTGTTGACGCTCGCTGGTGAGCGCCCGGGTGATAACTTCGGCAGCGCGGTGGCTGGCTTCGCGGATGCGAAACAGATGCTGCTGGTCATCGGCGCACCGAATGCGGGGCCGCGCAATACCGGGCGCACGTATGTCTACGCGTCGCTGTCGAAAACGCCGGCGCATGTCATCGACGCCGACGAGACCGGCGCCGCGCTCGGCGCGATGTTCGTTGCCGTCGCGGGAGACGTGGACCAGGACGGCGCGGCGGATGTGTACGTCTCGGATTTTCCCAATCGAGCGAAGGGCCCGTCGACCGGCCGCGTCTACGTGCACTCCGGAAAGAGTGGCGCTCGCCTTCTGACGCTGACGGGCGAAGGGCCGGGCGAGGGGTTCGGCACGAGTGCCTCCGTCGCCGGCGATCTGGACGGTGATGGCCACGCAGACCTCGCTGTTGGCGCCTGGCAGTACGCCGGCGCGGCGCCGTCGGGAGGGCGTATCTATCTCTACTCAGGCAAGGATGGCCGGCTCCTCCGTACGATCACTTGCCGCATTCCCGGGGACACGCTCGGCTTCGATTCCGTCGGCGTCGGCGATAGCGATGGTGATGGCACCGTGGATCTCCTTGTGACATCCGCCTACAGCGGCATCAACGGCTATCACTCCGGCCGAGTGCTCATAGTCTCGAGCGGTATACGGCGGTAGGTACGGCAAGCCGCAAGCCTCGAGCCGCCAGCCGCAAGAATTGCGTCGAATGCGCTTTCTGCTACCATAAGCCGCTTTTTCTGAACGAGTTCCCCCCTTGCCAGTGAGGAAGAACATGAAGTCCACTCGCCTAAAAGTCTTTCTGACCATCGCACTCGTCACCGCGATCCCGGTGCTCGGGCCTGCGCCGCAGATGCAGCAGGCCGTGCCTGCGGCGGTGAAGAAGGCCCTCGGCGTCGACGACGTTACCGCGTGGAAGAACATCGCCACGACGGCGCTCTCCAAGAATGGCGAGTGGTTCGCGTATCGCGTCGCTCCGCAGGAAGGAGATGCCGAGCTCGTTGTTCGGAACGTCGTCTCCGGCAAGGAGACGAAGTTTCCGCTCGGCGAAGTAGGTGCGCCAGCGGGCGGCGGTGGTGGGGCGGCGGTCTTCGCCGGCGGTGCATCGCTGCAGTTTTCCGACGATTCCAAGTGGATTGCGTTCACGACCAGCCCCGCACGTGCCGAAGCGCAGCGGCTGCGGCGCCAGCGTCGTCCTGTTCAGAGCGGCGTGACGGTCGTGAATCTCGCGAGCGGTGACAAGAAGGAGTACCCGAACATTCGCCGGTTCTCCTTCAACGGCGATTCGGCGACGCACATTGCGCTGCACCGCGCACCCGCACAGCCGTCCGGCGGCGGAGCCGGGGCCGCGGCACCGGCACCAGGGGGCGGAAGAGGAGCGGCGCCCGGCGGCGCGGCTGGTGGTGCCAACGACAACCGTCCCCGCGGTACCGACCTGATCCTGCGCGAGCTCGCCGCTGGCGCCGAGCTGAATATGGGCAACGTTTCTGAGTTCGCCTTCACGCGCGATGGCAAACTGCTCGCCACCGTGATCGATGCCACCGACAAGATCGGCAATGGCGTTCAGCTCCGCAACATGCTCACCGGCACGGTCGCATCGCTCGATACCGATGCGGCGAATTACGAGCGCCTTTCGTGGACGGAAAAGGGGAACGGCCTCACGGGGCTGAAGGGGAACGAGGACAAGGCCTATACCGATAAGCTCTATTC
>DATLLF010000145.1:0-2581 GCA_035537955.1 Vicinamibacterales bacterium | reverse complement strand
TTCACGCGTCCGCGAGTGCCGCGATCGGCGCCGGCAAAGCCGGTGATCACCATGCCGTCGAAGTAGACAGGGGCGGAGGTGATTGAAAAGCCATCCTGCCAGCGCTCGGCCTGAATCTTCCACGCCACCTTGCCGGTGGCGCGATCGAGCGCCACGAGTTGTGCGTCGAGCTGGCCGATGAAAACCTTGTCCTCGCTGAGCGCGACACCCTTGTTGTTCCACCCACAACAGACGGAGGTAATGCTCGGGTCGATGCCGGCGGAGTACTGCCAGAGGATGTTGCCCGTGTCGATCGACAGCGCGAAGACGTCGTTCGCGCCTGTACTCACGTAGGCGACGCCGTCGGCGACGAGCGGCTGACCGAAGCCCGAGTATTGCGGCGCGCTGCCCGAGCCACGCAGGCGCGTACGCCAGACACCCTTTAGTTGGGCGACGTTGTCGCGGTTGATCGCCTTGAGTGGCGAGTAGCGCTGGTTGTAGAGATTGCCGCCGCCGGTCGGCCAGCCGCGTGTCGGAGCGGCGGTCAACGACGCGGCGGTGAAATCACGCGCCCCGCGATTGACTTGTGCGAAGACCGAGGCCGCGAGCAGCGCGACCGTGCACGATGCGGCGAGCAGTGACCTGCGCATGGGTCAGAAGGTTACCACCGCCATGTACAGCACGAATACCATTCCAAAGAAGAAGAGCCCCACCGAATACAGCAGGAACAGCCCGATCGACTTCAGGATCGTGGCGCGCCATGAGCCGCTGTGGACGCGTCGCAACGCAATCGGAAGGGCGGCAAGGAGCCACAACGCAATCACACCGTGCAGTGAGAGCGTGGCCAATCCCGGAAGCCCGAGCCGCCCAAGCAGAAACCACAGCGTGAAGTTGAGAAACAGGAATGCATGCTGATACAGCGCGAAGACAAGATGATCGACGTAGTAGCCCTGCTTCCGGTAGAACAGCTCGAGGATGAGCGCAGAGATCGGGACGAAGAGAAAGAACGCGGTCTGTATGTACCGGTACGACGTCCGTGCAAAGGCTTCAGGGTTGGCGCGTGCGCGTTCACTGACCTCCTGGAACTTCTGATCGCCAAACCACACGTGTTCGGGCAGCCCAATCGTGACCCTGGTCCCGGGCGCTTCCTGTGCTTTGACCCGGGCTTCCTCCGCTGAGCCGGCGATGAAGACGTAGACGGGCGGCGCGGTGACCGTAAACACGTTGAACAATCCGAAGAAGACCAGCGCGGCAACAAGATAGGCTCGCAGCGGCGAGACGTGTGCGACACGATGGCCGGCGAGGTACTCCTTCGTGACTTGACCGGGCCTGAACAGCAGCGGGCGCACTGTCCGGATCAGCCGCGTATCGAGACTCAGGATCTCGCCGACCCCTTCCGACAGCAGCGTCGAGAACGGCCGATGAAAGTCACGCGCGGCCTGACCACACTGCGCGCAGAACGGGCCAGTCAGCGGCGCCGCGCAGTTGGCGCATTGCGTCCCGGTTGTGACATCCGTCTCGTCGGACACCCGGCTCACGCGCCGCATTCTACGATCGTGATACTTTTCCGGGACCAAGGGGGCCCAGCGTGACCCGACTTCATAGACTCGCGGCGGCCACAGCGGTGATCGGAGCGCTCGGCGTGGGCGCGGCGATCGACGCCCAGCAGCGCGGCGTGCCGAACGCCGTGGCCAGCGTTGGCGCGAACGTCACGGGCGATGTGCTGAGGCGCGCGAGCACGGCAAACGACGCGCTGCCCGGATCGTGGCTCAGCTACGGGCGCGACCAGTCGGAGACCCGCTACAGCACGCTCAAGCAGATCAACACCTCGAACGCGCATCGACTGGGTCTTGCCTGGTCCTATGTGATGGGCGCCGGCGGCAGCAATCAGGAAGGCACGCCGCTGATGTGGAACAACACGCTCTACGGCATCACGGCGTGGAGCGTCGTCTTCGCCCTCGACGCGCGCACTGGCAGGGAACTCTGGCGATGGGATCCGAAGATCGACCAGCCGATCACGCGGCCCGCCATCTGCTGCGGGATCGTGAACCGCGGCGTTGCGATCTACAACGGGACCATCATCGCTCCGTCGATCGACGGCCGCCTCTTCGCGCTCGACGCGCACACGGGAAAACCGATCTGGGAAACCCGGCTCGTGGACTCGAAGGAGCTCCTCACCCTGACGATGGCCCCGCGTGTCGCGGGCGGCAAGGTGATCATCGGCGCGGCGGGAGGCGACCGGCCAACGCGAGGGAGCTTCTTTGCGGTGGATGCGCAAACGGGCAAGCTGGCGTGGCGCTTCTATACGGTGCCCGGCGATCCATCGCAGCCGTTCGAGAACGAGGCGATGCGCGTCGCGGCGAAGACCTGGGGACCCGATTTTCACAAAGTGGGCGGCGGCGGCGCCGTCTGGGACGGCTTCGCCTATGACCCCGAGGCGAATCTCGTCTACGTCGGCACCGGCAACCCGATGCCGTGGGTGCAGAACTTCCGGACGCCAACGGGTCTCGACGCGTTGTATACGTGCTCGATCCTCGCGGTCGATCTGACCACCGGGCAGCTGAAGTGGCACTACCAGGCGGTTCCCAACGACACGTGGGAC
>DATLLF010000144.1:0-12797 GCA_035537955.1 Vicinamibacterales bacterium | reverse complement strand
GTACTGCTTCCGCGAGCGGGAGCTGCTGCTCAATATCAACGAAATGCTCGCCGGCTTCCGCATGTTTCCGGCCTACATCCGGATCGGCGGGCTTCGGGAAGACCTGCCGGTGGGGTTTCACGATGCGGTAAACGCGTTTCTCGATCGCTTCCCTGGAAAGCTGGAGGAATACGCTGGACTGCTGACCAAGAACCAGATCTGGCTGAAGCGCACGAAGGGCGTCGGCGTTCTTTCGAAGGACGACACGATCAGCTACGGCCTCGTCGGTCCGCTCGCGCGAGCCGTCGGCGTCGGCTATGACGTTCGCCGCGCTTTCCCTTATTCCGGCTACGAGACCTACCAGTTCGACGTCCCGGTGCTGACGAGCGGAGACGTCTACGATCGCTACATGGTGCGCATCGAGGAAATGCGGCAGAGCGTGCGCATCTGCCGGCAGTCCCTCGAGCGCATCTCGCCGCGCGGCGTCTTCGACATTCAGGATTACCGCATCGTGCCGCCGCCCAAGGACAAGGTCTATACGGAGATGGAAGCGCTGATCCAGCATTTCCTCATCTATTCGCAGGGGTTCACCGTACCACCCGGCGAGGCGTACGTGCCGGTGGAAGGCCCGCGCGGCGAGCACGGCTTCAGCATCGTGTCCGACGGCACGAACCGTCCGCATCGGATCAAGCTGCGCGCGCCGTCGTTCTACGCGTGCCAGGCCGTGCCCGAGATCATCGTCGGCGGAATGATCGCCGACGTCATCGCCGTCATCGGCTCGACCGACGTCGTCATGGGAGACGTGGATCGATGAGCTTCCATCCCCTGATGGTGTACGACCCCGCCAAGTTCCAGAAGTCAGAGCGGGAGGTCGTCGAAGAAGGGCCGCCGTTCACGCTGACGCCGGAGCGGCGCGCGCGGCTCGACGACATCATTTCGAAATATCCGCCGGATCGAAAGCGGTCCGCAGTTCTTGCCGCGCTGTATCTCGTTCAGGAGCAGCAGGGATATCTGACCGGCAACGCGATGCGCCACGTGGCGCCGTTTCTCGACCTGACCCCCGCCGAAGTGGAAGACGTCGCGACGTACTACGTGATGTTCTTCCGCGAGCCGGTCGGCAAGTATGTGCTTCAGGTGTGCCGCACGTTGTCGTGCGCCCTCAATGGCGCCGAGCGCGTGACCGAGGCGCTCTCGGAAAAGCTCGGTATCAACGTCGGCGAGACCGACGCGTCAGGCATGTTCACGCTGCTCGAATTCGAGTGTCTCGGCGCCTGCGATCGCGCGCCGATCGTGATGGTGAACAACGAGCACTGGCACGAGCATGCGTCGCCGGAGTCGTGCGGAAGGTTGATCGATGACATCAAAGCGCGCGGCGAAGCGGCGTTATCAGGATGTCATTTGCAGGTCGAACGGTAGAAACGGATCGCTGCGCGATGCACGACGAACGGTCTAGTGTGATGGAACCAGTACTCACGAAATACATCAGAGAGCCGAACAGCTACACGCTCGACTTCTCGCTCAGGCATGGCGCCTACGACGGGCTGAAAAAGGCCATGACCATGGCGCCACACGACGTCATCGAGCTGGTCAAGGCGTCGGGCCTTCGCGGCCGTGGCGGTGCGGGATTTCCCACCGGACTGAAGTGGCAGTTCGTGCTCAAGGACACACCGCTCCCGAAATACATCGCCTGCAACGCGGACGAGAGCGAGCCCGGCACGTTCAAGGATCACGTGCTGATGGAGCGCAACCCGCACTCGCTCTTCGAAGGATGCCTGATCGGGTGCTGGGCCATCGCCGCGAAGGTCGCCTATATCTACATCAGGGGCGAGTTCTACCACGTGCAGCGATTGATGGAGGCGGAGCTGGCGAAGGCGTACGCCGCAGGGTACGTGGGCAAGAACATCCTCGGCAGCGGCTTCGACTGCGACATCGTCATCCATCGCGGCGCCGGCGCGTACGAGGCGGGCGAAGAGACCGCGCTGATCGAGTCACTCGAAGGCAAGCGCGCGCAACCTCGCATCAAGCCCCCCTTCCCGGCCGTCGAGGGTCTCTACAACTGCCCGACCGCGGTGAACAACGTCGAGACGCTCTGCAATCTGCCGCCGATCGTCCTCAACGGCGCGGAGTGGTTCACGAGCCTCGGCCCGGAAAAGAACGGCGGACCGAAGCTGTTCTGCGTGAGCGGACACGTGAAGCGTCCGGGTGTATACGAAGCGCCGATGACGATCACGCTCCGTGAGTTGATCTACGATCGCGCCGGCGGCATCCGAAACGATCACAAGCTGAAAGCGGTGATCCCCGGTGGTTCGTCGGTGCCGATCCTGCTCGAGGATCAGCTCGACATCCCGGCCTCGTTCGACGACGTGCAGAAGGCCGGATCCATGCTCGGATCCGCTGGCATCATCGTCATGGACGAGACGACGTGCATGGTGTGGGCGGCGCGCAACCTCCTCTACTTCTATAAACACGAATCGTGCGGCAAGTGCACGCCCTGTCGCGAGGGCGGCGACTGGCTTTACAAGATCCTCACGCGCCTCGACGCGGGCGAAGGCTCGATGCGCGACATCGACCTGCTGCTCAGCGTCGGCGGCAACATCGCGGGCAAGACGCTGTGCGCATTCGGTGATGCCGCGGCCACACCCGCACTGACAACGGTGAAGCATTTCAGGGCAGAATTCGAGGCGCACGTGCGCGAAGGGCGCTGCACGGTGTCAGCGGACTGGCGCGCCTCGAAAACGCCGGTGGCGGCGCACTGATGAGACGCACATCGCACGTCGCACGTCGCACGTTATTTATGAGAGTTGATCCACAGATCGTCGCCCACCTCGGGCTGATAGTCGTCGTCTTCAACATGCTCGTGCTCTCGGCCGCCTTCATGGTGTGGCTGGAGCGAAAGGTGTGCGCCTACATTCAGGACCGCGTGGGGCCGAACCGCGTCGGCTTCGAAGGGGCGCTGCAGCCGTTTGCCGATGTCATCAAACTGCTGTTCAAGGAGCAGCTCCGTCCGAAGGCGGCCGACACGCTGCTGTTCCTCATCGCGCCGGTGATCTCGGCGTGCGCCGCCTTCGCCGCGTTCTCGGTCATCCCGTTCGGAACGGAAACCACACTGTTCGGTCTGCTGGACCAGCCGATTCCCCTCCAGATCACCGATGTCAACGTCGCTGTTCTCGTGATCTTTGCGATCGCCTCGATGGGCGTGTACGGCATCGTGCTCGCCGGCTGGTCGTCCAACAGCAAGTACTCGCTGCTCGGTGCGTTGCGATCGTCAGCGCAGATGATCAGCTACGAGCTGTCCTACGGCCTTGCGCTGGCGGCGGTGATCATGCTCGCCGGCTCGCTGTCGCTGCGCGAGATCGTGTTGAACCAGTCGGGCGTCTGGTGGGGCTTCATCCCGAAGTGGTACATCTTCCTGCAGCCGATCGGGTTCTTCGTCTACATGGTGGCCGGGGTCGCCGAGACCAACCGCGCCCCGTTCGATTTCCCCGAGGCCGAACAGGAGCTGGTCGCCGGCTATCACACGGAGTACAGCTCGATGAGTTTCGCGCTGTTCTTCCTCGCCGAATACGTGAACATGGTCACGGTCGCCGCGGTGGCAACCAGCCTGTATCTCGGCGGATGGCTCGGGCCGTTCCTTCCTGACTGGCTGGCGTGGATCTGGTTCCTGGTCAAGGTGTTCCTGATCCTCTTCTTCTACGTGTGGATGCGCTGGACGCTGCCGCGCTATCGCTACGACCAGCTGATGGAGTTCGGGTGGAAGTGGCTGCTGCCGATCGGGGTCATCAACCTCCTCGCCACGGCTGCACTGGTGCTGTGGCTCGGATGAGAACGTGCCCGTCCCCCGTGACTGAATCACAAACCTTATGGACTTCAGCGCTTTAGCCTTTTACGTCTTCGCCGCGCTCGCGATCCTCGCCTCGCTCGGCGTCGTCGGCCAGCGGAACCCGATGTACAGCGTGATGCTGCTGATCACGTCGTTCGGCGCGCTCGCGGGTCTTTACGTGCTGCTCGATGCGCCGTTCACGGCCGTGACGCAGATCATCATCTACGCCGGCGCGATCATGGTGCTCTTCCTGTTCGTCGTCATGCTGCTGAACGTACCGCGCGAGGAGCCGGCGCCGGCGCTCTTCGCGACGCTCGCACCTCATGGGTTGAAGATCGGTGCCGTGCTGAGCCTCATCCTCGGCGGGGAAATGGTGTGGGCGCTGAAGCGGCTGCCGCGCGGCTGGTTCGACCAGGACGCCGCAGCGCAATCGGTCAGCTCGGTCGCGCTGATAGGCAAATCCCTGTTCACACAGCACGCCTTCGCGTTCGAAGCGACCTCGATTCTGATCCTGGTGGCGATGGTCGGCGCCGTCGTCATCGCGCGCCGGGGACAGCCGTCATGATCACGCTGAACCATTACCTGATTCTTTCCGCTCTGCTGTTCGCGATCGGCACTGCCGGCGTCTTCCTGCGGCGCAACCTGATCACGATGCTGCTGTCGATCGAGATCATGCTCAATGCCGTCAACCTGACGTTCGTGGCGGTGGGACGCTACCTCGGAACCGTGGACGGGCAGATCATCACGTTCTTCGTCATGACGGTTGCGGCGGCTGAAGCGGCGGTGGGGCTGGCCCTGGTCATCGCGCTCTTCCGTCACCGCGAGACGCTCAGCCCGGACGCGTTCACGGCGCTCAAATGGTGAGAGTTACAAGGCATTGATGCTGATCTTAATTCCGCTATTGCCGTTCATCGGCTTCGTCGTCAACGCGTTCCTCGGGAAGCGGCTGCCGAAATCGATTTCGGGCGGGCTGGCCTGCGCGGCCATCGTCGGGTCGTTCGCCGTCGCGCTCGCGGCGGTCTGGAGCGTCGTCAGTTCGCATCACGCGATGGAGCAGACCGCGTTCACGTGGATCACCTCGGGTGAGCTGTCGATACCGTTCGCGTTCCGCCTCGACAACCTGTCATCGCTGATGATCCTGGTGATCACCGGCATCGGCTCGCTGATCCACATCTACTCGACCGGCTACATGCACGATGAGCCGGACAGCGAATACGCGCGCTACTTCTCCTATCTGAACCTGTTCGCCGCGTTCATGCTCGTGCTCGTGCTCGGCGCGAGCTTCCCGGTGATGTTCGTCGGCTGGGAGGGCGTCGGCCTGTGCTCGTATCTCCTGATCGGCTTCTGGTTCAAGAAGAAGTCAGCGTCGGACGCCGGCAAGAAGGCGTTCGTCGTCAACCGCGTCGGCGACTTCGGATTCATCCTCGCGATGCTGATCATCTTCGTGACGTTCGGCACCCTCGACATCCAGGCGGTCGCGGCCGCGGCGCACTCCACGTATACGCCGGAAACGGCGGGCATCGGTGTCATCACCGCGGCGACGCTGCTCCTGTTTCTGGGAGCGACCGGCAAATCGGCCCAGATCCCGCTCTACGTCTGGCTGCCGGACGCGATGGAGGGGCCGACGCCTGTCTCCGCCCTGATCCACGCGGCGACGATGGTGACGGCGGGGGTGTACCTGATCGGCCGGTGCGCCGTGCTGTTCTCGCTGGCACCGATCACGCTTGCCGTCGTGGCCGCGATCGGCACCGCGACCGCGTTGATGGCGGGCACCATCGGCCTGGTGCAAAACGACATCAAGCGCGTGCTGGCGTACTCGACCGTGTCGCAGCTCGGATACATGTTCCTGGCGATGGGAGTTGGGGCCTATGCGGCGGGCATCTTCCATCTCTACACGCACGCGTTCTTCAAGGCGCTGCTGTTCCTCGGATCCGGCGCGGTGATCCACGCGCTCGCCGGGGAGCAGGATCTGCGCAACATGGGAGGGCTGAAGAAGCACCTGCCCATCACCTACTGGACGTTCCTCATCGGCGCGCTCGCCATTGCCGGGATCCCGCCGCTGGCCGGCTTCTTCAGCAAGGATGAGATCCTCTGGCGCACCTACTCCACCGAGTGGCCCGCGTTCCATCTGCTCCTGTACGGCGTGGGGATCCTCACCGCGTTCCTGACAGCGACCTACATGTTCCGCCTCGTATTCATGGCGTTTCATGGAGAGCGCCGCCACGAGGCGCCGCCCGCACACCCGGAAGAAGAGGAGCCGGTGGCGCATGCGGCCGCTGCACACGCGGCATCCGCGCACGTGGCACCGAGCACGAAGCACGGCACCCAGCACGCAGCACCGAGCACCCAGCACGCACACGGTGCCCACATCCACGACGCTCCCCCCGCCATGGCCTTCGCGCTGATCGTGCTGGCGATGGGATCCGTGCTCGCCGGCTTCATCGGCGTGCCGCATGCGATCGGCGGGAACAACTGGATCGAGACGTTCCTCGAGCCGGCGTTCCTCGCGCCGGGCGCCGTGCACGAAGCAGCCGAAGCCGTTCACGCCGGAGCGTCGGTCGAGCTGATGCTGATGGGGCTGTCAGTAGGACTGGCGGCCGCCGGGATCGGGCTCGCTTCTTACTTCTGGCTGCGTAATCCGGCCGCGTCGGCCGCATGGGCGCAGCGATTCAGCGGCATCCACAGGCTGCTGCTGAACAAGTACTACGTCGACGAGCTCTACGATGCGGCGATCGTGCAGCCGATCAAGGGGATCTCGACCGGTGGTCTGTGGAAAGGGGTGGACGCGGGCGGCATCGACTTCGCCGTGAACGGTGTGGGTCTCGGCGTCCGCGGCAGCAGCAGCCTGCTGCGGCGGCTGCAGACCGGATCGATCCGGGTTTACGCCGCATCGCTATTCGCGGGTGCCGTGGTCGTGCTCGGCTATTACCTCTGGAGATAGCGGCAGTGTCAACTTCAAACTGCAAAGTTCAAGACTTCACAAAGAACGAAAGGCGCGCGCCGGTCGCGATTCGAAGTTTGAGTTTGGTGTTTTTGGAGTTTGTAGTTTGAAGCTTGGAGTTTCGTAGCAGCATGCTGTCAATCATCGTTTTTCTGCCTCTGGTCGGCGCGGTGCTCGTGCTGCTCGCCGGCGGTCGCGGTGACCGCCCCGATCGCGAGCCGCTCGTGCGCAATCTCGCGCTGGCGGTTTCACTGGCGACGTTCGCCGCCACGTTGTGGCTGTGGGCGCGGTTCGATCCGTCGAGCGGCGATTACCAGTTCGTCGAGCAGCACGCGTGGATTCCAGCATTCGGGATCCAGTACTTCATCGGCGTCGACGGCATCAGCCTGTTCCTCATCGTGCTGACCGGCTTTCTCACCCCGCTCGCGCTGCTTTCCTCGTGGGAGTCGGTGCACAAGAGCGTGAGGAACTTCTCGTTCTTCATGCTCGCGCTCGAGACCGCGATGCTCGGCGTCTTCGTCTCGATCGACCTGTTCCTCTTCTACGTGTTCTGGGACGCGATGCTGATCCCGATGTACTTCCTCATCGGGGTGTGGGGATACGACCGCCGCGTCTACGCCGCGGTGAAGTTCATCCTCTACACGATGGCGGGCAGCGTCTTGATGCTCATCGCCATCATCGGCCTCGCATGGTCGTATGCCGCGACGACCGGCGCGCCAAGCTTCAGCCTCATCGATCTCTACAACGTCGAGCTCACGCGACAGACGGAGAGGTGGATGTTCCTCGCCTTCGCGGTCGCGTTCGCGATCAAGGTGCCGCTCTTTCCTTTCCACACCTGGCTGCCCGACGCGCATGTCGAGGCGCCGACCGCCGGTTCGGTGATCCTCGCCGGCGTGCTGCTGAAGATGGGGACCTACGGATTCCTGCGGTTCGCGTTTCCGCTGTTCCCGGCAGCGGCGCTGGAGTTCGCGCCGTGGCTCGGGCTGCTCGCGGTGATCGGCATCATCTACGGCGCCCTGGTCGCGATGGTGCAGCCCGACATGAAGAAGCTGGTCGCGTATTCGTCGGTCAGCCATCTCGGGTTCGTCGTGCTCGGTCTCGCCGCGACCAACATGCAGGGCATCCAGGGTTCGGTGTACCAGATGCTGAATCACGGCGTCAGTACCGGCGGCCTCTTCATGATCGTCGGCATGCTGTCGGACCGTCGTCACACGCGTCTGATCTCGGAGTACGGCGGTCTCAAGGCGGTCATGCCGCGGCTGGTCGCCGCGTTCCTGATCATTACGCTGGCCTCGATCGCGCTGCCGATGACCAACGGGTTCATCGGCGAGTTCCTCATCCTGCTCGGCGCCTTCAAGTGGCACAGCACGATGGCTGCGTTCGCCGCGACCGGCGTGATCCTGTCCGCGGTGTACATGCTGTGGATGTTCCAGCGCGTCAACTACGGCCCGGTCACGAACGAGAAGAACAGCCGCTTGCCCGACCTCACGCCGCGCGAGTGGGCGCAGATGGTGCCGATCGTCGCGATGTGCATCTTCATGGGGGTGTTCCCGAAGGTGTTCACGGATCCGATGGAGGCGTCGATCACGAAGGTGATCGATCGCGTCCACAGCAGGGAAGCCGCGGTGGTGGAGAAGACGGCTCCCGGCTTCCGGCTCCCCGCTTCCGGCTCCCCGAACCTCGCCTCAGCAGACACCGCGCGCCCTGGCGCCTCGCCCGGGCCGCAGGCGCCATCCGAGCTCCGAACCCCGAGTCCCGAGCCCCGAGCCGCAGACAATGACTGATTACGCCGCGATCATTCCGCTCTCGATCATTGCCCTTTCGGCCATCGCGGCGATGGTCGCGGAGGCGATCCGCCGGCCGGGCGAACGCATGCCGATTGGCGGCTTCGGTCTCATCGGCTGCGGCGGTGCGGCGCTCGCGTCCGTCTTCCTGTGGGACAGCGACGCGCAGAGCTTCGGCGTGATCCGCGCCGATAATTTCTCGCTGTTCATCAACATCATCCTGTGCACGGTCGGCATCCTCACGATGCTGTTCTCGAACGAGACGATCGAGCGCGAGGACATCCCGGGCGGCGAGTACTACGCGCTGACGCTGTTCGCGCTGTGCGGAATGATGATGATGGCGGCGGCGACGGACCTCCTGGTGATCTTTGTCGCGCTCGAGATCCTGTCGCTGTCGGTATACGTCCTCACGGGTATCCGTCGCGCGAGCGCCGGCGGTGCCGAAGCGGCGTTCAAGTACTTCCTCCTCGGCGCGTTCTCGAGCGCGTTCTTCCTTTACGGGATCGCGTTCGCCTTCGCGTTGTCCGGCTCGACGCGGCTCGAACAGATCAGCGTGGCGCTCTCCTCGCAGCCTGGTGGCGCGCCGCCGACGCTCGCATGGCTCGCGGTCGGCATGCTTGCCATCGGCTTCTGTTTCAAGATCTCTGCGGTGCCGTTCCACATGTGGACGCCCGACGCCTACGAAGGAGCGCCGACGATCGTCACCGCGTTCATGTCCACCGGCGTGAAGGCGGCGGCGTTCGGCGCGTTCGTTCGCGTGTTTCTCTCGACGCTCGAGCCGCTGCAGGCGCAGTGGATCCCGCTGCTCTCGGGCATCGCCGGCATCACCATGATTCTCGGTACCGTCGTCGGCGTCGTGCAGACGAACGTGAAGCGCATGCTGGCGTACTCGAGCATCGCGCACGCCGGTTACCTGATGCTGGGCATCATCTCGGCGAACAACACCGGCAAGGCAGCGGTGCTGTTCTACCTGCTCACCTACGCCGTATCGAACCTCGGCGCGCTCGGCATCGTCGCCCTGCTGGGCAGCGCGCAGAACCAGCACGACGAGCTGCGCGACTTCGCCGGCCTTTCGAAGTCGCGGCCCGGCCTTGCCGCGCTGATGACAGTGTTCCTGCTCTCGTTAGGCGGCTTCCCGCCACTCGCGGGATTCATCGGCAAGTGGTACATCTTCGCCGCGGCTGTTCAGGAAGGGCACTACGCGCTGGCGATCATCGGAGTGCTGACGAGCGTGATCTCCGTCTTCTTCTACCTGCGGATCGTCGTGATGATGTACATGACCGAAGGCGCCGAAGCCGTCCGTCCGCGCCTGCCCGGCACCGCGGTCGCCGGCCTCACTCTGGCAACGATCGCGGTGCTCTACCTCGGCGTCCTGCCCACGCGCGTCCTCGATCTCGCGCTCGCATCCATTTCCACGATCTTCTGACGCGTTCCGTGGTGCGTCAGCGCACTTCTGGACAGGACTTCGTTTCGGCCCTCATTCCGCCGAGCTGATTCATCAGCCCTCCGAAACCGAAGCCGAAGCTGCCGCTGGCGGGACGGCCGCGGACCGAGCGGATGAATGTGCTGTGGTCGTCGAGCGGCAGCGCGGCGACGTTGGCGCAGAAGCTCGGCCACAGCCCCTGCTGATCGAGGTACTGCTCCACGTTCGAGAGGTAATAGGCCCCGACGACGCCCCCGTGGTCCTTCAGGTACTTGCCGACCGCGCGAAGCGCCTTCGGCCCGCCGAAGTTGCCGACGACCGGTACGAGCAGGTTGTTCGTGTGCAGCTTCTTGAGAACGAGGAAGCTCTCTTCGCTCGACAGATACGAGCGGTTCAGGCCTTCCGCGTCGGTGCTCACCATGAGGTCGTAGTAGGTGGGCATCGAGCGCCCGCCGCCCCGTCCGCCCGAGGAGCTGTAGTGGATCCCGGGACCGAACCAGTAGAACGAGTAGGCGACGTACTCAATCCCTTTCACGTCGTCGTCGCTCAAGTCGAGCCCGTGCTTCTTCAGCAGATGATCGGTAACCGCCTTGAGGTTCTCCTTGTAGAGGGCTTCGCTCGTGGGCACTTCGGAGTACGCGTCGAAGATCTCATCGGCCGTTGATTTCGGCCCGAGGTTGGCCGGACGCTTCTTCGCGAACAGCCGGCTGACGAACTCGGAGCGGTCCGCCGACAGTTCGAAGAGGGCTTTGTACAACAAGTGAAGCTGCAGGTTGCCGCGCCTCACGTCGACGATGAATGCCATCGACGGTTTCGTCGCCGCAATGTAGGTGAAGTTCTGTTCGGGTCCGACGCCGAGGTAGACGCGCCCGGGCGCCATGGCTTTCAGGAGATCCGGGATGACGTGCTGCATCCAGATCTCGTTCGAGACCAGGTTGTCGGAGCGGAAGTAGCCGTTCGGTTCGGAAAGCGTGGTGGAGAGCGACCAGAACTCTTTGTCCGCCAGCTGCTCGGGCAGGGTGGCGGAGCCCGCGCCGACCGACGGTTGCGCGGACAGATACCACGCGGAGATCACCGCGACGATGATTCCCGACAACGCGAGACGTCGCTGCACCATGGCCGGCGAAAAAAACTGTATCACGGACACCAAGCCTCAGCGCCCCCTGCCTTCTCTGCGCTCTCGTCTGAAAATCTGCCTTCTCTGCGTTCTCGTCTAGAAAATCACACTCAGGCAGGTCAGCGCGGCCTCGGCCTTTTCGAACTCGCTCGTATCGAGCGGAACGGTCGCGAAGCCGAGCGCCTCGAGCTTGCGACGCGTCAGCGGCGCGGACGCCGTCACATGGACGATGCCGTTGGTCAGCAACGCGTTCGCGCCGTACGGTTCTTCAGGCGCGACCGGCACGCATTGCCACCGGCTGAAGATGCCGACGTCGAGCCACTCGGGGTTGACGAGCACCGTCTCGTCGCCGATGTAGGTGACCGCCGACTTCAGGTGAAGGCATCCCGCAGGGGTGACGGGCACGACCTCGTACTCGTGGACGCCGATCGCTGCCGCGAATTGTCGCGTGCCTTCGGCGTTGGTGCGCGGCGTCTGCCCGACGAAGAACGTCCGCCCGACCCGCAGCACGTCTCCGCCTTCGATCGTACCGGGATCCCGGATGCGAACGGTGGGACGAAAGCGCTCGAGCGCGGCAGCCACGCTCTCGACCTCGCCGCGCCGGCTGTCGATCCCCGGCCGCGTGACCACCGCGCATTCGTCGACGACAATGGCCGTATCTTCGACGAAGCACGCGTCGGGCAGGTCGGGATCCGGCGCGAGCGCGAACACCTCGAGGCCCGACTGCCGCAGCGCGTCCACATATGCCGCGTGCTGCGCCACCGCTCTTTCGAAGTCGATCGGCTGACGTTCGAGGAAGGTCAGCGCGCATCGGCTCAGCGCCGGCGACGGTGGACGAACGAGCGCCCGCATCCCGTCAGTGTAAACGCGCGGGCGCTTCGGCCGGTATAATCCGTCGTTCGTCAATACCAGGAATCGGAGTACTTGTATGAGACGTGAGACCTCCGCATTGATCATCGCCATGGCGACGGCCGCTGCCGCCCTGACGTCGGGCCAGGGGCAGGACCGTCTGACCGAGCAGACGCTGAAGGGCATCGAGCTGCGAAGCATCGGTCCCGGCTTCACGACCGGCCGCGTGCAGGACATCGACATCGATCCGAAGAACCCGAATGTCTGGTACGTGTCGGCTGCGTTCGGCGGCCTCTGGAAGACCGAGAACCGTGGCATCAGCTTCACACCCGTATTCGACGAGGGCGGATCGTTCACGCTCTGCTGCGTCGCCATCGACCCGAAGGATTCGAACGTCGTCTGGCTCGGCACTGGTGAGAACGCGAGTCAGCGCAGCGCGCATTTCGGCGACGGCATCTACAAGTCGACCGATGCCGGCAAGACGTGGAAGCGGATGGGTCTGGAGAAGTCGGAGCACATCGGCGACATCCAGATCGACCCGCGCAACTCCACCGTCGTCTACGTCTCGTCGCAGGGGCCGCTCTGGTCAGCCGGCGGCGACCGCGGCCTTTATAAGACGACCGACGGCGGCGCCACCTGGACGCGCGTGCTGCACGTGAGCGATGACACCGGTATCAGCGATATCCGTTTTCAACCGGGTAAGCCCGACGTCATTTACGCATCCGCGTATCAGCGCCGGCGTGCGGTCGGCCAGATGATCGGCGGCGGCCCCGAGGGGGGCATCTACAAATCCACCGACGGCGGCAAGAAGTGGACGAAGCTCACGAAGGGGCTTCCGGCCGGCGACACCGGACGAGCGGGGCTGGCTGTCGATCCCAGGAATC
>DATLLF010000143.1:0-13104 GCA_035537955.1 Vicinamibacterales bacterium | reverse complement strand
TCACCTGGGCCAACGGGTGCAGGCCAGCCAGGCACACGGCCAGCGCGACGACTCCTGCATACTGGAGGCTAGTACTCATCCAGAGGCTCCGGACAGGTAAAGAACGCCCAATCTTACGCTTCCGCTTGGCCAACGGGCGCTGCGGACGTACAATAGACACCGCCGAGCTCGAGGCGGGGCCCCTCCCCGCGCCGGCAACTAACGAAAACCCGTAACCCTCGCGCCCGTGTCGGGCAGCTTTTGATTCAGGGATTGTGTGAACACAGACGAACGCCTCCGCATTGCCGTATTCATTGACTTTGACAACATCGAGATCGGCGTGAAGAACACGCTGGGCTCCTCATTCGACGCCGGCCTCGTGCTCGAGGCGCTCAAGGAGCGCGGTGAGGTCGTCTCGAAGATGGCCTACAGCGACTGGCAGCGCGCCGGCGGGTACAGCCGCGCGCTGACGCAGCACGCCATCCGCATGGTGCAGCGCAACCTGACGCCGGGCGGCGACAAGAACGGCGCCGACATCAATCTCGCGCTCGACGCGCTCGAGATGGCGTTCACGCATCCCCACATCAACGCTTACGTCATCGTCGGCGGTGACAGCGACTTCATCACGCTGGTCGAGAAACTGAAGCAGTACGACAAACAGATCTTCGTCGTCGGCGGACGCTCGTTCACGAGCTACGTGATGCAGCGCAATTGTCACGAGTTCATCGCGTACGAGAATCTCCTCGGGTCCTCCCGTCGCGGCACAGGGGACCGCGGCGGACGCCAGAGCAGCCCGATCGCGCAGACACCCGTGGAACAAGTCGTGCCGCTGGTGCGCCGCGCGCTGAAGATCCTCAGCGACCGCGAGGTCTCACCGCAGCTCGGTCTGCTGAAGAGCACGCTGCTGCAGCTCGATTCGACGTTCTCCGAACGGACCTACGGCGTGAGCAGCTTCCGTGACTTCGCCGACAAGCTCGCGACAGCGGGTCACGTCACCGTCCGCGAAATGGGCCGCAACGTCGTCGTGGAGCTCTCCGATAACGGTACTTCTTCGGCGTCGACTGAAGAGGCCGCCTCGACGCAGCAACCCCCCCGTCCGGAACCGCGCGTCGAGGGTCGCCAGGATGGCCGCGGCGAGGTTCGGCAGGAAGGACGGCGTGATGGACGTCAGGGTGGTGCGCAGGAGCCGCCGCGCGCTGCGGACGCGGTGAACGAAGTGCGCCGTCTCTTCCAGACCGCGCAGCAGCCGCCCCGCTGGCCGATGTACGTGCGCCAGGCGAAGCAGTTCATGCGGAACGTGGATTCGTCGTTCGACGAACGCAAGTTCGGCTTCAGCAGCATCGTCGACCTTCTGCGCGCGTGTCAGCGGGACGGACTGTTCCGGATCGAGCGTGACCGTCAGGGCGTGATGCGGCTGTTCCAGGGCAACGTCATGCAGGCGGCTCCTGAGGGCGCTGCCGCGAGCGAGCAGGCCTCGACGCCGGGCGCTCCAAGGCCCTGGCAGCCCGGGGACGACATTCCGGACATTCACGAGGCGGATCGGCACATCGAAACAGGGTCGGAAGTCGTCGACGGCGACGTCGTTCGCGAAGTGGAAACGCAGGAAATCCTCGACGCGCAGCCCGCGTCGGATGAGGAAGCCACTTCCGCGGAGTCGCCGAGCGAAGAGCAGCCCGTCGAAGAGCCGAAGAAACGTGGACGCGGCGCGCGAACCCGCAGCGCCGCACCGCGAGAACCCCGCGCGGCAAAGGCTCCCCGCGCGCGAAAAACGCGGGTCACACGGCCGCGCGCGAAAAAGGCTGAATAGCAATGCCGAAGACTGAATGCTGAATAGCCTTACTTCAGCATTCAACCTTCAACCTTGCAAGGATCACCAAAGGGCAGCCTCGGCTCCCCGTCGTCCTCCTCCTCGACATCCTCCGGATCGACAAGGTTGTGTACGCTCGCGCCGAGCAGACGCACGGGCCGGGTTCCGGCTTCGGTCTTCTCGAGGAGGGCGACCGCACGGTGCGCGATGTCGTCGGGATCACGGGACGGTGCCGCCGTGTGGCTGCGCGTGATCGTCGTGAAATCCGAGTAGCGCACCTTGATCGTGACCGTGCGGCAGAGCAGCGCCTTGCGCTCGAGCCATGCGACGTTGTCGCGCGCCATCTCGTCGACTTCGCGGCGGATCTCGTTCAGGTCGGAGAGGTCGTGCGCGAACGTGTTCTCGCTGCCGGATGATTTCGGTTCGCTGTGCGGCTCGACTTGACGATCGTCGATGCCGTCGGCGAGCCGCCGCAGCCAATCCGCGCCGCTCCCGACCGCGTCGCGCAGCACCGTTGGATCCGCGGTGCGCACGTCTACCAGGCGCTCGATCCCCTTCTCGCGAAGTCTCGAGGCGGTCACCGGTCCAACACCCCAGAGCGCATCCACCGGCAGCGACTGCAGGAACTTCTCCACTCGCTCGGGCGCAATCACCGTGAGACCGTCCGGCTTCTTCCACGCGGAGGCTATCTTCGCGAGGAACTTGTTCGGCGCCACGCCCGCCGAGGCCGTCAGCCCGGTCGACGCCTTGATTTCGCGCTTCAACCTCTCGGCGACCGTACGCCCAAGCGGTTCTCCCCAGGAGTTCTCGGTTACGTCCAGATAGGCTTCGTCGAGAGAGAGCGGCTCGACGAGCGGTGTCACCGCTCGAAAGATCTCGAAGACGGCTTGCGATGCTGCCTTGTACTTCGAAAAGTCGGGGCGGACGATGACGAGGTGTGGACAGAGACGAACGGCGCGCGACATCGGGATCGCGGAGCGGACGCCGAACGCGCGCGCTTCGTAGCTCGCCGCGGCCACGACGCCGCGGCCTGCGGGGCTGCCGCCAACCGCAACAGGCTTTCCCTTCAGAGTGGGATTGTCCCGCTGCTCGACCGACGCGTAGAACGCGTCCATGTCGACGTGGAGGATCCGTCGCAGCTTCACGGCCGATCGTCAATGAACATTCGCCGTATCTTCGCAGAAAATGTCGCCTATTAGAGCACTCTCATGGACAATCCTCCTGCGGAATTGAAGGATCCGGGGCTCCGGCTGCTGGGTCGTCTGGCTGCGTCAGTTGTCTTGTGGCTGGTCACGTTCGCGGCGGCGAACATGATCCTCGCCCGCGATCCGCCGAGCGCAGCGGTTCGTGCCGGCGCTGTGGCCGCGGCCATCGGTGGCCTGCTCCCATGGATCTGGATGGCGTCGCGCGCGATCACCATGCAGGACGAGTACAATCGCCGCATTCACCTGATTGCGCTGGCATGGGCCTTCGCCGCCACCGGCGTGTTCATCATTGCCGCGCATCTCCTGTCGCGCGCCCATTTCATCGACTACCTGCCGCTCATGGACATCGTTTTGTTGATGGTGCTCGCCTGGTGGGTCTCCATCGTGCTGACCTCGCGGCATTACCGATGAAGAACCGCCTTCGTGTGCTCCGCGCGGAGTTCAACTGGTCGCAGGCTGAAGTCGGTTTTCGCGTCGGCGTATCGCGCCAGGCGATCAACGCGATCGAGACGCGCAAGTACGATCCCAGCCTTCCGCTCGCGATGAAGATCGCGCGCGTGTTCGAGAAGCGTGTCGAGGAAGTTTTCGAACTCGAGGAGACAGACTGATGCGGTCCTTCACCTATACCGAGCACATCGAGAGAACGCCCGAGCAGGTGTTCGCGTTCATGATGGACTTCAGAAACGCGCCGCGCTGGCGATCGCTGGTTCGCCGCATCGATGTCGTCGGCGGCGGACCCGTGCACCAGGGATCCGAGGTGCTCCTCACCATCGACGTGATGGGAAAGACACGTCAGGTCGTTTCCGAGATATGGAGCTACGATCCTCCGCGCCGTCTCGGCTTCCGTAACACCGCAAGCAACATCACCGGACAGTTCGAATACGTGCTCTCGGCCGAGAGCCCGGGCACGCGCGTCACGATGACCTGCGACATCAGGCCGCACGGACTGATGTGGCTGCTGATGCCCGGGATCCGCCGCAGTCATCGCGTGCGGTACAGCGATCAGCTCTCGCGACTCAAAGCTGCTATCGAACAACCGGCGTAGAGCTCTGCCACACGATGACCCGTCCGAACTAACATCGCTGGATGCAGTATGTGAATCTTGGTCGGACGGGGCTGAAGGTCTCGCGCCTCTGCCTTGGCATGATGACGTACGGCACGCCGAAATGGCGGCCGTGGGTACTTGACGAAGACACTTCGCGGCCCTTCGTGCGCCGCGCGCTGGAGCTGGGGATCAATTTCTTCGACACCGCCGACATGTATTCGCTCGGCGTGTCGGAGGAGGTCACGGGACGAGCGGTCCGCGATTTCGGCGCGCGCGACAAAGTGGTCGTCGCCACGAAGGCGTACTACCCGATGAGCGACGATCCCAACGATCGTGGTCTCTCGCGCAAGCACCTGATGAGCGCAATCGACAACTCGCTGCGGCGCCTCGGCACCGATTACGTCGATCTCTATCAGATCCACCGCTGGGACGCGGACACGCCGATCGAGGAGACGCTCACGGCGCTGCATGACATCGTTCGTGCGGGCAAGGCGCGATACATCGGCGCGTCCAGCATGATGTCGTGGCAGTTCGCCAGGGCCCTGGATCTCGCCGACCAGCTCGGGCTGACACGATTCGTCTCGATGCAGAACCACTACAACCTCGTGTACCGCGAAGAGGAACGCGAAATGCTGCCGCTGTGCCGCGAAGAGGGTATCGGTGTCATCCCGTGGAGCCCGCTGGCACGCGGCTTCCTCGCTGGCAACCGCCGCAGCCCGACCGATGCGCAGACCGCCCGCGGGCGCACCGATACGTTCGGCCACGGCCTCTACTACGCACCAGAGGATTTCACCGTCGCCGAACGGTGCGCGGAGGTCGCGCGAGACAAGGGAGTGAAGCCGGCCCAGGTCGCGCTCGCGTGGGTATTACGACAGCCCGGCATCACCGCGCCGATCGTCGGCGCATCGAAGATGGAGCAGCTCGATCAGGCCGTCGAAGCGCTCGACATCACGCTCTCAGAGGAGGATGCGCAACGCCTGGAACAACCGTATGTGCCGCATCGAGTACTGTGGTGAGCCTTGCAAGGTTCACTCGGCCCGCAGGGCCGATAGGGGATCGATGCGCGACGCTCTTCTGGCGGGCACGTACGCGGCGGCGAGGCCGACGACGAGCATGACGAAGGCGGCGGCCACAATCGCGCGTGGATCGCGCGCGCTGAGGCCGACCAGCAGCGTTGAGACCACGGATCCCGAGGCGAGCGCGCCGGGGATACCGAACGCGAGTCCGATGACGACCAGCAGCACGGACTGGCGCAGCATCATCCAGCGCACCTGCGCCCCCTCTGCCCCGAGCGCGATGCGGACGCCGATCTCCGGCGTCCGCCGCGTGACCGCATACGCGAGCAAGCCGTAGAGGCCGATGCCTGACAATGCAAGCGTCACGAGCCCGAGCAGCACGGCAAGATTTGCGAACAGCCGTTCCTGCGCAAGCGACCGCCGGATCTGCTCCTGCTGTGTGCGCAGGTCGACGATCGGCAGCGCATCGTCGAGGCTGCGCAGTGTCTCGCGGATCGTCGGCGCCAGTGTCATTGGATCGGTTGCGGTGCGCACGGCGAAGGTCATGCGACTGAAGCGCGCCTGCGGCATCGGCAGGTAGGCGGTCGGCACGGCGCCGCGTTGAATCGAGGTGTAGAGCGCATTTGCGGCAACGCCGACGATCTCAATGCCGGGCAGATCGGGCACCAGACCCAGCACGAAGCGGCGGCCGACGACATCGACGGTGCCGAAGAGCTGCTCCGCCAGCATCGCGTTGACGATCGCAACACGCGGAGAATCGTTCGAAAGCGCCGGCGGAAAGCCGCTGCCGCGAAGGATCGGAATCCGCATCGTCTCGAAAAATCGATCATCGACGGCGAGCCGCCAGGCACGCCGGCTCTGCATGAAATCCCGAGCCTCCTTGCTGCCCGGCGGCGGCGCTGGAACGCCGTCGATTCGCGCGACGCCGATCGATGACGAGTTCGAGATCAGGCGATGGTCCGTGACGGATGCGTTCGTCACGCCTGGGACGGCTCTGAGAGAATCGAGCGCTCGTGCGGCAAACGCGCGCGTGCGCGTTTCCGTGTATCCGTTCAGGGATGTGTCGACGCTGAAGATCACAAGGTTCGCGGAATCGAACCCGGGGTTCGTGCGTTGAAGCTTCTGCGCGGACCAGGATAGGAGCGCAGCCGCCGGCAGCAGCAGCATCGAGAGCGCGACCTGGGCGACGACCAGAGCGCTGCCGATGGAGAAGCGACGACGACCACCTACCGAGCCGCGCGTGTGTTCCTGGAGCGCGGGCAGAAGTGTCGCGTCGGTGGATCGGAGCGCGGGAACGAGGGCGAACAGGATGCTGCACGTGGTGGCGAGCGCGCAGGTGAAGCCAACGATGCGCGGGTCGAGGCCGTAACGGATCGTGAGCGCTTCACTGTCGGGCGCCAGCGCGGGCAGCAGTGCCGCCGAGATCCATTGAGCGAGGACCAATCCGATGACGCTCGCGATCAATCCCAGGAGCACCCCTTCTGTGAGGAACTGCCGCACGATGCGAAAGCGTGGCGCGCCGATCGCCGCGCGCACGGCGATCTCCCGCCCGCGGGCGCGGCCGCGCGCGAGCAGTAGGTTCGCAACGTTGGCGCAGGCGACGAGCAGCACGATGGCGACGACCATCGCCATTACCTGCATCGGCTGACGCATGCCGTCGCGCATCTCGGTTTGTCCCTGCGCGCCCGGCTCGACGTTGATCCGCGGCAGCGACGCCGCGGGGAACTGTGGCCGCGTGGCGGCGACCGTTTGTTTGAGCAGAAGGTCGGCCGGTCCGTGGATCTGGGCGGCGGTGACGCCCGGCTTCAAGCGGCCCATCATCAGCACCCACCAGTAGTCCGGATCCGCCGGATCGTCTTCGCTGCGGGTAACCGCTTTGTAGCTCGCAAGCGGAATCATGACATCGCACGGCTGGCCGACCTGCATGGTGCCGAAAAACCCCGCCGGCAGCACACCGGCGACCGTGAACGAAACACCATTGAGTACGATCGGCTTGCCGAGGACGTCCGGAGAGCCGCCGAAGTGGCGGCGCCAGAGGTCATAGCCGATGACCGCAGACGGTGGCGCATCAGCGCGATCGTCCGACGGACCGAGCAATCGCCCGAGCGCAGGCGTCACGCCGAGCGCATTGAAGTAGCCACCGGAGACGACCTGCGCGTACACGGTATCTGGACGCCCATCAACGGAGAGGTTTGCGCGATACAGATCCGCGAAGGCGAAGACATCGACCTGACGGGCGAGCGTCTCGCGCGCGGACTCGAACAGTTTGAGTGAGAACGAGGTGCTGGAGGTCTCCGTTTCGTTCTGCACGCCGTACCCGTTCAGTGAACGGAATGCCATCTCCGGGCCGGAGATCCATCGAAACAGCACGAGCTCCTGCGGGTGCCCGACGGGCAGGGTGCGAAACAGCAGGCCGTCGGCGAGGCTGAACACCGCCGCGGCCGAGCCGATGCCGATCGAGAGCGAGGCGACCGCCGCGAGCGTGAACAGCGGTGAGCGGCGCAGGAGCCGTGCGCCGAACCGCGTGTCCTGCAGAAGCGTTTCGAACCAGCGGAACGTCCACATGTCTCGTGTCTCCTCGCGAATGACCGTCACGTTGCCGAACATGCGGCGCGCTTCGTACGCGGCTTCGCGAGGATCCATTCCCTCGTCGATGAGCTGCACGCGTCGACGTTCGATGTGCTGAGCGATCTCCTCACGCAGATCGTTCTCGTGCCTGCTCCGGCTGACGAAGACCGCGATGCGTCGAAGGGTCGACCGAAGCGCCATCGTCACTGCCTCAAGGCGACGGCGGGATCCGTTTGCGTCGCGCGGCGTGCCGCCCACGCGGAGGCGGCAATTCCCGCCACCATCAATCCGCCGGCGCAGCTGAAGAACGTCGCGAGGTCGAACGCCCCGACCCCGAAGAGCAACGACGCAGTCGATCGCAGTGTGAGATAGGCGGCCGGTGCTCCAAGGAGGATGCCGATAAGGGTCGTGCGCATCGGATCCCGAAGAACGAGCATCCACAAATTCCGTCTCGACGCGCCCAAAGCCAGACGGAGTGCGAACTCGCACCGCCGCTGCGCGACGGTATACGCAACAGCGGCGTACAACCCTGCGCAGGCGAGAAGAGCAGCAAGCGTCGCAAGCACCACGGCGATCGCGCCGAAGAACCGCTCTTTCGCCAGCGCCGCCGCGACCGTCTGCTCGCCGGTGCTGAACTTCGGACGCAGTCGTGGATCGAAGGACGCCACGGCGCTCCTGATCGCGGTGATCGCCTGGGTTGGATCCCCCTGTGTTCTCGCGATGTGAACCATCGAAACGCGGTGAGCCCCCGCGTATGGCACGAATATCACGCGGCCGGCTGCCTCGTCGCGCATCGTGTTGTAGCGCGCGTCCGCTACCACACCCACGATCCGCACGTCGCGATTGAAGACGTGCCCGATGGCGGCTGCCGCGGAGCCGAAATGAAGCAGGGCGAAACGTTCGTTCACGACGGCGACCTGCTGCCTGCCTGACGTGTTGGTTGCATCAATGCCGACGCCGGCGAGCATGCGCATCTCCAGCGTTTCGAAATAACGCGGGCCGACGAAGAATACTTTGGCGATGCGATCTTCATCGGTGGCAGGGACGAACCCGGGGACATCAACGGTCCCGGTCGTGGTCGCAGACGTGAGCACGCCGAGCTGCGCCATCGTGGCGCCCCGTACGCCGGGTGTTGACGCGATCCGCTCATTCAGCTGTGCGTGATACGTCGCGATGTCCTCCTCAGTCGTGAGGCCGGCGGCGTTGACGTCGATCAGGAGTAGTCGCTCGGTCACGAATCCGAGGGGAACTCGGCGAAGGTTCGCCAACGTGCGTCCCATCGAGACGGCACCCACGGCGAGCAGCAGCGAGCAGCTGACCTGAGCGACGATCAAGCCGGTCGCAAGTCGCCGGGATCGTCTCGCCCCGCCGCGCGTCTCCCCCTGCATCAGGAATCTGGCATCCGCGTGCCAGAGCCTCGCGAGCGATGCCGCGGTCGCCGCGAGCGCCGCCACCACGGCGAGCACGAGAGCGAACGCGACGAGGCGCGCATCGAAGCGCAGCTCGAAGGCAGCGTCGCGGCCCGCCTGAGGCAGCACTCGCATCAGAATCGGCGCCGCCAGCCACCCCGCGACGAGGCCTGTCGTTGCAGCGGCGATCGCGATGACGAGCGACTCGATCGCGAGCTGCCGCGCCAGTCGCCAGCGGCCCGCGCCGATCGCCACCCGTAAACCGAACTCCGGCTGGCGGGTCACGAAGCGGGAGAGCAACAGACCACCGGTATTTGCGCAGGCAATCAGCAGCAGGCACGACACCAGTGCGAGGCCGAGGCGGAGCGGCTGCTCCAGCAATTCGCGCGCCGCGGCGATGCCCCGGCTCGCATCGCGCAGCGTCGTTCGTACTTCAGCGCCGCGCGTCATGGATGGCACGGCGACGCGATAGAGCGTCCCGAGCTTCGCTTCGGCGGCGGCCGTCGTGACCCCCGGATGCAGCCGCGCGACCATCGTCACCGCGAACTGCGCCTGAGACGGGTCGACGCGGCGGCCCGCCGCCAGCGGAGCGAAGAGATCCGCGGGACGATCGGCTGCCAGCCCGTCGAACCCCGAGACGATGCCCACGACGACTGCTTCACGTCCATTCAGGTCGATCCGCTGACCGAGCGCGCGGTCGACCGATAATGCGCGACTCAGACGCTCGCTGAGGACCAGAGGAATGGGTGTGCTGTCGCCGTCTTCGCTCGTCAGCAGACGTCCCGCGCGAGGATTCAGGCCGAGCACTTCGAAGTAGTTTCCGGTGACGAATTCGGTCCGCCCGAGACGCGTGTCGCCGGACGCGCCCTGAACCGTGACGTCTTCCGACAGTCGGAAACCGACGAAGTCAGCGAAATCGGCGCGCTGGATGTCGCCGACCGCTGCCTCGGGCACTCCGCCGACCGTCTTCGTCGCTCCTTGGAGGAGAATGTCGATCCGGAACGCGCGCAGCTCGTCGGGCCGGGTGACCGGCAGCGGACGAAACAGCACGGCGTCGGCAATGTCGAAAACCGCGATGGCCGAGCCGATGCCGGTGGCGAGAGACAAAACGGCGAAGGCGGTGAAAGACGGCGATCGTCGCACCAGGCGTAGCGCGTAGCGAATGTCCTGGCCGAGCGTCTCGATCCATCCGAGGCTCCACACATCACGTGTCCGCTCCCGAACCACCGTCGGATTGCCGAACATGCGCCGCGCTTCGTAGGCGGCCTCGCGTGGATCCATTCCCTCGTCGATGAGCTGCAGGCGCCGATGTTCGATGTGCTGAGCGATCTCCTCGCGCAGCTCGTCGTCGAGCGGACCGCTGCGGAAGCGCGAGGCGAGGCGGCGCAGCAGACGGAAAGGATCCCCTAGAAAGGCCATGGGAGCTTGCCTATGCCGGCTTCATTACGCGCGCGATCGCCTCTATGAGGCGCGAAAAGCTCGACTCCGACTCGCCGAGTGCCCGTCGCCCAGCAGCCGTCAGGCGGTAATACCGCGCACGACGGTTATTGGCGGAGTGGCCCCACTCCGAAGCAATGAGCCCTTGCAGCTGCAGCCGCTGCAGGGCCGGGTACAGGGAGCCCTCTTCGACCTTCAGCACGTCAACGGAGACCTGGCGGATGTGTTCGGCGATCCCGTAGCCGTGCATCACCTGACGCGAGAGAGTCTTGAGGATCAGCATGTCGAGCGTGCCTGGCAGAAGCTCCTGCCGGTCGCCGCGTTTCTTTCCCATAGACGTTCTAGGGAATACAACGGTTAGCTTTCTGGTGTCAACTATCCGTGCGACGGACGATGGGCTGGGTGCTGAGTGCTGAGTGCTGGTGCTGGCGTTTGGCGTCGCGTGTTCGTGCGCTTCGCGTGACTGAGTAGAATGCGGAGCACGATGACTCTGTTTGCCGGAATTCCGTTGATCGCTGGTCGCCCAGTCGCCGGGTGCAATCGTTGCCGTTGGTGGCGGTGGAACGACACATAAGATCGTGTCGCGGACGCTCGAGCTTGCCGGCGTCAGGCGGCCGTCGTTGTCGTCCGGCGGCGAAGGGCGCGCTCGAGGCCTCTACAAGGAGGCGAGGATCGTCTAATCACCATGATGCGACGTCAGTACTTGCTCCGGATGCTCGTCGTGCTCTGCGCCGTCGGCGCCGTGCGTGCACAGCAACCCGATGCCGCGCAGATCGCGCAGGAGCGCAGGCAAGCCGAGCTCGATGCGCCCAAGCTCGTCGAGGTGCTGGAGTTGAAGCCCGGCATGACCGTCGCCGATGTCGGGTCCGGCTTCGGTGCGATGTCGGTGGTGCTCGGGCACTGGATCGGCTCGGGGCGCGTGTTCGCCACCGACATTACCGAGCATGCGCTGCGGCAAACGCGCGAGTACGTGACGATGGAAGGATTGACGAACGTGACCGTGATCGAAGGCGCAGAGGCAGCGACGAATTTGCCCGACGCGTGCTGCGATGCGATTTTCCTCCGTAACGTCTATCACCACATCACGGCCGTCGCCGCGTTCAACAAGAGCCTGGTCACGTCGCTGAAACCCGGCGGACGGTTGGCCATCATCGACTTCGAGGATCGCAGCGGAGGTCAGATTCCCAAGGGTGTGCCCACCAATCGGGGCGGTCATGGCGTCCCGCCGGGCATCGTGGTCGACGAACTCAAGGCAGCGGGCCTCACTCACGTCAGAACGACCGAAAAATGGCCGCCAGGGGAACCGACCTTCCTCGCGCTGTTCCGAAAATAGGATCCCCGATCGCACACTCGATTTTCAGGCCGCGTCACTCATTGCGCGAACCACGCGTTCCATCTGCCATTTCCCATGCAAGGATGCGTTTTCAGCATCCCGCTAGAGGGTTTCCAGCGTGGCCTCGAGACCCTCCGTCATCTTCCGGAGCGCACGATACGAGCGGCCGAGCGCGTGTTCACCCGGCGTGTCGATCAGATAATGCCTTCGCCGCCGTCCGCCCCGCTCGTTCGTGGGGTCACCGACGTACGACTTGACCCATCCCTTCTTCTCCATGCGCTGCAGCGTGACGTAGACCACGCTGACCGGAAGTTCGCGGCCGATCCGCTCCTGGATGTCTCGCCGGATGGCGGCGCCCCAGGCGCCATTTCCGAGCCGGAGCAGCGACAGCAGGACGACCTGCTCGAACTCCCCCAGCAGCGGCGCGTAGTAATCCTGAATATGTTTCACTATGTTAACTATATACCGCAGAAATCGTCAGCTCAGCTGCCGATTTCTGTTGAAGTGCGGATCCGCGCTCCGCATAATTGATCACTTATCGATCTCGGAAAGGACGGTCTCATGGGCTCCGCATCATCCAACGACGCCATTCGCAGCATCAGCACCTGGGGGGCCTCGATGGCGCCCCGACCCGCGTCACAGAAGAAGGTGACCGAAGAGTTCGGCTCTCTCACGTTCAGCGAAGAAGTCCAGCGCGCCCGGCTTCCCAAGGACGTTTACCGCGCCCTGCGGCGCGCCGTCGCACAGGGAGACCCCATCGAGCCTCACGTCGCCGACATCATCGCCAGCGCGTTGAAGGACTGGGCCGTCGAGCACGGCGCGACCCATTACACGCACTGGTTCCAGCCGATGACCGGCATCACCGCCGAGAAGCACGATTCATTTCTGTCGCCCTCAGCCGACGGCCGCGCGGTCGCGGAGTTCAGTGGCAAGGAGCTCGTGCGCGGCGAGCCGGACGCATCGAGCTTCCCGTCGGGTGGAATGCGATCCACCTTCGAAGCGCGTGGCTACACGGCATGGGATCCGACGAGCCCGCCCTGGTTGCTGTTCAATGGCGGCAACAGCGTCACGTTGGTGATTCCGACTGCGTTCGTGAGCTGGACGGGAGAAGCGCTCGACAAGAAGACGCCGCTGTTGCGCTCGATGGAAGCCGTGTCGAAGCAGGCGGTGCGGGTGCTGAAGCTGTTCGGATCGACCGCCGAGCGCGTGTATGCGACGTGCGGGCCCGAGCAGGAATACTTCCTCATCGATCAGTACTTCTATCTGTCACGTCCCGATCTCATCAACGCCGGCCGCACGCTGTTC
>DATLLF010000142.1:0-12601 GCA_035537955.1 Vicinamibacterales bacterium | reverse complement strand
TGAGCGAGCGCGGGCGTTGCATACGTCAGCTCGTCGAGGTCGTTCACCGCGAGCATTTGCAGCGCCGCTCCCGCCTTCAGCACCACGATGCGCCCCGATTCGCTCACGAAGAACAGCTTGCCGTCGGCTGCCACTGGAGACGCGTAGTAGTTGCCCGGCGCCTCCTCCAGCCGTCGCTGTCCCAGTTGCGCGCCGCTGCGCGGATCGATCGCGGTGACGATGCCGGCATCGCTAACCATATACAGGATGTCCTCATAGAGGACCGGCGAGGGCAACTGCGGCACCGCCTTGTCGTAGTGCCACACGACGCGATCCGGGTCCCGCTCCCCGCTCGCGGTCATCCTGAACGCCCACAACCCGCCGGAGCTTCTGCGTGCGTCACGATAGCGCGTCCACTCGGACTGCGAGATGAAGCCGTCGCGGTCGAGATCGAGGAGCGCGAACCAGCGGCGAGCGAGTTGATCCGGCAGCTCCTCTCGCGAGAAGCGCCCGTCGTGGTCGCGATCCGATTCCGCCACCGCCTCGAACCGGGGGATGTCGCGTCCGTAGCTGTCCTCGAACGACGCCGCGGTGGGGCCGCTGATGTAGACCTGGCTGCCGTCGTGCACAGGGGTGGCCTTCATCTCGAAGGCGAGACCGTCGGCCGACCATAGCTTTCGTCCCGTCCGTGCATCGTAGGAGGTCAGATAGAACGAACCGGGGACGAGCAGTTGCGCCGGCGCGCCGGGTGATTCGAACAGCACTGGAGTCGAGTGACCGCTGGTGGCTTCCGGCCGGTCCACTTTCCAGCGCTCGCGCCCGGTGCGCTGGTCCACCGCGACGATGAAGGATCCGATGCTCTGGTCACATACGAGCACGACCATGTCCTCTACGAGGATCGGCGACGCTGCCATGCCATAGGCGTTGGTGAACGGCCCGAGCTCGTGGCGCCAGCGCTCGCGACCGGCGCGGTCGTACGAGAGCATGCCCAAATCCTGAAAGAACACGTACACGTTGCTGCCGTCGGTCACCGGCGTCGGTGAGGCGGGATGATTGCGGCGGTCGACGTGCAGCTCCCGGCTTCTGGGCACGCGCGCGCGCCACGCGATCGCGCCATTTTTCCGGTCCACCGCAATCGTGAGCAGCTCGCTCCCTTCGGTGGCCGTCACGAATACGTGTGCGTCTGACAGGATCGGCGACGAGTGGCCGGGCGGCAGCGCCGTTCGCCACGCCACGTTTTGCGTCGCGTCGAACGTCGTGGGGAGGCTGGCTGCGGCGAGGACGCCGCTGCCGTTCGGCCCTCTGAACCGCGACCACTGCTCCGGTGCAACGGCGCCAGCGGCGAGGATCAGGAGCGCGAGCATGGCAGCCATGCGCGCAATCAGACCACACCCGAGCTCCTGGTGCCATAGCCGCGATCGCCTCTGACACACGCCGGGACGAGCTGCGGGCCGAGCCGGGTCACGGCTGCGCTTGACAGGTGTGAACTCAGCCAATACTGTCGCGACGTCGAGCGCATTTCCGCTGCCGAGATGCGCGAGGATCGTATGCGCACAGAGCCGCTCGCCGCCATCAACTCCGTGGCCCTCGCCATCGGACGGTTCGCCACCCTCGACGAGATGCTCGAGCATGCACTGACGAAGGTGCTGGAGGTTGTCCAGACCGACGCCGGCGGCATCTACCTGCTCGATGAGGAGAAAGCCGAGTTGAGCCTGGTGGTCCACCGGGGGATGTCGGAAGCCGTGTGGCGCGATTTCGACCGGCTCAAGCTCGGCGAAGGGCTCTCGGGCCGCGTGGCACTCGAGGGGGAACCCATCGTCGTCCGCAACCTCGCTGACGATCCAAGGCTGACGCGCATGGCCGCCCGCACCGTCGGCTTTCGAGCGTTTGCCTCCGTACCGCTGCGATCCAACTTCCGGACATACGGCACGCTGAACGTCCACGCCCGCAGCGACCGCGAGTTCTCGGAAGAGGAGGTGCAACTGCTCACGTCGATGGCTTCACAGATCGCTCTCGCGGTTGCGAACGCGAAGCTGTATCTGCGCCTTCAGGCGTCTGAGCGGAAGTTCCGGGGGCTGGTGGAAGACGCCGAGGACGTGATCTATCTCACCGACACCGGCGGCCGCGTCACGTACGCCAGCCCGGCGCTCGAACGGCTCCTCGGATGGACACCGGAGGCGGTCACGGGGCGTGCCATCATCGACATCGTGCACCCCGACGACCGTGCACATTTCGAGACGGCGCTCGGACGCATGCTGCGCGGGAACGTGCTCCGCGCGTTGGAGTTCCGGTTGATGCGGTGCGGCGACGCGGGCTTTCGCTGGTTCTCGCAGACCAACGGTCCTTTGCGCGACGAGACCGGCACGCTTCTGGGGATGCACTGTATCGCGCACGACATCACCGACCGCCGCGAGCTGCAGGAGCAGATGGTCAAGGCCGAGCGGCTCGCCCACCTCGGCCGCATGGCGGCGAACATCGCGCACGAGATTCGGAATCCGCTCGGCGCCATCGTAAATTCGATCAAGCTGCTGCGCCGGAGCGGCGCCGCTTCCGATCCGCGCCTGCTCGAGATCGTCACGGAAGAGGCCGATCGGCTGGACGCCATCATCCGCGAGTTTCTGCTGTTTGCGCGCCCGCCGGCCAGAGTGGCCATCGCCTGCGATGCTCGTGAGCTGCTCGAGACGACGGTGGAGCTCTTCCGCCGTGACGCGAAGGTGCCCGACGTCATCGCCGTGCGCCTGTCCTGCGATCCGCCGCTGCCGCTGATCTGCGCCGACCCCAACCAGGTGCGGCAGGTGCTCTGGAACCTGCTTACGAACGCGGTCGAGAGCATGTCGGGGCCGGGCGCGATCGACATCGAGGCTCGTCTGAGCTCCTCTGGCGACACGCTGGCGATCGCCGTGACCGACGACGGGCCCGGTGTGGCCGACCCCGAAGTGCTCTTCGAGCCGTTCTACACCACGAAAGCGCAGGGCACCGGCCTCGGGCTCCCGATCGTCGCGCGGATCGTCCGCGACCACGGTGGCGCCCTGGACGTGGAAAGCGTGCTCGGACGCGGCGGGCGGTTCACGTTTACACTTCCGCTCGCCACCGAGCTGATCGGGTCGTAGCGGTACCATTCCGACCATGGCGACCACCACCGGGCACGTGCTGCTCGTCGAGGATCAGACGAACGTCAGACGGACGATGGCGATGCTGCTCGAGCAGGACGGCCACAGAGTGGAGCAAGCCGCGTCCGCGGCGCACGCGCTCGCGCTGCTGGCGGAGCGAGCGTTCGATGTCGTGGTCACCGACGTTCGGATGGAGGGCGCGCTGGACGGCACGGGGCTGCTCCAGACGATTCGCGCGCAGCGATCCGAGACCGAGGTCATCATGGCGACCGCGTACGGCACCATCGCGGATGCCGTCGCCGCCATCAAGTCGGGGGCGTACGATTACCTGACGAAGCCGATCGACCCTGAACGGTTGGTGATCACCGTCCGGCGTGCGATCGAGCGTCGGGCGCTCGCGCGCGAAGTGCGCGAACTGCGCGCCCAGGTCGACGGCACGAACCAGATCGTCTGCGTCAGCCCCGCCATGGGGCAAGTGCTGCGCTCGGTGGAGCAGCTTGCCGCAAGCGACAGTACGGTGCTGATCACTGGCGAGAGCGGCACGGGAAAGGAACTCGTGGCACGCGCCCTGTATCTTCAGAGCACCCGGCGGCACAGGCGATTCGTGCCGGTCAACTGCGGGGCGATCGCGGAGACGATCCTCGAGAGCGAGCTCTTCGGCCACCGAAAGGGGGCGTTCACCGGCGCGATCAACGATAGGAAGGGCCTCCTCGAGGAGGCGCACGGCGGCGTGCTGTTCCTCGATGAAATTGGCGAGATGCCGCCGGCGATGCAGGTGCGGCTGCTCCGGTTCCTCCAGGACGGCGAGGTGCGTCGCGTCGGCGACACGCAGACGCGGAGCGTAGACGTTCGCCTGATCACGGCCACGCATCGCTCGCTCGAGGACGAAGTGGCGTGCGGTCGCCTCCGCGAGGACTTCTATTACCGCATCAACGTCGTCCAGCTTCGAATACCGCCGCTGCGCGACCGGCCCGCGGATATTCCCGCGCTCGCCGATCTGTTCCTCAAACGGTTTGCGGCGCGCCTGTCCCGGCCGGTGGTCGGGTTCACCGAGCAGGCCTGGCAGGCAATGGCCGCATATCGATGGCCCGGCAACGTTCGGGAACTCGAGAACGCGGTCGAGCGCGCGGTCAACATGGCGACCGGCGCGGTGGTCGGAGTCGGCGAGCTGCCCGCGGCGCTGTGGACGCGGTCGGAGGAATCCGCAAACGGCTCGACGGAGCAGGAAGAGAAGGGGCGTCTGATCGGAGCGCTCGAGCGCTGCCACTGGAATCAGGGCCGCGCAGCCGCGTCGCTGGGGATCAGCCGTACGACGCTCTGGCGCAAGATGCGCGAGCACCGCATAGACGCCTAGCAGGCGCGCCGCGCCGGCGTGTTCAATATCGCGCGCGGCGTGTTTCAGCAGCATGATGGTGCGTGCGCTGGCGGTAGTGGCGCGCGACTCGACGGCGACGTCATCGCGGGGGGTCGCACCTGCCTCCGGGCTGACCAGCGATCGAAGATCACCATGACGACATCCATCGACCGCAATGGCAGTGTGGCGCGACGCATGGCTGCCGTAGTCGTCGCAGTCAGGCTCGTCGTCGTGGCCTGCCTGATCGCGTTCGTCGGGGGCGCGCCCGCGCCTGTCGCGGCGCCTGCCGTCGCGAGAGTGACGGCGGCAGCGGTGGCCCCGCGCAATGCGATCGACGGCATCCTCGATGCATTCGCCGAATACGACGTGGTCGTGCTGGGAGAAGGGCCGCATGGCAACGAACCTGGTCAACGGCTCCGCGTCAGTCTGATACGCGACCCACGTTTCACCGCCAGGGTCGGCGATATCGTCGTCGAGTTCGGCAACGCGCGCTATCAGGAGGTGATGGATCGGTATCTGGCGGGCGAAGACGTACCGCGCGAGAGTCTGCGCCGCGTGTGGCGGGACACCACGGTTCCCGCCCCGTGGCCACAACGACCGCCGACACTCTGAAGCGCGTCTGCCGCATCCATGCCGAAACGTCCCCCCCCAAAGAAGTGAACCCCGCGTGTCAGGCACCTACGACGCGAAACGCGTTCTCGCAGAATGCCAGCCGCGGTCCCTTGCCCGGCGTGCACACGTGCAACGATCTGTTTCAACACGTTATTTCGTGTAACAGTTCGACAGCAGGTACAAGCGCTGGTAACAGCTCGAAGTTTGGCAATTCAGGCCAGGCGCGGTCATTGCACCCGCGCCAGCCTACAACCGGTGTCGAAGCTGGAGGCTGCCCGCATGATCCGCCTGCGCACGTGCGTTTCTGTTCTGCTTGCATTGCTGCTCTTGGGAGCGGGAGCGCGCTGGCCTCAGGCAGCTGCTCCGGCGCCGGCCGATACGCCAGGTCTCGCAACCGTGCTGGACCTCTCGACCGGCCTCATTCGCGATACCAATGGTGATGGCATCGCCGACGCCGTCGCCGCGCGCATCATCGTTCCGGCATCCCCGACCGTCGAGGATTCTCAGGCGGCCACGAACATCGCGGCGCGCCTTGGATTTGAAACCAGCGCCTTCACGCTGCCGCTCGTTCTGCGCGACAACGCCGCAATTCCCGCAAATACGGTTCCGATTCTCGTCGGCCGGAAGAACGCGCTCTTGCAGAAACTGGCGCAGAGCGGTGCCGTGGATCTGAAACCTCTCGAACCCGGCCAGGGCCTTCTCGCAGCGGTGCCGTCACCCTCCGGAACGGGAGTGACCATCGTCATCGCGGGTGGTGACGATGAAGGGACGCTCGCGGCGGCCAACGAGCTTGCCTCGCGGCTCCCCCGGCTGTGGAACATGTCCGGGATCAGCGTCCCCGGTATCGAGGACCAGGTCGCCACCTTCCTGCGAAGCCGCGGCGTCGAACCCGGCAAGCCCTCGGTGACATCGCTGGTCGTCGACAGCAACCGGCGCGGCATTGCCGCCGTTCACGTGCTGCTGCCCAGCGGCGTTCCGGCCCGCATTGCCAAAGCGGCCGAGGATCTCGACCTCGCTCATCGCCGCGGCCTGGAACCGACCACGTTGAACTACGCGGAAGCGGCAGCCGTCGTTCTCCACGCCGGTGGCACGCAGGCCATCATCCGGCGCGCCGGGTTGAATCAGCGGACGCTCACGCCTCCCATCGATCCGGACGAACTTGCGCCGGATTCTCCAGGGGACCGCGGGGCCGCGCAGGAAGGGCCGGCACGCGCGCCCGCGAAGCCGTTCAACCTTTCGAATGCCTATTCCATCGAAGGCTGGTACGGCGATTCCTACGCGGATTTGATTCCAGACCGCACCGAGACCGCGGTCATCGTTGGCACTGCCGAGGACGCGCTGGCCGCCGCGCACATCGGCGCGCGGCTCGGGCTGGAAACGACGGGTGTCACGCTGCCGCTTGCGAAGACGGACAAGAAAGTTCGCGATCCGGCGCGTGAATCGAGTCCGATTCTGGTCGGGCGCAGCAATCTGCTCACTGCGCAGCTGACGAAGATCGGGCGCGCACGACTCGACGACGCAAAACCCGGCGAAGGCGTCATCCAGATCGTGCCGCGCGCATTCGGCAGCGCCACCGCCACCGTCGTCGCCGGTGCGGACGCCGCCGGCACCGAGGCGGCGGCGATGTATCTCGCCCGCCGGGTTCCGTACGTCTGGGACAACACCCGCGGCGCCCTCAGCTATGACGATGTGGCGAGTGAGGTCGGACGGTTCCTTGGCGCGCGCAGTGGCGCAGGCCAGGCAGCACAGGCCCTTCGTGAGCTGGACGAGGTACTGAAGGGGCTTCCAGACGACGACAAGCCTCTGGAATCGTTCAACGCGAAGCTGTATCTCGAAACGGCGAACCCCGCACTCGACAAGTACCTGGCGGATCTCATCCAGCAGCGCATCAAGGCGTCCGCAAAGGTTACATCGCAGGCAATCACCGATGCCGTACCTGTCATCGACGAAACCTTCGATGTGCCGTGGGAGGTGGACGACTTCTGGGCGATGTTGCGGAAAGACGTTCTTCCGAAAGTCGCGCCGGGCAGCCGGGTGAGACTCGAGCTGCGCGTGAGCGAATCGCCCGCCGTGCGCGAGCAGATCGCGACACAGGCGAAGGCGGAGCTGGTGAAGGCTGGCGCCGCGGATGCGCAAGTCGACGTGCTGTCCGCGTACAAGCAAGGTTACCTCTGGATGACCGAGCGCGTGATTCCCGCGCTCAAGGGAAGAGGAGCGCGCGCGATTCGGGTAAAGGTCGCGGAGTACAAGCCCGACTTCTCGAAGAAGTACAAGTTCTATCAGGTGCCGAGCCGCTGGTTGCACGAGCTGTATCCGGTCGACGAGATCGTCGCGCGCGAGCTCGGGATTCCGAAGGATAAGTTCTCGCTCGAGCTGGTCGATTCGCCGGCAGACATCTACACCGTCGACGCCCTCGATGAGAGCGGACGTGTCATCCAGACGGCGACGTTCTCGCCGAAGTTCGCGGAGCGCGAGTACCTCGACAAGTTCGCTGGCTGGTCGCGCGTGGACGTGACAACCGGATGGCTCCGCGCGGAAGTCAACGGTCAGAAGGTGGCGGACGCGCGCATCAAGACCGACCCGGAACGCTTCTGGGACCACTATCAGTCGTCGGTGCTTCCGAAGATCTACGACCACGTGATGAAGGTGACCGACAACCGTCCGCTGCCAGACAAGCAGCCGTTCCATCGCGACCTGGACGTCGAGGTCTGGATGAGCGAGCCCGACTTTCGCATCGGCGTCGATGAGGAGCAGGTCTCGGCCCTCGAGTCTCTGCACGAGGACCTCTACTTCGTCACGCTCGACTTCTTCGATGCGCTCGGGCGCACGACGACGAAGCGCCGGCTTGCCGGGCCCGGCAAGATCTTCCCCATCATTCACCCGGATCAGCCGGGCAAACCCGGCAAGGTCCACGTCCTCTACGCCGGCAATGCGTCGACCAAGCCGAAGATGGACATCACGTACAGCGAGAAGGGGGCCGATAAGCCGACCCGCGTCTCGCGCGATCTGGGGAAGATCGAGACGACCGCCCCACAGGTCATGCGCGTCGTAGCGCGGGCGGATAGCGTGAGCGAGCTCGGCCTGCAAGTGGAGGCGAAAGACGACCGCGAGGCTGTGCGCGCGGCTGACGCGTTCGACGGCCTTGGTCGTCTGCAGGCCGCCGGGCTGTACAAAACCGCGCTCTCGTACGCACACGTGGATCGCCTGGCGGTTGAAATCGGCCTGAAGGAGGTCGGCACACGGCGCCTCGTCCGCAACACCGGCGAGTCGGCGCCGAGCAGCGTCCGGCACGAGGGGCGCGGTACGCCGCCGAAGATCACGTGGGACCACATCATCAGCCCTGACGAGTCAGAGCAAATCATCGGCAGGTTGAGCGGCTTCCCTCAGGTGAAGGCCTACAAGGCGGGACGTTCCTATCGCGGTCGCGAGATTTCCGTCATGGAGATCACCGAGCCAACGCCAAGCGAACAGGTGTCGCTCGCAAAGCTGACGACGCTGAAGCCGACGATCTTCATCACCGGCCGGCAGCACGCGAACGAGGTGTCGTCGACGAGTCACATCCTCAGGCTCGCGGAGCTTCTCGTCACCGATCCGTCCTTTACCAGCATTCTCAAGCGGGTGAACGTGATCATGCAGCCGGTCGAGAATCCGGACGGCGCCGCGATGGCGTACGAGCTCCAGAAGCTGACGCCGCACCACATGCTTCACGCGGGCCGCTACAGCGCCCTGGGGATGGACGTGGCGTCGCAAGTGAACCAACCAGATCCGCTGCTGCCCGAAGCGCTCGTGCGCGGCCGGTTGTGGCAGGACTGGCTGCCGGACATCTACCTGAATCCGCACGGTTATCCATCGCACGAATGGGTGCAGCAGTTCGCGGGATACGTCCCTCCTGGCTTCCGCACCTACCTGAGCACACGCGGCTGGTACACGTCTGTGAGCTCGCTGCGTGATCCACGGTATCCGAATTATGTGGAGGGTTCCGCCGCGCTGCGCGAAGCCATCGTGCGCGAGATCAACAGCAATGCCGACGTGCGCGAGATGAATATGCGCGCGCAGGAGCGCTACCGCAAGTGGGCGTACGGGTTCGCGCCGTACGTTTACGGGCAGGAGATCTACAAGGAGACGGCAATCTACTACTCGGATCCTGAAACGGGCGAGCCGCGGGGGAGCCGTCGCGCGGGCGTCTCGCGCTTCGGCGGCGGCGGGCGCACGTCTATGAACGCCTGGCCGCAGGTGACCTTCGTCTCGGGGGGGACCGAAGCCCCCGACGAGACGGCGCAGGGTGACTGGCTGAACCTCGTCACCAAGCCCGGGTTCTCGTATGTGATGGCGCACATCAAGTACTTGCGCGACGGGCAGTACAAAGTGGACCGAGTCGAGGAGGAGGGCGGCCCCCAGCAGCGGGACAGCACGAGCATCACCCAGTTGCGGGTCCGGCCGGTAATGCCCGGGCGATCGACAACGACCAACTCGTCGACGCCCGGAACGGGGATACGGCGGTAGGGCAGGAAGTTCGTCACTACGAACGTTACAGGAGGAAGCGCGATGCAGAAGTGGATCGTCTCACTTGCCGTGTTTGCGGCCGTTCTGGTCAGCGGCACGGCGTACGCGCAGAACGCGCAGATCAGCGGGACACTCAAGGACCAGAGCGGAGCCGTCCTTCCCGGTGTCACGGTGACCGCCAAGAACGAAGCCACCGGGCTGACGCGGACGATCGTGTCCGGGAATGACGGCCAGTACCGCCTCCCCGCGCTGCCGCCGGGCGAGTATTCGCTGACCGCAGAACTGTCCGGGTTCAGCAGGGAAACACGGCCTCAGATCGTGCTCGTCATCGATCAGAACGCGATCATCGACCTCACGCTGAAGCCGGCGGCGCTGACCGAAACGGTCACCGTCCAGGGCGAGTCGCCCATCGTTGACACGACAACGTCCAGCGTCGCGACCTCGGTCTCGACGACGCAGATTCAGGACCTGCCGGTCGCCTCGCGGCGCTGGATCGATCTCGCGATGCTGACGCCGGGCACGTCGCAGGACAACATCCGCGGCTTCTTCTACCGCGGCAACGTGAACATCGGCGGGGGCACGCGCGAGTACTCGAACGGATTCATCGTCGACGGCGTGAACAACACGTGGGCGGAGATGGGCGAACCGCGCCAGAACTTCGCGATGGATGCCATCCAGGAGTTCAAGGTCTCGACGTCGAACTACAAGGCAGAGTACGGTCTCGCAACCGGCGGTTTGCTCACCGTCGTGACGAAATCCGGCACCAACCAGCTGCACGGATCCGGCCTGCTCTTCTTCCGCGATGCCTCCATCACCTCGACGGAGTTTTTCCAGACCGACAAACCGGACTACCGCCGTTATCAGTACGGCGGCACGGCGGGCGGTCCCATCATCCGGGACAGGACGCACTTCTTCGTCGCCTACGAGGGGACGAACGAGAACCAGTTCTTAACGGTGAACGCCAAGGGTTTGTGGCCGCAGTACGAAGGGACGTTCGAGAGCGCACAGAAGCGCTGGACGTACAACATCAAGGTCAACCATCAGTTGACGCCGGACCAGAGCGTGTTCGTCCGCTGGGGCGCCGAGGATGAGTACCGGCCGATCATCACGACCGGCGGACGGACGACGCCGAGCGCCAGCTTCGATTTCGGCGTACCACGCCAGTCCCTGGTCGGCAGCCACACGTGGGTGGTGAACCAGCGGACGTTGAACGATTTCCGTTTTCAGTACGCCTATTCGAAGTACCAGGTGGCGCCGCCGTACAGCCATGGGGACTGGGCCGCTGGCGACTTCGAGGCTCGGCTGCCCTACTGCACGCCCGTCTACAGCTATCCGTCCATTCAGGTCGGCGGCTGCGGAAACGCGCAGATGGGACCCGAACACCGATACCAGATCAAGGATGACTTCTCGCACCTGATGGACGCCTGGGGCGGCGCGCATCAGTGGAAGACCGGATTCGACTTCAGCTACATTCCGTTCGAGGGAGACGGCACCGGTTCGCCGCTCGGCAGCTGGAGCTTTCCAAAAGATGCGGAGTACAACGCGGCCGACTCGAGCACCTGGCCCACGCAGTACACGAACTCGCTGCCGACGTACGCAGACATTCCGACCAAGACGGCCGCGGTGTACGTGCAGGACGACTGGCGCGTGCGTAGCGGATTGACCGTCAATCTTGGTCTGCGCTACGACGTACAGTTCGGATCGTTCAACGAGGACATTCCGGACCTGCTGCAGAAGATCGAGGACAAGCTCGGACGCAACGGCACCTTCCCGGTCGATCCCTCGGTCATCGCACAGCCGAGCGGGTCGCGCGGCGACCGCAACAACTTCGGTCCGCGCGTCGGTTTTGCGTGGGATCCCGGCAACAATGGCGTGACGAACATTCACGCCGCGTACGGCACGTTCTACGACAACATCAGGACGCTGACGAACTTCGGCGAGCTCACCTGGCCGCAGTCGCAGACGATCATCATCCGCAACCCGGACTTCAACGATCCGCTGGCGGGGCAGTCGCGTGAAGCCTATCTGTCGACCGCGCCACCGAACATCAGCGTGATGTCCAACGCCAGCGTGAATGCGTACGCGCATCAGTTCAACGTCGGCGTCAACCGGATGCTGACCAGAGAGATCGCGGCAACAGTCGATCTGTCGTGGGTCAGCCGCTACTCGGATCGCGACACGATCGACGTCAATCTGCCCGATCCGGTGACCAGGGCAAGACTGTACCCAGAGTTCGGCCGCGTCAGTTTCTGGCAGTCCACAGCGGATAACGACTATCGCGCACTGCTGATGAAGGTCGAGAAGCGGATGTCGCACCACTACCAGTTCCTCGTGTCGTACACGCTGTCGCAGGCCAAGGACGACAATTTCATCAACAGCCAGGCGGACCAGTACGGCTACTACAAGGTGTCTCGCTACGGCTCGGCCGATCGCCGGCATCGCCTGGTCGCGAGCGGCATTCTCAGCCTGCCGGCCGACGCGCAGGTGTCGGTCATCGGTGACTTTCGATCCAGCCTGCCGTTCAGCCCGTCGAGCGGATCCGACCTGAATAACGACGGCTACACGGGAGACCTTCCGGCCGGGGTTCTGCCCGGCTCAGGCTGCCGCTCACTGAACCTGGCTGCGATCAACGCGTTCCGGGCGTCGCGTGCGCTGACTGAAGTTACGGAGGTCGACTGCCCCGGTTTCGCAAACGTGGACATTCGTTTCTCGAAGTTCTTCCGATTCGCGGGAACGCACCAGGTGGAGCTCATCGCGCAGCTGTTCAACGTCATGGACCGCGCGAACTTCGCAACGCCGAACACGAGCATTACCGGGGGCAATGACGCCAACGGCCGCCCGCTGTTCGGACAGAGCACGGCGCTGCTGCCGAACATCAACGCGCCGTCGCGACAACTGGAGTTCGCCGTCAGATACCGGTTCTGAACCGGAACACCGCCGATTGTCGATTGGGATTGTCGATTGGCGATGGCGATTGCAACCCGATCGTCAATCGCCAATCGAATCACCGGCACCCGGCATTCGACGATTCAATCGGCAATCG
>DATLLF010000141.1:0-5997 GCA_035537955.1 Vicinamibacterales bacterium | reverse complement strand
TCGTACGGGATGCCCGCGGTCATGCCGACCGGCAGCTCGGCCTGGATGTGCTTCATCGCCTCGCGCACCCGCGCGATCACGTCGAGCGAGTTGGCGGTCGGCAGCACCCAGATGCCCATGAACGTGGCGGTCTCGCCATTGAAACGGACGTCCTCCTCGTAGTTCTCCGATCCGAGCACGACGTCCGCGACCTCGCCGAGGCGGACGACCACACCGCGCTCTTCCTTCACCACCAGCTGACGGAACTCCTCAGGCGTGCGGAGATCGGTGTTCGCCACGAGATTCACCGATACCATCGATCCCTTCGTGCGGCCGAGCGCGGATAGATAGTTGTTCCGCGCCAGCGCGTCGCGCAGATCCGTCGGCGAGATGTTGTGCGCCGCCATCTGGTCCGGCTTGAGCCAGATGCGCATGGCGAACGTGCGATCGCCGAGAATGTCGGCGCGCTGCACGCCGCTCACGGCACTGAGCTTCGGCTGCACGACACGCGTCAGGTAATCGGTGATCTGGTTCTGATCCAGGTCCTTGGCCGAGAACCCGATGTACATCGCCGCGAACTGGTTGTCGGCGGTCTCCATCTCGATGATCGGTGCCTGGGCTTCAGGGGGAAGGTCGTTGCGCACCTGCGCGACCTTCGCCTGGATCTGCGTCAGCGCGGCGTTCGTGTCGTAGTTCAGGGTCAGGTGCACGGTGATGGTGCTCAGACCCTGCGCGCTCGAAGACTCCACGTAATCGATCCCGTCAGCGCTCGCGATCACGCGCTCCAGAGGCGTGGTGATGAAGCCGCGGACCAGGTCCGGGTTCGCCCCGACGTAGACGGTGCTGACCTTGATAACGGCGATGTCACTGCGCGGGTACTGGCGCACGCTGAGGGCGCGGATCGATTGCAACCCCGCGATGAGAATTACCAGATTGACGACAACGGCCAGAACCGGACGTTTGACGAAGAGGCCCGTGAGGTTCATTACTTGTCCTCCGGCTTGGGCGCCGGACTGTTGGCCGGCTGCACCGTGTTGTTCACCTGGATGGCGACGCCGTTGCGCAGTTTGAAGACGCCCGAGGTCACCACTTCCTCACCGGGGTTGACGCCCGCGAGCACGGCGACCTGATCGCCCCGCGAGGGTCCGATTTTGACGACCTGCTGCCGGACGCCGCGGTATGCCTGGCCCTGCGGTGTCTTCAAGTCGGTGACGATGAAGACGGAATCGCCGTACGGTGCGTAGTTGATCGCCGAGGCGGGCAGCGTCACCAGCTTCTGCGGCGCACCGAGGGTGACTGCCGCCTGCACGAACATGCCCGGCTTGAGCCGCCCGCCGGGATTCGCCAGCGTGGCCTGTACCTGGACGTTGCGTGTGGTCTGGTCGACGACCGAGTCGACTGCACTCACGCGCCCGGAGAACGCCATGCTGCCAAGATCATTGGCGGTGATCTTCACCGTACGGCCCGGACGCATCTGTGACGCGTTCTGCTGCGGCACGCCGAAGTTCACGTAGATCGGGTCGAGCGACTGCAGCGGCACGACCGCATCGCCACCGGTCAGGTACTGGCCGAGATTCACCTGGCGGATGCCGAGCACGCCGGAGAACGGTGCGCGGATGGTCTTGCGCTCGATCGTCGCGCGGATCTCACGCATCCGCGCCTCCGCCTGTTTGTGCGCGGCCGCCGCCTGGTCGTACTCGGCGCGCGAGACGGCGTCCTGCCGCACGAGCCCTTCCATCCGCTGGAAGTTCAGTTCGGCAAGCTGCAACTGCGCCTCGGCGGCCGCGAGCTGCGCCTGCTCCTGCCGCGTATCCAGTTGCACGAGCACGTCGCCCGCGTTGATCGTTCTCCCCGAATCGAACGTGATCTTGTCGACCACTCCGGGCAGATCCGCGCTGACGGTGACGCCCTGCACTGCCGCGACGGTGCCGATCGCGCTGAGCGTTGCCGGCCACTGCTCGCCCTCGGCGACGATCGTCGTCACGGCTTCCGGCGGCGGCTGCATCGCCGCGAACTGTTCCGCCATCGCCTGGAACTGCCGGACTTTCACGAATCCGAGGCCCGCTATGAAGATGGTCATGAGGACCAGCATCAGAATCATCCGTTTCGCCATCGCTTTATCCCTTCGCTGACACTTGCTTCGCTGACAAGTCCAAACATGCTCACCCCTGAGTCCATCCACCACCCAGCGCGCGATACAGCTGGACGATCGAGGTCAGCTCGCGCTCTCGCAGCCGAGCGAGCTCCAGCTCTCCCTGGAACAGATTGCGCTGCGCATCGAGCACCGGCAGGTAGCTGTCCAATCCGCCTTCGTAGCGCTGTGTCGCCAGTCGCACGGACTCGTTCAGCGTCTGGACGAGCCGTTCCTGTTCGCCGCGCTGTTCCTTCGTCTTCGAGTGATCGGCGAGCGCATCCGAGACATCGCGGAACGCCGAATAGATCGTCCGCTGGTAATTCACCAGCAGCTCCCGCTGCACGGCTTCCGCGAGCTGCACGTTCGCCCGCGTGCGTCCGCCGTTGAAAACTGGCGCGGCCGCACCGACGCTCCCCGCTGCCAGCGCGGCCGGCCCCGAGAGCAGGGTCGAGAGTGCGCGGCTCTGCACGCCGAGAAACCCGGTCAGACTGATGCGGGGGAAGTACTCGGCCTTCGCGGCACCGATCTGCGCGTTGGCGGCAATGAGCTCCTGCTCGGCCTGGCGGACGTCAGGGCGCCGTTCGAGGAGCGCGGATGGCAACCCCGCCGGCACCGCCGGAGGGGCGTCGAACGCCTCGAGCGCGCGGCCGCGCGGCACCTCGCCAGGCACGCGTCCGAGCAGCAGGCTCAGCGCGTTTTCCGCCTGCGCGATCTCGCGTTCGAGACTCGCGATTTCTCCGGACGCGGTGTAGAGCAGCTGTTGCGCCTCGTCGAAGCGCGGCGAACAGGCGGCGTCACGGGTGCGGCGCGCGACCTGCAGCTCCAGGTCGAGTGCACGCACCGCGAGATAGGTCTGGCTCACGTCAGCGACAAGTGTCGTCGTCACGCCATGCCTGGCTTCTTCCGTCGCGAGATACTGCGCGCGCGCGGCTTCGCTCAGGCGCCGGAGCCGTCCCCAGACATCGACCTCCCAGCCCAGCGTGAACCCCATTTGCGTGTAGCTGACGCTCGTGTCCACGCCTTCCGGGATGCGGTTGGCGCCGCGCCGCGACGCGCGCGACCCGATGAAGTCGGCCGACGCGTCTGCCGAGGGGAACTGCGCGGACCGCGTGATGCCATAGGCGGCGCGCGCCTGCAGCACGCGCTCCGCCGCGATGCGCAGCTCGAAGTTCTCTTTCAGCGCGGCGTTCACGAGCTGCGTCAGCGTGTCGTCGCGAAACAGCTCGAACCATTGCACGTCGGCAAGCGATGCCGAGGATCCGCGCGCTTCGTCGGCGCCGCGGTGCGTATCCGGCACGGGAACGACCGGTTGTTTGTAGTCCGGTCCCAGCGTGCACGCGGCAACCACGAGCGTCGCGATCAATACCGCGAAGAAGCGAAGAGTTCTCACGTCATCTCCTCCACACGAACGAGTACCCGGCTTCAGCCTCGTGGGAGATCTCGCGCACGATCTCGGGCATCACGCAGCCGGCTGTTCGAAAACGCGCTCCGTCGAGATGCATCAGCGTCATCAGCCTGCGGCCCTCTTCATCGACATGGCAGACGTCTCGCATATCGATATCCACGGCGCGGCCATTGCGGATCGCGCTCACCCTCTGCCAGCACCGATAGGTTTCACCGACCGACGGGCCTGCAAGGCAGCCCTCGAGCTTCATCACGAGGGCGTCATCTGTGTCGTGCAGGGTGAGTCGGAACATTGGATCTGCCATCCGGCGCCCAATCGCGCGTCACTCGAGTGAAGAGCGACGTTCGTGCCGAGCGAAGCGGAACCACGCAGGAAGCGCTAACGTCCAGAATCGGCAGGACTTGTTGAAGAGGCCGAGAGCCGCGATGAGTGAAGTGCCAACGGTCCGCCTGCCAGCGTGCTGGCAGCGTGCCAGCGGGCTGGCATCTTCATGTCGAAAACGAGCGTCTAATTTCGACAGAGCAGTAGAGGGCCCTTTCAGGGCGTGAGAAAAAATGGGATGGACGAAGACTCATGAAAACTGCCAGCGCTGACTTCGATATTTTCGATGCCACTTCCCCAAGGTTCTCGGACGTTGCAGCCGTTCTCGCATCCAATGCGAGACTGACGGATCTGCTGGCCGTGCTTCAGCGCGAGCGCGACCAGCTCGATCTGCTTCTGGACGTCACGAATGCCGTCGTTACACACCTCGACACGCGTGATCTGTTTCGTGCCGTCGCCCCGGCGATCCGCCGCTGCTGCCGTGCCGACGTTGCCTCGTTGAGCCTGTTCGATACGGATGCGGGCGTGCTGCGCCATCACGTGTGCGACGCACCAGTGGAGTTTCGCGACTGCCCTGGCGCCCCCGACGTACCTCAGCACAGCACGCTCGACGGGTCCGCCGTGGGCTTCGTGTTCAAGACACAGGAGCCTCGGGTGTTTTCGCTCGCGGATCTCGAGGCATTCCCCGAGAGCGGCTTCATCCGCGCGCGTGGCATCCGCTCGGTCTGCGCGGTCCCCCTCGCGACGCCCCAGGAAGTCATCGGTACGTTGAACCTTGGCGCCTTTGCCGAAGGTGCGTTCTCGCCGAAGCAGTTCCCGCTGTTGACGCGCGTGGCGGGGCAGATCGCGATCGCCGTCCGCAACGCGGTCTCGTACGAACGCATCGAGGAGCTGAACGCGCAGCTCGCCCGCGAAAAGCTCTACCTCGAAGACGAGATCCGCAGCGATCACCAGTTCGAGGAGATCATCGGCCGCAGCCGAGCGCTCTCTCGTGTACTGCGTGAGATCGAAACCGTCGCGCCAACTGATTCGACGGTGTTGATCTCGGGTGAGACCGGCTCGGGCAAGGAACTGGTCGCGCGCGCGATCCATCAACTGAGCGCGCGGCGCGATCAGGCCTTCGTCAAGCTGAATTGCGCGGCGATCCCTACAGGGTTGCTCGAAAGCGAGCTGTTCGGCCACGAGAAGGGCGCGTTCACCGGCGCGATTGCGCAGCGCATCGGGCGCTTCGAGCTGGCGAACCGCGGTACCGTGTTTCTCGACGAAGTAGGAGAGATCCCGCTCGAACTGCAGCCGAAGCTGCTTCGTGTGATTCAGGAGCGCGAGTTCGAGCGCCTCGGCAGCACGCGCACTCTCCGCACCGACGCGCGCCTCATTGCGGCGACCAACCGCGATCTCTCGGCGCTCGTTGCGGAGCAGAAATTTCGTGAGGACCTGTTCTACAGGCTGAACGTGTTCCCCATCACGGTGCCGCCGCTGCGCGACCGTCGCGAAGACATTCCCATGCTGGTTCGTCACTTCGCGCAGCAGTTCGCGCGCCGCATGAAGAAGTCGATCGATACGATCCCGTCCGAGACGATGGAGCGGCTGATGCAGTACGGGTGGCCCGGTAACATCCGCGAGCTGCAGAACCTGATCGAACGCGCGGTGATCCTCTCGTCAGGGCCGACGCTCGACGTTCCCGTGACGGCGCTCAACGGACGCCGCATCGAATCGCAGGCGCGCAACGACGAGACCCAGACACTCGAAGACGCGGACCGCCGCCACATCATCGCCGCGCTCGAGCGCAGCAACTGGGTCCTCGCCGGCCCGAAAGGGGCCGCCGCGCGCCTGGGCGTCAAACGCTCCACCTTGCAGTTCAGAATGCGAAAACTGGGGATTACGCGGCCGCACGCGCACTGAGCGGCCCATTTTCCATTTTGTCGTCAGTGTCATCATCCATCCCCCTGGTCCGCGCCATCGGCCGCGGAGCACTGACGGCTGTCGTCATCAACTGTGTCATCGGCAGCGGCGTGTTTGGACTGCCGGCGACGCTGGCGGCGCTGACCGGATCCTGGAGCCCGCTCGCCGTTCTCATCGCCGGCGCCGGCGTCTTCTTCATCGTCCTCTGCTTCGCCGAAGTTGGCAGCCGCTTCGATGACGCGGGCGGTCCTTACCT
>DATLLF010000140.1:0-16347 GCA_035537955.1 Vicinamibacterales bacterium | reverse complement strand
GGATGCGACGCTGCCTGTGTACGCCGTCCAGCCGCTGGAGACGGCGCTCCAGCAACAGACGTCCACCGCACGATTCGGCTCGTGGCTGCTCGCGGTATTCAGCGTCGGCGCGCTGCTGCTGTCGGCCATTGGTCTGTATGGTCTCGTGAGCTATGTCGTCGGCCTGAGCCGGCGCGAGATCGCCATCAGGATGGCGCTCGGCGCGAATGCGAGGCGGGTCGTCGGCCTGATCACCGGAAACGGCCTGACGCTGGTGTGCGCCGGCATCGTGATGGGCGTCGCCGGCGGCGTGCTGGCCGGCCGCGCGCTGCAATCGCAACTCTTCCAGACCACCGCCTACGACGTGAAGATTCTGGCGATCGTGTCGCTGCTGATGCTGTCCGCGTCGGCTGCGGCGATCCTGATCCCAACCCGACACGCCGTGCGAGTGGACCCACACGCGGCGCTGCGCGCAGACTGAGCTGGTCGCGGTCAGCTCTTCGGCTTCGCGCCGACGACCATGAACCAGCGCTGCGCCCCGGTCTCCGATGACACCGGTTCCAGGCCTGCCGCCTTCAGTTCACGCGACACGGTGGCGGGTGTGACACCGTGCATCCCGTCCTTGCCGCGGTCTTCAGGGCGCTCCGCTTCCTTGTCGGGTGGCGTGAAGTCGACGACGGCGACTCGCCCGCCCGGCTTGAGTGATGCCGCGATCGACGCATCGATCTTCGCTGGATCGCCGAAATGGTGGTAGACGTTGCGCATGAACAGCGCGTCGCAGGTGGCATCAGGGAAGTTGGTCTTCACGGGATCACCGGCAACGACGGTGATCTGCGCGAGGCCGCCGGCGCTCACCTTTTCGCGCAGCGCTTTCACGCGATCGTCTCCAAGCTCGCTGGTATAGACGCGCCCCGTCGCACCGACAGCTCTCGCAGCGGCAATAGTGAGCGCGCCATCGCCCGCACCCATTTCGCAGACGGTGGTGCCTTCTTTCACGCCAATCGCCTCGAAGATCTTCTCCGTGGCGATGCTCGATCCAGACTGCCACGCCACTGCGATTCCGGGGACGAGCAGCGTGACGAAGAGCGCGTAGAGTCGCGTCGATCGATGGTGCAGTGTCATAGGTGAACTTAGACGACGGCGGAGGGAGTGCGGTCGTCCGCGGACGGTCACGGATGGTGAAATGGAAGATGCGCTAAGCGCTCCCGTCAGTCCGTGCGAAGCGCGGTGAGCGGATCGATCCGCGCCGCCCTGCGCGCCGGCGCGTAGCAGGCGATCGCAGCGACCGCCAGGAGGAGGATTGCCACCGCGCCGAAGGTGGGCGGATCGTAGGGCTGCACCTCGAACAGCATCGTTTTCAGCCATCGCACGGCAGCGAGCGCGATCACGACACCTGCGACGATCCCGACCGAAGCGAGCCGCAGCCCCTCAGACAACACCATGGCGGTGATCGTACGGGTGCCGGCGCCGAGCGCGGAACGGACGCCGATTTCGCGCGTGCGCATCGCCACCGAGAACGCGAGCAGGCCGTAGATGCCGATGACCGAAAGCACGAGCGCTGACAGGCCAAGCGCGCCGATCAGCACCAGCGTGAAGCGCGGCGCGGCGACCGACTTCCCGATCAGCGCCTCCATCGTCTGGAAATCGGAGATGGGGATCAGCGGATCGATCGAACGGACACGCTGGCGGACGGCGGATACGATCGCTGTGGGTTCCCCAATCGTACGCACGACGATCTGCCCCGGTGGATACCAGTCCGGCTCCTGCATGTACGGCACGTACAGCTGAATGTCGATCGGCTCGGCCAGGCTCGAATGGTGTGTGTCGCCAACAACGCCGACGATCGTCGACCAGTCCCCGGGCTTCGGTTGACGGGTGAACGCGACGCGCTTGCCGACCGCGTTCTGTCCCGGCCAGTAGCGGCGCGCCAGGCGTTCGTTCACGATCACGACGCGGACCCCATCGATGCGGTCGTTCGATGAGAAGTCGCGGCCGCCGAGGAGCGGCATGCCGATCGTGTCGAAATAGCCCGGCGTCACGAGCCGGTAGATCACGTAGGTGTCGTCGTTATCAGCGGGTGGCGGCTGCCCTTCGGCGAGGAAGCCGACGCTGCCCCCGTTTTCGTTCAACGGGAGTCCACTGGTGCCGGCGGCGCCCGTCACGCCAGGAATGGACCGCAGCTCGGTCGCGAGCCGCTCGAAGAACGGCTGCCATTGACGCGGCCCTTCGTACCGCGACCGCGGCAGCTCGACGGCAAAAGTCAGCAGATGTTCAGGACGGATCCCGCTGTCGACACTCGTCAGCTTTACGAAGCTTCGCGTCAGGAGCCCTGCACCCGCGAGCAGCACGACCGCCATAGCCACCTGCACGGTAACGAGGATGCGGCGCGGCGTCGCGGATGGCTGGTTCGCGCCGCGCCCCTCTCGAACAGCGGACGCAGCCGCCCGCTTGGCGACGAACCAGGCAGGCGCGAGGCTCGACACCACGGCCGTGACTATGCTGATGGCGAGCGCGCCAGCCGCGACCGGCCAGTCGAGGCGGGGATCGAAGGTCGTCGCCAGATCACCGGGCAGTATCGTGCGCAGGATCGCGACGCACCAGAACGCGACTACGAGCCCGACCGCGCCCGCTGCACATGCCAGCAGCAGACTCTCGGCGAGCAGTTGCCGCAGCAGCCTCGTGCGGCCGGCGCCGAGCGCAACACGCACGTGCATCTCCTGCCGCCGCGTGGTGGCGCGCGCAAGCAGCAGGCTTGCTACGTTGACGCACGCAATCAGGAGCACCAGACTCACCGCGGCCACGAGCACGATCAGCGCGGGACGAACGTCGCCGACCAGAACTTCCCGCAGCGGCACGAGCAGCACGCTCTCACCCTTGTTCGACTGCGGATGCTCGCTTGCGATCCCCTCGGCCACACGCGCGATGTCCGCCTGGGCCTGAACGAGGGTCACCCCGGGCTTCACGCGTGCCACCGCCTCCGATATGTGCGACATGCGGCCCTGGCGCTGCTGCGCTGTGAGGATCCAGGGAACGAATACCTCGTCAAAACCCGGAGGGCCGCCAGGGACGCGCAGCACTGGTTTCAGCACAGCGATCACTGTTCGAGGCCGCTCGTCGACCATGATCGATCGGCCGACGATCGCAGGGTCGGCCGCGAATCGGGCCTGCCAGAACCGGTGGCTGAGGATGACCACATCGCGCCCGGGCTGTTCGTCGTCGGCCGCAAAGAGGCGCCCGTGCAGCGGGTCGAGGCCAAGCGCCTGGAACGCATCGCCCAGAACCAGTCGTCCGTCAGCGCGAACCGCTTCGCCGCCGGCGGCGATGACCGTCGCGCTGAGTGGTCGCAGCGCACCCATGTGCGAAAACGCCGTCGACCGCTCTCGCCAATCCAGGAAGTTCGCCGGTGCGACATTGCCGCGGATCGTTCCCGTCTGCGGGGCGTGCTCGTACATCATGACCACGCGCGATTCGTCACGGAACGGGAGAGGGCTGACCAGCGCCTGATGCGCCACCGAGTAGAGCGACACCGACAGGCCGATGCCCAGAGCGAGCGTGCAGACCGCGATCGCGGTGAGCTGTGGCGTCCGCAGCATGAGGCGAAGACCGAACTTGAGATCGGAGAGAAAAGCAGGCATGAAAGCATCTCTTTCAGCACGTGGGGAGTACCAGCGATTGCTGCGGCGCTCGCGGAGCCCGTTCGCGATCACGTCAGCGGCGCTCAGTGTGAGGAGGCGAATGGCTGCGGTGATCCCGGAGCGCTTCGTCTCGTTCCAATCCGATGTGAAAGCGAACAGCAGCTCCTCACCAAAGCGCTCGCGGAACGCCCGTGGATAGATCCGGAGGAGCAGCGCGTAGATCCGGGCCATGGCGGTCAGATCTTGGATTTGAGGAGTTTGCGGGCGCGGGCGGTTTCGACCTGGCGCGCGAGACGCTGCGATTCGATCGCCGCCGCCTGCCTGCCGGCTTTCGTCATCGAGTAGTATCGGCGTCGTTCGTCGTCTTCAGTGCCGCGGCCGTCGACTTCTTCGATGAGTCCCGCGTCGAGCAGCCGCGAGATCGCGCGGTAAAGCGTGCCGGGACGCACCGTGAGCGCACCGTTGGAGCGCTCACCGATCTCCTGGATGATCGCGTAGCCGTGCAGATCGCCGCCGGCGAGCGAGAGCAGGATCTCGAACTCCATGGCGGTCACCGAACCGAAGTCGCCGGGACGTATGTTCCTTCGGAATATGTTCACAAAGAACATATTAGACAGCGCCGACCGGGGTGTCAATGAATGCGGCTTCCGGCTCCCGGCTTCCGGCTTCCGGCTCTAGGACCCATCTCACAATCGCCAGGGCGCGAGCGAGCCGCGCGAGCGAGCCACGCGACCGGAGCGAGCCGCGTGTCGGGGAGCCCGAGGGGCGAAGCCCCTCGGAAGAGCCTAGAGCATCGTCTTGCAGCCGGGCCGGCAGCGGCAGTGGATCGTGTGATCGCCGATGGTCGCGTAGTCGTACGTCAGCTCTTCGCCCGGATAGATGTGCCTCGATGCGCGGATCCAGATGGTCCGCGTCTTCGCCTCGATCTCGATCCAGCAGTTCGGCACGCACGCGTGATTGATGAAACGGGCGATGTTGCCGTCGACCGCCGCATCGCGACTCCATGCGCGGTTCACGCGAAAGACCCAGATGCAACCCTGTTTCAGGTAGCGGGCCTCACGAACGCCGCTCTTCGAGTTGTGGATCAGCTCTCCGGCGTAATCGATGATGCGTGTGTTCTTGTTGATCTCCTGCGCCGCGAACACCCCGAAGCCGTGGAGCTTCGAACGGCGGCGGACGATGCGAGGGAGCGACGACGGAGTGGACATCCCGGCAGGATACAATGCGGAGATGTCCCAGCCGGTGGAAGTGCGCCTGCGAGTGCCGAACATGAAGAACCGCGTGCTGGACGAATCGGGCTATCCCATCGATCACAGCTCGATGCGGTTCCGGAAGATCATCGAGGTCGAGCGCATTCCGAAACCGGAGGCCCCTCTGGATCTGGACACCAGCTCGGGTCGTGTCATCCCTGCCCGGGTGGTGCGATCGGACTGGAACGAAGGGCGCGGCATGTTCATCGTGTCGTGTCAGTACGCCAACCGCTCGATCACGCCTGAAGAGTACGCCGCCCTGGCCGACGATCCCGGCTGGGAACTGAAGCACCTGCTCGAATAATCGCTGATCGGTCGATCGGTCGATCGGTCGATGGCGATCGGCCGATCAGCGATCGACCGATCGAACGATGATTGATGTCAATGAATGATCTTCGTCTCGCCATCCGAAATCTCATTCGCCGCCCCGGGTTCTCCGTCATCGCGATCCTGACGCTCGCGCTGGGGATCGGCGCCAACGCGGCGGTGTTCAGCGTGTCGAACGCCGTGCTGCTGGCACCGCTCCCCTACGCGGCGCCCGAAGAGGTCGTCATCCTCAACGAGCAGACGCCGCAGTTTCCGCTGGGATCGGTCACCCGATTCAACTACGAAGACTGGCGGGCCCGGGCCAGGGTATTCGAGGGGATAGGCGCGTTCCGGCCGCTGAACATGACGCTCACCAGCGGCTCGGACCCCGAACGCGTGCCGGTGAAGATGATCACCGCATCGCTGCTCCCGCTCCTTGGTGTCACCCTGCCCGCCGGCCGCAACTTCAGCGACGCGGAAGACCGCGCGGGTGGCGGCGGTGTCGCGATCGTGACCGCCGCGTTCGCCAACCGCGGGTTCGCTGGACTCGATCCGGTCGGGCAGTCGATTCAGCTCGATGGAAAGCCGCTGACCATCGTCGGCGTCCTTCCGGCCGAGTTCGAACTGTTTCAGCCCGCGGAGGTCTACCTGCCGTTCTGGCCGTGGGCGTCGACGCTGCCGGACGATCGCGGGTGGCATCCCGGAATCTTCCCGATCGCGCGGCTGAAGAAGGGCGTCACGCTCGAGCAGGCGCGGCAGGACATGGACGCCATTTCGCGCCAGCTCGAGGCGGAGAACCCGGAATCCAACCGGAACCTGCGCGCACTGGTCACGCGTGCGCAGGACCAGATCGTCCACAACGTCCGACCCGCGCTGCTGCTGCTGACCGGCGCCGTCGCCCTGGTGCTGCTGATCGCCTGCTCCAACGTCGCGAACCTGCTGCTCGCACGGGCGGTCGATCGTCAAAAAGAGATCGCGCTGCGTTTCGCGCTGGGCGCAAGCCGGCTGCGCATCCTTCGCCAGCTCGTGGTCGAAAGCCTCGTTCTCGCGCTCGTCGGCGGCGCCGCCGGTCTCCTGGTCGCGTCTTGGGGCGTGTCGCTACTGACGAGCACCACGATTGCCGGCCTGCCGCGCATGCAGAACATTGCCATCGACCTGCACGTCGCCTACTTCGCGCTCGCACTCTCGGCCGTGACGGGGCTGCTGTTCGGGATCGTGCCAGCGATTCAGGCGACCCAGCTCCCCATCCGCGAATCGCTGAACGAGGAAGGCCGCGGCGGCTCCGGCAGCGTTCGCCAGCGCAAGGTGCGTTCGGCGCTCGTCGTCATCCAGATGGCGCTCGCGGTCGTGCTGCTCGTCGGCGCCGGGCTGCTGCTTCGCAGCTTCCAGACGCTGACGCGCGTCGCGCCCGGCTTCAATGCGCAGAATCTGCTCGTCGTCAACCTTCCGCTGTCGCCACAACGGTACGCGCAAAACCCGGCGCGTACAGCCGTTGTCGAAGAGATCGTCGGGCGCGTTCGCGCGCTGCCGGGCGTGGAAGGGGCAGCGATCACGACGAATCTCCCGATGGCCGGCGCCGGCGCCGCCATTAATTTCAATCGCGCGGCCTATCCCCCGAAGGGACCCGACGATTACGTGTTGGCCGGGTACCGCGCCGTGACGGCGGACTATTTGACGACGCTGGGAGTACCGCTGCTGCGCGGACGAATGCTCACGTCGTGGGACCGCGAGGGCTCGCCGCCCGTGGTCGTGGTCAACGAAACCCTGGCCAGACAGTACTTTCCGGATCGAGATGCGCTCGGTCAGCGGATCCAGCTCGGGACCGAACCGGATCCCGACTTCCAGACCATGGAAATCGTCGGCATCGTGGGCGACGTGAAGCAATCGTTCGAGGCGGGATCGAAGGCGGAGTTCTTCGTCCCCTACGCACAGTATCCCGTTCCCGTTCTCGCGGGCATGTACCTCAACGCGGCCCTCGTCGTCCGCACGGCCGGTGCGCCCGATCAGGTGGTGACCTCGCTGCGAAGCGTCTTGCGGGAGATCGATCCCGCGCAGCCGCTGGTCAACGTGCGCACGATGCAGACCGCAATGGCGGGGACCGTCGCGCAACCGCGCTTCCAGATGACGCTGCTCGTCGCGTTCGCGTGCGTGGCGCTCGCGCTTGCGGCCATCGGCGTCTATGGCGTGATGGCGTACACCGTGACGCAGCGGATCCCCGAAATCGGCGTGCGCATGGCTGTGGGCGCATCACCCGCACAGGTCGTGCGGATGGTCGTCTGGCAGGGAGCGAAGCTCGCACTGATCGGTCTGGCCGTCGGGATTGGCGTCTCGGCGATTGTCGCACCGGCGATGCGCAGCCTGTTGTTCGAGACGAGGGCGCTCGATCCGCTGACGTTCGCCGTCGCGCCAGGCGTGCTGGCGATGGCCGCGCTGCTCGCCAGCTACGTCCCCGCGCGACGCGCCGCGAGCGTGTCGGCGCTGGTTGCGCTGAATCGCTGAATCACGGCTCGATCATCGCCTTCAGATTTGCAACGATCTCTCTCACGCGATTACGGTTCATCTGCTCCAGCGTACCGGCGGTGGCAAAGCGGGCGAGCTGATTCTGCGGCAGCTCGTACTCGACTTCGAGCGTCAGACGGGTGCCGCCCTCTTTCGGTTCGAAGCGATACGTCCAGGTGCTCGGATTTCCAGTCAGCGTCTTGAACTGGTAGCTCGACGAGCGCTCGTACTTCGTGCAGCGGCTCTGTCCGCTGACGACAAGGCCGAACCAGTTGAACTCGTAGTCCCACGCCTGATCCACGCCGGCCTTCTCGGTCGTGACGTTGTTGATCCGGTTCAAGCCCGGGATGAACATCGTCGCGCGCGCGGGCGCGTCGGCGACGAACGAAAACGCCGCTTCGGGCATCGCCGCCACCTGAATCGTTTCACTCACGCTCGGCATGTGTCTCTCCTGGTTCAAGGGTGAAGGACCGGCTGCGGGCCCCTCAGCGATCAACCGTATCGGGCGACCTTCAAGAGGCCGTCTGCGAGCAGGGCCGCCTTCTTCTCGGAACAGGGCGGCAGCCGAAGGCGAATTGTCGTCCACATCGCGCCGCTGGTCCAGTGGATCGAACCGCCATCGCCAAACCGCACCGCTCCGTCCTGGCACTCGCATCCATAGCCGACGAGCAGCAGCGCGGGCGCAAACAGCTCGCTCCACGGAACGGGGGCGCGGTGCCATGCGCGCCAGACGAACTCGCGATCCGACGCGCGCATGCGCGTCACGAGACGGGCACCGCGGTGGAAGAGCCGGATGCTCACTTGCGCGCCACGACGATGGCCTGGATGCCGAGGCGATCGACACGTGTGTGGATTGCCGAGAACGGGCATCCCCCGGCGAGCCGCCTCAGGTCCGCCGCCGTTCGATAGTGGACGGTCAGCTCGGCAAGCCGCAGAAGGTAGTCAGACAACGGCCGGCCGCGCATGCCGCTGGTGACGAGCAGCCCGCCGGGACGCAGGCGCTCGAAAAAGATCCCGTACAACCGCGACAGTTGCTCGTCTTCGAGGAACTCGGCGAGTCCCGTGCACGTGATGAAGTCCAGATGTCCGGGGTACGCGCTCGGATCGAAGACATCGCCACGGTGGGCAGCGAACGCACGGAGGTCGCGCTGCGCGGCGAATCGTCGTGCCTCGTCGAGCGCGACGGGATCCAGATCGAGGCCGTGAAAGGTCACCTGCGCGTTCACCGGGCGACCGGATCTTCTGAACAGCTCCAGGCCGTCTGCCAGCTCGCGCGGGATGCCGCATGGCGCGCTGAGCACGTCGAGAGTGCCCGGCTGCGGCGCCCGTTCGGCGAGGAAGGCGGCAAGCTCGTCGCGCGCCGCTTCGTAGCGGCTGCGAAACGACCTGACGGCGGGCAGCGAGAGCAGTCGCGCGTCGAGCCAACGGCCGAACGCGCCGCGACCAGACGGCGTGCCGCGATAAATGTGATCCGCGAACCGATAGCTGCCGGAGTGATCGAAACCCTCGCGCGCGAGATCGCTGCGCCGCAGCGCCGCGTAAAGCGGCAGCGCCAGCACGCGCCCGCGACGCAGCAGCGCAAGCGGCAGCGAGGAGGATTGGCGCGTGCGATTGTAGTACCTCGCCGGGGCGTTCATAGCCGGAGATGGGCGGCGATCAGCTCTTTCATTACTTCCGGTGTGCCGGCGGCAATCGTCAACGCGCGCGCGTCACGATAGAACCGGCTCGTCCAGTGATCGGCCATATAGCCCGCCCCACCATGAAGCTGCAGGCAGCGGTCGATCACCTGCTGCGCGGTCTGATAGCTGAACACCTTGATCATGGCGATCTCGCGGCCCACTGGCTCCCCCTGCGCCCACCGCGCGAAGGTCGCGTAGTTCAACTGACGCGCCGCCTCGAGCGAAATCGCCGCATCCGCGAGCTGGTGACGTACGGCCTGCAGCTTCGACAGCGGGCGGCCGAACGCGCGGCGCTGCCTGGTCCACGTAATGGTCCGCTCGAGGGCATACGCGGCCCACGCGACCGCGGCCAGCGCGCCGAGCAGCCGCTCACGGTCGAGGGCCTGCATGATGTAGCCGAACCCGCCGCCGGGGCGGCCGAGCACGTTCGACGCCGGCACGCGGCAGCCGGTGAACGTTACGCGTCCCATCGCCGAGGTCGCGAGTCCGAGCCCCTCGAGCGCCTCGAGCCGTACGCCGCGCGCGGCCGTGGGCACCAGCACGAGGCTCAATCCCGCGAGCCCCTCCCCATCGGTCCTGACCGCGACGACGAGCACGTCGGATGCGGCCGCGTTGGTGACGTAGGTCTTGATGCCCTCGAGAACAAGATTCGCGCCGCGGCGCCGCCCCGCGGTCTGCAGTGCGGCAAAATCGGATCCACACGCCGGCTCGGTCACGGCAAGCGCGCCAATGCCGCGTCCGTGGTGAATATCGGGGAGCCATCGCTCTTTCTGGACGGGCGTGCCGAGCTGTTCGAGTAAGGGCGCGATGACGTTGCCCTGCACGAACACGCTCAGGGCGACACCGAGCGAATCGCAGCGCGGCAACTCCTCGGCGAGCACCGCCTGAGACCAGGGATCGAGTGTCATCAGGCCCTGACGCCCGCACGCGCGCAATGCGGGTCGCGGCAGGCGCCTGGCCCGCTCCCAACGCTCGGCATGAGGCCGCAGTTCGCGTTCCACGAATGCACGCACGCCGGATCGAAATCGTTCGTGCTCCGCGCTGAATGGACCGGTCATGCGGCGGGCGGGCCGCCGGCGCGCAAAGCCTTGCCGACGGCGTCGATCACGTCCTGCACCGTTCGCGCGTGCCACAGCTCCGGTTGATCGAGCTCCACTTTCAGCTCCTCCTCGACGGCGAAGACGCACTCGATCTGTTCGAGCGAACCGATACCGAGCGACGACAGCGGTGTGGATGGGGTGACGCTCTCGAGCGGCACCATGGCCGACCGGCTGATGATGCGCATGACGCGCGCGTCCACTGTGTTCATAGCGAACGAATCCCAAAGCGATCGTCGAGACTCTGTTCGAGACGGGCGGCAACGCGCTCGTCTATCGCCTGCCACTTCTGCCGGGCGCGATCGACCTGCTGCTGATCCATGCGATCGAGCGCCTGGTCGATCCAGCCCGCGTGCTCGGCGCCGCGCTTCGCTTCCATCTCGCCGACGATCGCGGCGAGCGTTTCCCCCGCCGCTGGATGGGGTGACTCGTGCGCGAGATGGCGATGGTAGCTGGCGCGAACGCGCCGTTCGAGCGTCTCCGACAGCACGAGCACTTCGAGCAGGCTCGGGGGCACGCCGCCTTCGCTCGAGTAATGCTCCTGGATGGGCGCAATCGAAGGATCCAGGCGTCCGCCCGCAGTCGCAATCGTCCTCGACAGCATCGCCGCGTGTCGGGCCTCGGTGGCGCAGTGTGCGGTCATCTCGACGAGTAGATCATTGTCGGAGACCGTTCGCGCGAGACGTCCCATCAGCAGCGCGCCATGCAGCTCGCTGTTGCGGTAAAAGTTCAGCAGCCAGGCTTCACGATCGGTCAATGCCATGCATCCCGTCCTTCGCGTACTCCGAAAGGCTCACACCGCACAGTCGCCGGATCCGCCGGTTCAACGTCAGGATCGCCGGCAGGTCGTTCTTCTCCGAGATGGGTACTGACTCGACGACATCCGCGCCGACATGGCGGAAGTCGCTGGCCGCGCGCAGGACGCTGTGCTTTCGCAAGGGATCATCCTCGAGTCGTGCCGCGAGCAGGTCGTAGGCGAACTGCGTGTGACGGAACTCGTCCTTCGCGATGTGCGCCGCGATCCCGGCGAGCACCGGCTCACGCGACTGCCGCGACAGCCGCAGGAAGAAGTAGGCGGCGAAATGCTCGCTGACCATGTATCGCGCCAGCTCCGCGTCGGCGTCCTCGATCCCCTTATCCAGATTCGGCCGTCGCACCTCCCGCAGTTCGCTGTCGTCGATCGGCCGGTAGCCGACGATCGCGAGATAGCGGTTCAGCACGTAGAAATGCTTGTAGGACTCGTAGAGCTGGATCGAGAAGACGGACGTCGCATCGATGTCGTCCCACAACGCGCGAATCAGCCGCGTCGTGTAGACGGGAAAGTACGACTCGATGAGCGCGGAATCGCGGACCTGGTCGAGCAGCTCCGGTTGCGTGAGCGCGACGGCCGCATCGATGCCGCCCCAGGCAACGTCCACTTCCAGAATCCATCGCTGCGCTTCCGCGTGCGTGAGGTACTCGTCAAAGACTGGCATGCCGTTGTGCCGTATGCGCGAGCGCCCACCGCTCGACCCCGAAGGCGGCGCAGCCGGACGCCACCGGTGATCCGTCCGCCATGCCGATGTCGAAGCGGCTCGTGAAGAACGTCTCATGGAGATTGAACGACGCGAGCGCGAGGGTTCCGGCGTCTCCCACGCCGACCCGCAGCTCATACTTCAACGTCTTGAGCTGCTGAATCAAGCGGCGTCCTCGTCCGGGATCACCAAAAAAAGTATCCGTTGCGGCCTCCATGGATCCGCTGAGCCCCAGCGATGCGGCGAATGAGGCCGCGCGCTGCATCCACCCGTCGCGTTGCCGCGTGACCCATCCGGGCGCGCCTACGAACACGACCTCGCGCATGCGGAAGTGCTTCAATCGCCCGGGCTCGACGTCGGCGCCACTCTCGTTACGCGCACACGGTGCGACGACGGTGATGGTTTGGTCAGCGGCGAGGCGGGCGCCCTGGAGTTCCGTGTACGCGTGATAACAGGCCGCAGGCGCGTGATATAGATCGTTGCCTCCCGCGAGGATCGCCATCCCCGGGAACGATTCGAAATGACCGCAGCGATCGAGCACGGCAGCCTTGATGCTGGCGGGCACTTCGAGCCGACGAGCGCCACTGTCGACGGCGAGCCGCTCGAGCTGTTCATCGACCCACGCTTCGAGACTTTCCGGGTCACGCATCGTGCACCTGCTTCGATCCGAAGGTCCGGTCGATCGTGCGGATCGTACGAAAGTGCTCCATGACGACCTCGTGATCCGCAATGGGCCGGCCGATCTCGAGCTCGAGAAAGGCGATCAGCCGGAGGATCCCGAGCGAGTCCACCATCCCCTCGTCGAACAGGTAGCTGTCGGAGTTCAGGTCGGCAGCGTGCCCCTTGAGAAGATCCTCGCGAACGAACGTGAGAAGCAACTCGGTCAGCTGCGGCACGGCGGTGTCCAATTGGTCTCGATCAGAAAGCGGACGACGTCCTTCAACGTATCGCGTATCGCGTCCCGGTGAATCCCCGCACCGTCCAGAATGGCGCGACATTGCGTGTCATCGAAGATCTTCGGAAACGCGAGTTGCGGGGCGAACGGCGCCAGTACGGCGACCGACGCGCGTAATACCGGGTCGGCTACCGCCTCGACTGATTCGCGGAACAATTCGAACGTCGGGAGCTCGACGATAGAAGGCTTTTCGATGGCCCGGCGCCGCCATGCCGGACGATACCGCATGAATGCCTCGACCACCAGATCGATCAGCTCCGCCTCGCGAGGGGCCTCCCCCGCCGCGCATACGTGAAATGTGGCTCCTCGCGTGAACCCTCGTTCGGAAAGATGTCGAATCGCGGCGACGGCGTAGCCGGTCGAAATCAGATCCACGAGGCTGTCGTCGGTGCCTGGCATCATCGGCAGGAGGCTGTTATAGAGGAAACGCATCGCGTGATGAATCGCGGCCGGCTTGCCGACTGCGCCCGAGCCATGGGCGCCCACGACGGTGCTGAGCCGGACCACCATCACCGGCAAGCGCGCCATCGCGGCGCGCGCGAGCTGTTCCGCCTCGTACTTCGACTGCTCGTACGCGTTGACGAAACCGCAGTCGTGATCCAGTTCGGTCTCGCGGATGATTCCGGTCCGTTTGCCGGCGACGTAGATCGTGCTCAACACGGTCACGCGCTCCAGCCGCGTGCAGCGCTCCGCGAACTCGAGCACGCGCCGCGTGCCTTCGACGTTTACGGCGCGCGCGGTGTCGAGCGGCGCGTCAAACCGCGTCAACGCCGCCCCATGAACGATCGCCGTCACGCGCGTTAACAGCTCGTCGCGCCATCCGGCATCGAGTCCCAGGCCGGCGCTCTGGATGTCCCCTTCCACCAACTGCACGCCAGCTACGTTCACCGGCAGCCCGCCTCGTACCAGCGCAACCGCTGTGCGTCCGTCCCGCCCAAGTGACTCGAGCAAGGGAACGCCGATCGATCCACTGCCTCCAGTCACGAGCGTGATGTCATCGGGGCGCGTGTTCGGCATGTCTGACGTCACAGGCTGCAGTGTGGCGTTTCGCGTTTGCAGTTTGGAGTCTGGAGTTGAAGTTATCAGTGCTCGACCAGCATGCACGCCCAGCTCGCACCGAAACCGAAGTTGAACAAGAGGAGCCGGTCTCCGCGCCGAAGGCGACCGGCACGTTCAGCGTCGGCGAGATTGATGAAATTGTCGCCGCTGATCACGTGCGCCTTGAGCGCGATGTTGTCCGCGTAGAGACGCTCGGCGTCCAGGCCGGTGAGCTGCAGCAGGATGTCCCAGCTTCGACGCGAGACGTTGTGAGGCACGATGACCGCCACATCATCCTGCGTCAACCCGGCCGCCGCGAGCGTGTCGCCGATGATCGTGCGTGCGGTCGGAAAGTACGCCGCCACGATCTCATTCCCCAGCGCTTCGCAGTCCCAGTAATACCCCTTCGTGATCTGCCGCTCGGCGACGATGCGGTTTGGTCCATGCCCGCGCTCCAGCAGGAGGGCGCAGGCGCCGTCAGAGATGACGTTGTAGAGGATCTCGCGGGTGCTGCCTGCGGGAAGTACGTCAACGCTGACGCAGAGCACACGGGCAATCGAGGCATCAGCCGTCAGCAGCGCGCGTCCGAGGCTGATTGCGGTCATCAGTCCAAGACAACCCGATTGGCTGATGCCGATCGGACGCGCGTTCACGAAACCGAAATCGTACTGAAGCTTTGCCGCCGGATAGGTGAACGCCCCGAGTCCACCACTGCGAGTCGCGTGGCTGGCTGCGGTCGCGCCCGCATACAGCACGACGTCGATGGTCCCCGGATCGACCGCGGCGTTCTCGAGAAGCCGCTCGACCGCGGCTGTTGCGAGCCGCTCCCCCGTGTCATCAGCGACCCACGCCCGCTCGAATCCAAACGTTCGCAGCGCCTCGACTGGACTCCTGATACGTCCCTGCACGGCGAGCTCCTCGAGTGTCCAGGACGTCGAGGGAAGCTCGTACTCGATCGCCGCGATGTGCACGTCCGTGGTCGAGTGACTCATCTCGCCTCGCGCAGTGAGCGAACCTTCGCGATCGCGCGCGTGAGCGAGCGCTTCTTCTTCAGCATCTCAGCCCACAGATCGCCAACGTCCCCGATGCGATCCGCCATGTTCCTCACCGTGAACGAGCGCGGGTGGACGGTTCCCTTGTCGATCTCTTCCCAGGTGCAGGGGGCCGACACGGGCGCTCCCGGCTTCGGGCGGACGGCGTAGACCGCCGCAAAGGTGGCGCTGTAGCCATTGCGGCCGGTATCGACCAGGATGCGTGTTCCGCGATCGACCTTGTGGAACTCCTGCGTCAACACGTCCGGATAGCGGCGGACGAGAAGGGCCCCGACGGCATGCGCGAAACCCGCGACATCACCCATGTGTGTCTTTCGATCGAGCGGCACCACGATGTGAAAGCCCTTCGAGCCGGACGTCTTCACCCAGGACGGGAGACCGATCTCGTCCAGAAATACCCGCAGGGCCAGGGCGGCGAACCGCAGCATGGCTTCGTCGTCTTTCGACGGATCCAGATCGAAGACGCAAATGTCCGGATGATGCAGATCGGGCGCCCGTGAGGTCCACACGTGCGGCGTGATGCTGTTCTGGTTCGCGAGCCACAACAGCGATCGTGTATCGGACACGATCGGATGATGGACGACGCCGTCCTTCTTCGGGACCTCGATGCGCTCGAGCCATGCGGGAAAGCCCTTCGAAACGTCCTTCTGGATGAAGCCTTTCTTGCCGATCCCCGCGGGGAAGCGCTCCATCGTCACCGGACGCGCCCGGATGTGCGGGATCATGATGGGCGCGATCCCCTCGTAGTACGCCGCCAGTTCTCCCTTGGTGATCCCATCGTCAGGGAACAGGATCTTCTCCGGATGCGTGATCATGGCGTTTCGCGCACGACTTCACGCGCGGCCTTGTCGTAGCGGACGGCGAGGAGCCGCGGATGCCGCAGCTTGCCGTGGACGGTCCATTCGATGAACGCCACCTGCACCACGATCTCGGGGCGAACCCAGTGCGCGCGCAGCCGCGGCAGCCCTTTCGCCTTCGTGAAGGGCGTGGCCGGGATCTCGAGCGCGTCGAGACGCTCGCGCAGATCGAGGAGGAGTCTGTTGTCGAAGCCGGTGCCGATCTTTCCCGCGAACACGAAATCGTCCCCCTCGTAGTAGCCGACGAGCAGCGCGCCGAGCCCGACGCGGCTCCCCTGCGGATCGGTGAAGCCGCCGACGACGAGCTCCTGGCTCGCCTCGCACTTCATCTTGAGCCAATGCGGCGAGCGGCGATGTTCGTAGACGGAGTCGCGGCGCTTGGCGATGACGCCTTCCCAGCCTTCTTCGCATGCACGCTCCCATGGCTTTTCATCGTCAAGCGCAGTGACGCGCCGCAGCGGAGCGCGAAGCGGCAGTGACTTCAAC
>DATLLF010000139.1:0-8721 GCA_035537955.1 Vicinamibacterales bacterium | reverse complement strand
GTCTCCGCGTCGTGCGCTGGACGACTCCGTCCACCAGTCCGTGAAGTTCAACGCCGAGAAGGCGTACAACAACCAGCCAGAGGGTGCGATGCTCGCCGGCGATGGCCGTACTCAGGTGGGCAAGTTCGCGCGCGTGTCATGAACCTGGCCTTCACCGCAAGGTTGTGGGTCCCCGGGATCCAGGCGCCATCGAACGCGGACGCTGGTCAAGGGTGGGCATGCCGTGCGATGCTCTCGCCGTCATGCGATGCGCGACATACATCGTGCTGGCGGCTGCCGTGACAGTCACCTCCTCAGTGGCGTTCCGCGCGGCGGCGCCCATCCACGTCATGCTGCTCGACGGCGAGAGCGGCGGTCCCTATCACAACTGGCGGGCGACCACGCAGGTCCTCAAAAAGATGCTGGATGAGACCGGCCTGTTCGACGTCGAGGTCGTCAGCGCACCGCCGGCGACCGAGAGCTTCAGCGCGTTCACGCCGGATTTTGCGACGTATCAGGCGATCGTGCTCAACTACGACGCGCCGGATGATCGCTGGCCCGCTGATCTGAAGGCGGCCTTCGAACAGTATGTGAGCGCTGGCGGCGGCGTCGTCGTCGTGCACGCGGCGGACAACGCGTTCCCCGGATGGAAAGCGTTCAACGAGATGATCGGCGTCGGTGGCTGGCGCAATCGGACCGAAAACACCGGGCCGTTCTGGTTCTTCAGGGACGGAAAGCTCACGTCGGACACCGCGCCGGGACGAGCCGGGAGCCATGGGCAACGTCTGCCGTTCAAGCTGACCGTGCGCGACGCGAACCATCCGATCACGAAGGGCCTGCCCGCGGTGTGGATGCATCAGGCCGACGAGCTGTACGCCGCGCTCCGTGGGCCGGGGCTCAACATGACCGTGCTGGCGACGGCACATTCCGATCCGTCGAACAACGGCACCGGCCGCGACGAGCCGCAGCTCATGGTGCTCAGCTTCGGCAGGGGCCGCGTGTTCCACACGACGATGGGACACGATGTCAGCGCGCTGAGCTCGGTGGATTTCGTCGCGACGTTTCAGCGCGGGACCGAGTGGGCGGCGACCGGCGCGGTCACGCAGAAGATTCCTGCGGCGTTTCCGACGGCCGATGCGGTGAGCGTCCGGGCGGATCTTGCGGCGATGGACCAGCCGCCACCACCACCGGCGGCCGGGCCGCCGCCGCCCAGACCTCCGCAGGCGAGTCCTGCGGCGGTGCCGCCGCCGCCGACGGCAACACCGCAGTCGTACCCCGCCGAACAGGTGCGCGCCGGCCAGCCGATCTTCTCCGCGCAGTGCGGCTTCTGTCACGGCCGCGACGCGATGGGCGGCGAGAGCGGCCCGGATCTCACGCGCGCGGCCAGCGTCGCGACCGACGTGCGCGGCGACACGATCGGTCCGATCGTCCGCACGGGTCGCGTGGACAAGGGCATGCCGGCGTTCACGCTCAACGACGCGGACATCGCGGCCGTCGTCGCGTTCATTCACGACCAGAAGACGAAGGCCGCGTCGCTGACGGGAGGCCGCCGCGCGGTCGATCTCGCGGATCTGCAGACCGGCAACGCCGAGGCGGGGGAGCGGTATTTCGCTGGCGCCTGCGCGAAGTGCCACTCGGCGACCGGCGACTTCGCGGGCCTCGCCAGGCGGCTCGAGGGGCTCGACCTGCTCAAGCGGGTGTTGTATCCGACGCCGGCCCAAGACGCCGTGTCCAAAGCGAAGGTCACCGTCACACGCCCGTCCGGCGAGATCGTCACGGGATCGTTGGTCCACCGGGACGAGTTCACGATTGCGCTCCGGGACGCGTCCGGCGCGCACCGCTCATTCGCGACGAACCAGGTGAAGTTCACCGTCGACGATCCGCTTCAAGCGCACGTCGAGCAGCTCGGAAAGTACACAGATGCCGATATGCACAATGTCCTGGCGTACCTGCACACGCTTCGTTGAAGCAGGCCTGAAGGCCTGCGCGACGTTCCTCGCCTGTTGCGCCATCGCGACGGCGCAGGGGCTCGATCCCTCGACGCTCCTCAAGCCGCCGGTCGACAGCTGGCCCACGTATCACGGCGACTACACTGGTCAGCGGCACAGCCGCCTCACGCAGATCACGCCGGACAACGTGCGTCAGCTCACGCTGTCCTGGTCGTTCCAGACCGGGCAGGGGCAGCAGATCAAGGCGTCGCCGATTCTCGTGGACGGCGTCATCTACATCACGACGCCCGACAACATCTGGGCGATCGACGCGCGCTCGGCGCGCCAGTTGTGGAGCTACACGTATCCGACGAACCAGGGCTTCCACATCGGCCATCGTGGCGCGGCGGTCCACAGGAACACCGTCTACCTGACAACCCCGGACGCGCACCTCGTCGCGCTCGACGCGCGAACCGGCAAGGTGAAGTGGAACGTCGAGGTCGCCGACGCGAAGCGCGGCTTCTGGTCGACGAACGCGCCGCTCGTCATCCGCAACCACGTGATGGTCGGCGTTGCCGGCGACTTCGACAATCTGCCCGGCATGTTGCAGTCGTTCGATCCCGAGGCGGGCGCGCATCAGTGGACGTTCTACAGCACGCCTCCGCCAGGCACGCCGGGGTCGGCGAGCGGCGGCGCCACCGGCGGCCAGATGTGGATGACCGGCACCTACGATCCCGACCTCAACCTGTTGTATGTCGGCACCGGCAATCCGACGCCGGTGCTGAACGGTTCGGTGCGCCCCGGCGACAACCCGTGGACCTGCAGCATCGTCGCGCTCGATCCGGACACGGGGAAGCTGTCGTGGGGCTTTCAGGCGTCGCCGCACGACACGCACGACTGGGACGCGGCGGAAGTGCCGGTGCTCGTCGACGCGCCGTTCAATGGCACGCCGCGCAAGCTGCTGATGCAGGCGTCGCGCAACGGGTACTTCTTCGTGCTCGACCGCACCACGGGCAAGAACCTGTTGACCGCGCCGTTCGCGGCCGTGAACTGGGCGAAGGGGATCGACAAGGACGGCCGCCCGATTCCGGACCCCGCGAAGGAACCGTCGCGCGACGGAGTTCTCATCGCACCGAACGAGGCCGGCGCCACCAACTATCGCTCGCCGAGCTTCGATCCGCGGACCGGTCTGCTGCTGGTCAGCGCGCAGGATTCGTACGGCATCTACTTCTTCAAGCAGGAGCACGGCGCGTACGGCTGGGCGGGCGCGGACTACAACCTCTATGGCCGGTCAGCTTTGCGCGCGATCGACTACCAGACCGGCAAGATCCGCTGGAGTCACGACCTCGGCGACGGCGCCTCGGGCGCAGGCGTGCTGACCACGACCACGGGTCTGGCATTCACTGGCGATACGTCTGGGAACGCGCTCGCGGTGCGCACGAGCGACGGGACGACGCTGTGGCACGCCGGCATCGGGCGCGTCGGCACGCCGCCAGTCACGTACGAGCTCGACGGCAAGCAATACATCGTGATCGGCGGCGGCAGCGCCCTCTACGCGTTCACGCTTCCGTGACGACGGGTCTGTGCAGTGGGGGAAATCCGCGCTGTCCCAGGGGGAATGCTTGGCGCCTCGCCGCGCGAGGGTCTGATAACGGGCGTTCGGTTGACCATCGACCCGTTTATCCCGACTATCCCCAAACTCGTAGAAGTTGTTGTAGGTGGTGACGGACTTGTACGGCGTCACCGCCTCGGTCGTCGTCACCATCCTCTTCGTGACCACGGGTGGCTCGCCGGCGCTGCTCGGGTAGACGTCGCGAGCGGAAAGCGCGGCGATTGCGGCCGCGGTGGAAGCGAGGAAATCGCGTCGGCGCACGATCGGATGATGACCCGCACGCCGAATTGCGGTGGTGACGATTCGCGAGTAGAGTTACGGGCGTAACAACCACATCGATGATGCGGGTCAGATTCCTGCCCGGAGTATCCGTCGCTGCGGCTTTGGTCGTCGCCGGCCTTCGTGTGTCGGCGGCGAGCAGCAGCACCCTTGCCGACGCGGTGCAGCATCGCGACGCGGAGGCCGTCAGGTCGATGCTGAAGCAGCACGCCGACGTGAACGCCCCTCAAGGCGACGGCACCACCGCGCTGCACTGGGCGGCGTACCTGGAAGACGCGGACACGACGACCTTGCTGATTCGCGCCGGCGCAAACGTGAACGCGCCAAACCACTACGGGATTCAGCCGCTCACCCTCGCCTCCGAAAACGGCAACGCGCCCATCATTCGATTGTTGCTCACGGCAGGAGCAAATCCGAACGGCGTCGTGCGGGCCGGGGAGGCTCCGCTGATGCTCGCGGCGCGCACCGGCCAGGTTGACGCCGTGAACGTACTGCTGGCGGCCGGCGCCAAGATCGATGCGAAGGAAACCTGGAACGGACAGACGGCGCTGATGTGGGCCGCGGCGGCCGGCCATGGCGCCGTCGTGACGGCGTTGATCGGCAAGGGCGCCAGCGTTGGCCTGGCCTCCAACAGCGGGATGACGGCCCTGATGTTTGCGGTACGCAAAGGCAATGTCGACGCTGTTCGCGCGTTGCTCAACGCGGGTGCCGACGTGAACGGCAAGCGCCCCGACGGTGCGACGCCGCTGCTCGTCGCCATCATCAACGGCCACGAAGATCTGGTTGACCTGCTGCTCGACAAGGGCGCCCATCCCAATGCTGAAGGCGGGACAACCTTGCTTACAGTCAAGGGCATGCGCGCCCGGCCGATGGAGATCAATATCAAGACACCCAGCTACGCTGAACAGCTGCGTGATGTGGCGACCGAGGGCGGAAACGGACCCAACAATACCTGGGGAAAACCCTTGCAGGCAGCGGTGCACGTCGCGAACTGGCACCTCAGCGACCAGTTCATCAATGTGAAGATCGACCGGCTGCGTGTGATCAGATCGCTGCTGGCCCACGGCGCCGACATCAACGGCCGGAACAGCGACATGGAGCCGAGATGGTCGGGTGCCAGATATCGCAGGCGATTGGTCGGTGCGACCGCATTTTTCTTCGCGGCGAAATCAGCTGACGTCGAGGTGATGCGCCTGCTGCTCTCGCGGGGCGCCGATCCCACGATCAACACGGACCTCAACATCACGCCGCTCATGGCGGCGGCGGGCGTCGCCTGGGCCTCGAATCAGGATCGCGCCGCCGAAGGGCAAGTGCTCGAGGCCGTCAAGCTGCTCGTCGAGGAACGCGGCGCCGACGTGAATTTCGTCGCCGACACCGGCGAAACCGCCATGCATGCGGCGGCCTATCGGGGCGCCAATACCGTGGTCCAGTATCTGTTCGACAAGGGCGCCAAGCTCGACGTGGTCGGCCTTGACGGCCGCACGCCTTTGAAGATCGCCGACGGCGTCGAGTACGGCAACTCGTTTGCCGCACAGCCTCAGACGGCGGAGTTGCTGCGACGGCTGGGGGCAAGAGACATCCCGTGTCCAGCCGACTGTGAAGCGATGTTCTCGAGCGAAGCCGTCAGCAGGGTATTGAAGGAGAAGGGGATTCCAGTGAAGGCGGGCAAGCAGTGAGAAGCTGTCGATTGCCGTTCATCATCGCCATCTCTTGCTTCGTCCTTGCGTTCTCCCAGACCGCGCAGATCAGAGGTGAAGCCCGCCTTCAAACGGCTTCGGCGGCGCAAACAGGCACGACGCGGGCCGTTCTCGATACGTACTGCACGACATGCCACAACCAGCGGACGAAGACCGCCGGCCTCGCGCTCGACACGCTCGACGTGGCGAAGGTGCGCGACAACTCCGAGGTGTGGGAAAAGGTCGTCCGCAAGGTTCGCACCGGCGCCATGCCTCCTGCCGGGCGTCCGCGGCCCGACAAGATCACCGCAATGAACACCGCCAGTTGGCTCGAGGCTGAGCTCGACAGCGCGTCACTCGCGCACCCGAATCCAGGCCGCCCGTCGCTTCACCGGCTCAATCGCACCGAGTACCGTAATGCGATCCGAGACCTGCTGGCTCTCGACATCGATGCTGCCTCGCTGCTACCGGCCGACAATGCGGCGTACGGATTCGACAACATCGCCGACGCCCTGTCGCTGTCACCGGCACTCACCGAACGCTATCTTGGCGCCGCCGCCAGGATTGCGCAGATGGCGCTCGCGCGCGTGAAAGAGACGCCGCTGCCGGAAACGTTCTTCGTGCCGACCGATCGCGACCAGGGCACTCGTGTAAGCGACGACCTGCCGTTCGGATCACGCGGGGGACTCTCGTTTCGCTACTACTTCCCGGTTGATGGCGAATATGCGTTCGAGTTGAGGCTCAAGGAGAGCGGCGCCGACGGCGGCGTGATGGGCTTGACTGACGAGCCGCACCAACTCGAAACGAGAATTGACGAGGCGAAAGTGTGGGACGTCACGATTGGAGCACCCGCGCCGCGCGAGCTGCCAAGTCTGAGGTTCATGTCACGGTTGAGGGCGGGCACCCATCTGGTGGAAGTCTACTTCGTCAACAAGACGACGGCGTACCTGGAAGATCTGTTTGATCCGTCGCAGCGCCGCGATCCGTATCGTGAGGGCAACGGCGAGCCAGCGGTATCCGCCGTCACGGTGATCGCACCGCGTTCCGTCACCGGTTCCGGCGCGCCAGGTGCCGATAGGTCCGCAGGGGCGGACGATTCACCAAGCCGGCGCAAGCTGCTCGTCTGCGAGCCGGCCGGATCACGAAGCGCGGAGGCTCCCTGTGCCGGGAAGATCATTTCCAGGCTCGCGCGCCGCGCGTATCGCCGCCCGGTGACCGACGACGATCTCGAGCTGCCGTTGTCCCTGTATCGCGAGGGCGCCCGGAAGGGGGGATTCGAATCCGGCATCGAGCTGGCAGTCCGCAGCATCCTCGTGAGTCCGCAGTTCTTGTTCAGGTTCGAGAATCCGCCGCAAACGATCGCGCCGAACACGCCGTACCGCATCACCGACATCGAGCTGGCTTCGCGCCTGTCATTCTTCTTGTGGAGCAGCATCCCGGACGACGAACTCCTGGACCTGGCGGTCAAGAACAGGCTCCACACTCCAACCGTGCTGGAACAGCAGGTGCGCCGAATGCTCGCGAACGCGCGCTCCGGGGCACTGGTGAGCAATTTCGCCGGGCAATGGCTCCATACTCGGAATGTCGAGGGGTTCAGGCCGAGCCCCGAGCTGCTCTTCCACTTTGACGACAGTCTGCGCCAGGCGTTCGAGCGCGAAACAGCGTTGTTCTTCGACAGCATCATCCGCGAGAATCGCAGCGTCCTCGACTTACTGGATGCGGACTACACGTTCCTCAACGAGCGGTTGGCGAAGCACTATGGCATCCCAGGCGTGTACGGCGATTACTTCAGGCGGGTCTCGCTCCCCGCAGACAGCGTCCGCCGAGGCCTGCTGGGGCAGGGCTCGATCCTCACCGACACCTCGCGCGCCAATCGGACTTCGCCTGTGATTCGCGGCAAGTGGATTCTGGAGAATATTTTCGGAACGCCGCCGCCCGCGCCTCCTTCGAACGTGCCGGACCTCAAGGATGAGCGCGATCCGTCGAAGGTACTCCCAATGCGCGAGCAGATGGCCAAGCACCGGGCCAGTCCTGTCTGTGCCGCCTGCCACGCGCAGATGGACCAGTTGGGTTTCGCGCTCGAAAACTTCGACGCCATCGGCGAGTGGCGAGACACCGATGTGTCGGGCGTGCCGATCGATCCATCGGCGAAGCTTCCGGATGGAATGGAGTTCACGGGCCCGACAGGACTCCGAACCGTGCTGAAGAGCCATTCCGACGACTTCCTGACGACCTTCACCGAGAAGATGTTGACCTACGCACTGGGGCGAGGGGTTGAATCCGCTGACGCGCCAGCGGTCCGTCAGATCAAGCGTGAGGCCGCACGGGCGAACTACCAGTTTGCGTCATTTGTTCAAGCGATCGTCGCGAGCGCGCCGTTCCAGATGAGAATGGCGCCAGGGAGCACGAACTGAAGGAGTGTTCGATGGTGATCACAAGGGTCGCGTTGCCCCGGCGTACGTTCCTTCGCGGAATGGGCGCCACGCTCGCGCTGCCATTCCTGGACGCGATGGTGCCTGCGATGTCGGCCCGGGCCAAGGGCGGGCCGCGCTTTGCCGCTGTTTATGTCGGGAACGGCGCCAACATGAGCGACTGGACGCCGGCCTCGGAGGGAGCCAATTTCGCCTTCTCGCCGATCCTGAAGCCGCTCGAGCCGTTTCGCGATCGGACGGTGGTCTTCACCGGGCTGGATAATTTTCCAGCGACGGACCAGGGGGATTCGGGCGGACAGCATCCGCGTGCCGCACCCGCATTCATGAGCTCGGTTCACCCGAAGCAGACCGAAGGCGCGGACGTGCGTGCTGGGACGACCATCGACCAGATCATCGCCGAGCACATCTGCCGAGACTCAAAGTTGTCGTCGCTGGAGCTGGCCGTAGACCGCAACGACGTCGTCGGTGCCTGCGACCACGGCTACGCGTGTTCATACATGAACTCGATGTCGTGGAAGACACCGACCATGCCATTGCCGGCGGAAACCAATCCGCGGTTCGTCTTCGAACGGATGTTCGGCAGTGGCGATACGGCCGAAGCCCGTCTCGTTCGGACCGAGGAAGACCGCAGCATTCTGGATGGCGTTACGCGGGAGATTGCCAGGCTCAAGGGCCGGCTTGGCGCGCTCGACCGCGCCAAGCTTGGCGAGTATCTCGATGCCATCCGGGATGTGGAGCAGCGAATCGCCAAGGCCGAATCGACCAACAGCGATCTTGCCGTGCCGGAACGGCCGGCCGGCGTGCCGGAGACGTTT
>DATLLF010000138.1:0-12780 GCA_035537955.1 Vicinamibacterales bacterium | reverse complement strand
CCGCTCCATGACGGATCGCGGGCGAACCGCAGCGAGTGGAGGAGGGTCTCAGCGCCCGATCCGACACTGCGAGGATGCACGGCGACCCACTGCTTGTCGGCGAGGGCCGCTTCAACTGCCGTGCGGTCCGCGAGCATCGCTGAGTCCAGGTTGAGCAGCGGGTCCTGCTGCCACATGTACGGGCGGCCTCCGAGAGTCCAGAAGTCTTCCGCGGCGATGCCCGCTCCACCCGATTCGCGCAGATAGCGAGCCAGTCGAATGCCTTCGTCGGCACGCCCCAGTCGCCAGCCACCTGCGTCATGCAGAAGCGACAGGATCAGCAGCGGCGCGAGAAGGCTGAGCGTGCCGCGTCGAATGCCGATGGGGTCCAAATCCACGCGCGCCCAGGCAACGACGCGGACCAGGCCGCGCGCGGCCGCAATCGACAGAAAAGGGATCACAGGAATGAGGTAGCGACTCTCCTTGTGCGGCAGCACGCTCAATACCGCAATCGGCATCCACAACCACCAGCTGTCAGGATGACGACGTGAACTGCCCGCGATCGCCAGGGCAACGACGAGCGGCGTGGACCATGCCGGGATGATTCGCACGTACGCCCACGCGGGCTGGTAACCACGCGATGACTGTCTCTGGACGAGCGTGTAATCGACGGCCGCGAGCGCGCTCGAAAGAGGCGATCCCCAGTACAACAGATCGGCGAGCGCCGTCACGGCAGCCGCGCACACGATCGCGGAGAGCGCGAGGCAAAGCGCGCGTCTCCATTGGCCTGAGAGCGCAAGCGGCGCCACTGCCGCGGCCACGAAGACGACCTCGCTGAAGCGGAACGCGGCTGCGATGCCGAGCAGCACGCCCGCTGCCATGGCGGAGATCATCGCCGGTCGCAGCATCAGGAGAAACGCGCCGACGACGAAGACGGTCGATACCGGGCGCGGAAGCTCCGACGATCCAAACGAAATGAACAGCTTGTTGACGGCGAGGAAGATCACGGCGAGGCTCGCAACGTGGGGTGCCGCCGGTATCAAGCGGCGCGCTGCGAGCCACGTCAGAGGAAGTGCCGCGGTCGAGAAGAACGCGACGCTCGTTCGGCCCGCGAGCACCAGCGCTCCCGGCCCGGCCACGCCTGCCGCTTGCGCGAGCCACTGCGCGGGGTAGACGAATGTCAGCGGAAAGAACGCGCTGCGGAGCTCCCACACCGACCAGCGCTGCCCGAGCAGCAGCCCGATGCTCATCTCATGGATCTCCACATCGTCCCCGCTGAAGAACCCGGGAGAGCTCCAGGCGATGATTACTTTGATGGTGAAGGTCGCGGCGGCCAGGCCGAGAACGAGCGCAACCGGTCTTCTGCAGATGGGCCGAGCGGCCGATGCCACGCCGTCCATCCAGGACGCCGCCGCATTGAGCATCCTCGCGAGCGGGGAAATCCGGGGACGGATGGCGACCACCTCGAGCGCGTAACGAGCAACGAGGAGCGCGGTGAGAATCCAGACGGGGTTGTTGGCGCTTCGCGCCCGGATTCTGATGTCGGCAAGATAGAAAACTCCACCGCCGGTGAGCACCACGGAGAGCAGCAGGAGGAGGAACGCGATGATGGCGATTTCGAGAAGAATCGCCGCAGTAGCTGCCAACGTTCGACGCGCCTGAGTGCCACCGCGGGCAGCCGACATTGCGCTAGAGGATACCGCCAAGACCTGCGGCTGAAGAGGGGCCGTCTGGCGATAAACTTCTAGCGTCGGTCCCACGTCTGAACACGAAAGCCATGAAGACCATCAAGTTCGCCCTTCGCACCCTCTTCAGAGCCCCCTTCGTAACGATCGTCGCCATCCTGTCCCTGGCGCTTGGGATCGGTGCGAACGCCGCGATGTTCTCGATCTTCAATCAGATGCTTCTGTCGCGCCTGCCGGTGCAGGAACCCGAGCGGCTGGTCAATTTTTCTTCGCCTGGCGTGAAGCAGGGATCCACCTCCTGCAACCAGGCGGGCAACTGCGACCATGTCTTCAGCTATCCGATGTTCCGCGATCTGCAGCGGATGCAGACGGTCTTCACCGGCGTGGCCGCGCACGTGCTCTTCGGCGCGAATCTTTCGTTCGAGAGGCAGACGATCAGCGGCGAGGGATTGCTGGTATCTGGCAGCTACTTCCCCGTTCTCGGAGTGCAACCGGCGCTCGGCCGGTTGATCTCTCCCCAGGACGATCAGAAAGTCGGTGAGTCAGCGGTCGTCGTCCTCAGCCACGAGTACTGGACGCGTCGATTCGGACAGCGAGGCGACGTGATCAACCAGACCATGACCGTCAATGGCCAGCATCTGACGATCGTCGGCGTTGCGCCGCCGCGGTTCGATGGAACCACGCTCGGCTCGACTCCCGACGTGTTCGTGCCGATTACGCTGCGCGGCGCGATGCAGCAGGGTTTCAACGGGTTCCCTAACCGGCGCCACTACTGGGCGTACCTCTTCGCGCGCCTGCGGCCCGGGGTGACACGCGAGCAGGCGCAGCTCGCGATGACCGGCATCTATCACGGCCTCATCAACGACGTGGAGGCGCCGCTCCAGCGGGGGTTCAGCGATCAGCGGATGCAGGAGTTCCGCGCGCGTCCGTTGCTGCTCGCGCCTGGCGACCAGGGTCAGAGCTCTGTGCGCGCTGAGGCGAGCACGCCATTGAAGATGCTGCTCGGCGTCACCGGACTCGTTCTGCTGATCGCCTGCGCGAACATCGCCAACCTGGTGCTCGCCCGGGCCGCGAAGCGCACCTCCGAGATGGCGGTGCGATTGTCGATCGGCGCCAACCGCGCACAATTGATCCGTCAGCTCCTGAGCGAGTCGCTGATTCTCGCCGCGCTCGGGGGGCTTGTCGGTCTGCTCGTCGCGAAGTGGACGCTGCACCTCATCGCTGCGATCCTGCCGGAAGAGGCGTCCCAGACGTTCAGGCTCGAGCTGGACCCAACGGTGCTCCTCTTCGCAGCGGCGCTCACGATCGGCACAGGACTGCTCTTTGGCCTCTTCCCTGCCCTGCACAGCACGCGTCCCGATCTTCTGACGACGCTGAAGGGGCAAGCGGGTCAGCCGTCGGGCGCGAAAGGGGCGGCGAGGTTCCGCACCTCGCTCGACGTGTTCCAGATTGCGATCTCGGTGGCGCTGCTCATCGCCGCCGGGCTGTTCGTGAAGAGTCTCGCCAACGTCAGCCGCGTCGACCTCGGACTCAAAACCGAGAACGTCGTCACCTTCGGCATCTCACCCGAGCTGAATGCCTACACGCAGGAGCGATCGCAGGCGCTGTTCACGCGCATGGAAGAAACGTTTTCGGGGTTGCCCGGGGTGACCGGCGTCACGGCGGCGGTGGTGCCGGTGCTGTCCGGGAGCAACTGGGGAACGGACGTGAACGTCGAAGGCTTCAAGCGCGGTCCTGACATCGACTCGAATGCTCGCTTCAATATGGTCGGCGCGAACTACTTCAAGACGCTGGGCATTCCACTGCTGGCCGGGCGTGAGTTCACGGATCGCGACGCCGGCAACGCGCCGAAAGTCGCGGTCATCAATCAGGCGTTCGCCAAGAAGTTCAACCTCGGAGACAACCCGGTCGGCAAGCGCATGAGCGACGATGACGACAAGCTCGATACCGAGATCGTCGGCATCGCCAGAGATTCGAAGTACTCCGAGGTGAAGGATGCGGTCCCCGCTCTGTTCTTCACGCCTTACAAGCAGACCGAACGGATTCGCAACATCACGTTCTACGTGAAGACCGCCGGCGATCCATCGCAGCTCATCGCGCAGGTGCCGCGAGTGATGCAGCAGCTGGATCCCAACTTGCCCGTCGAGGAACTGCGGACGCTCGAGCAGCAGGCGCAGCAGAACGTGTTCCTCGACCGTTTCATCAGCATCATGTCGACGTCGTTCGCGGTTCTGGCGACGCTGCTCGCCGCTGTGGGCCTCTACGGCGTGCTGGCGTATACCGTCTCGCAGCGCACGCGCGAGATCGGCCTGCGAATGGCACTCGGCGCCGCGCCCGCGCGGGTGCGGCTGATGATCCTGCGCCAGGTCGGGATCATGACGGTGACCGGGGCATTCATCGGATTGCTCGTCGCCATCTGGATCGCGCGCACGGCCGAGGAGATGCTGTTCGAGATGAAGGGTCGGGATCCGGTCGTGTTCGCCGCCGCCGTCCTGACGCTCGCGTTCGTCGCGCTCGCCGCCGGTCTCATCCCCGCGCACCGCGCGTCGAAGGTCGATCCCATGACGGCGCTTCGTTATGAATAACGTCAACTTCAAACTACAAACTTCAAACTTCAAAACCCCGAACGTTTTTTGTCTTTTTTGGAGTTTGGAGTTTGGAGTTTTCTGAGCTGTGTGGGAGGCCGATGTCCGTCCGTCACCATCTCGCCTGCGTTGTAGTCGTCGCCGGCCTTTCCGCGCTTGCAGCCGCCCAGCAGCCGGCGCAGGACCAGCGACAGACGTTCCGCAGCCGCATCACGATCGTTCCGGTCGACGTTCGCATCGTCGATCGCGAGGGAAAGCCGGTCACCGATCTGACGCGAGACGACTTCATCGTCACCGAGGACGGCGTACCTCAGAAGATCGTTCATTTCTCCTTCCAGCACCTCGCGCCGGGCGCGAAGCCGTCCGACGACGATCAGTTGCCCGTGAGGCGGACGAGCGTCCAGGAGCTCGCGCCGCAGGGGCAGCGCATTTTTCTGCTCGTCATGGGGCGCGGCCGACAGTCCGGACCGGGTCGCAACCTCGATGCCGCGATGGAGTTCGTGAAGAAACGGCTGCTGCCGCAGGATCGCGTCGCGCTGCTCGCCTATAACCGCTCGACCGATTTCACCTCGGACCACGAGAAGATCATCGCCGTGCTCGAGCGCTACAAGGATCAGCACGAAGCGGTCGAGACCAAACTCCGCCAGCGTTTCAGCGGACTGGCCGCGCAGTACTCCGACGGCACCATTCCGGCGTCGATTCAGAAGGACATCGACGGCATCTTTCGCGGGCCAGGCGCGCCTGGATCGCGGACGGTCGCGGGCACCGGCATCAGCGATGGGCGAACGATCGCCGACGACGTACGGCGGGATACGGAAAAGATCCAGCATGCGGCGGAGGCCGCCGAGCGCATCGCGAGCGGGGTCGGCACGCCGTTCGATCAGACGATCGTCGACCAGGCGGGCCTCATCGACATGCCGTTCGACGAGTACGTCGAGAAGTCGTTCGACACGAACCAGGATCTCGGCAATCTCTACGCCGGCATCCGTTATCTGAGGTACCTGGACGGTGAGAAGCACCTCGTCTTTCTCACGAGAGAGGGGCTCTTTCTGCCGCGCCTCGAGAACGCCAACAGCATCGCGTCTCTGGCGAACGACGCACGTGTCACGATCGACATCCTGCACACCGGGGGTATGACCGGGGGGCCTCCCATACCGCCGCCCTCGCGGCTCTCGCCGAACGGCCGGGCGGCCGCGATGCAGATCCTCAACTCCATCGCCTCGCCCTCAGCGACATTCCAGCAGAATTTCGCGGTCTCGAGCTCGAGGCAGATCGCGACGCTCACCGGCGGCCAGATGTCGGCGTTTGCGCCCGGAGAGCGACTGTTCAAGAAGCTCGACGACAGCACGCGCGCACAGTATCTGCTCGGGTACGCGCCGGCGAACACGAATTGGAACGGCGCCTACCGCAAGATATCGGTGCGCGTGTCGCGGCCCGGCCTGACCGTGCTCTACCGACACGGGTATGCAGCGCGCGAGGAGATCACGCCGCTCGACCGGCGGACGTATCTCACCTACAGCCGCATTGCGTCTGCTGCCAACCGCCCGCAGCCGTTCACCGATCTCGAGCTTGCCATCACCGGTGCGCGGATCGTGAAGGAAGGGGACGCCGACGTGCTGCACGTCGACGTGCACCTCGCGCCGGCTCGTGTGAAGTTCGTGCCCGCAGACGGCAAGTACGTCGCATCGATCGAGGCCACGTACTTCGCCGGCGACACCAGGGGCCAGCTCGCGGGCGACGTGTGGAAGACGCTGGATTTCGCCCTGACCGAGGAGAACTACCAGCGCTTTCAGCGCGAAGGGGTCTCGTGGACGCAGCGTATCCCGATCACCGGCCCCCCGAAGCACGTCAAGACCGTGCTGTATCAGTACGCGTCGGATCTCGTCGGATCGTCGGTCTTCGAGATGCCCAACGTCAAGAAGTAGCTACCTGTCGGTTTGTAGTGCTGCGTGCTCGGTGCTCAGTGCTCGGTGCGGCTCCGTGCTCGGTGCTGGTGCTGAGTGCTCGGTGCCAGTGCTGAGTGCTCGGTGCCAGTGCTGAGTGCTCGGTGCCAGTGCTGAGTGCTCGGTGCCAGTGCTGAGTGCTCGGTGCTGCTGCTGAGTGCTCGGTGCTGCTGCTGAGAGTGCCGGTCCTCAGTGTGGCTGTGCACGGCGCTCAGCACTAGCACCGAGCACGGAGGCGCACCGAGCACCGAGCACTGAGCACCCAGCACTACCCGACCCATTTACATGTACTTCCAGTTCCTCTGCTTCCCCTCCGCGATCCATTCGACAGCGGTGTCGATGCGGCGCTCGCGGGTGGCCTCCTGCCTCGCGTCGGTGATCCATTCGATGTATTCGCGCTTGTGGCTCGGAGGGAACGCGTCGAAGTTGGCCTGCGCTTTCCTGTTTTTCTTCAGGGCGGTGGCGAAGGCGGCGGGCGTCTTCAGCGGTGGTTTCGGGGCCGTCTTCGCCCGCGGCACCTTCACACCCTGTTCGTTCAGTTCCGCCGCTTTCTGTACGAGCGCAATCAGTTCCTTCTCCGGCGGAAGGTCGTCGATCGACTTCACGAGGCCGTGCTGGGCCAACCCTTCACCCTGAGTGTCGGACAGGCCGAGCAGTTGCGACTTCCAGAAGCCGAATCGGATGTGCTCCTTGAACGCCGCCATCCCGCACATCACGCCCTTGTACTCGAAGCTCGGCACGTTCCACTTCAGCGTCTCCTCGACATCGGGACACCCGGCATGCACCGCCTTGCGGATGTGCTTGAGAATGGGCTTCGCAAAGGGCTGCGCCTTGTCGATGTAGGCGTCGACTCGCGGATCTTTCTTTCCCATGGCGGGGCGGATGGTAACACGGCGAACGAGGATAGAATCGCTGGGCCACGTCCTGCGTGCGGAGTCGCACATGTCTGCAGTCCGTTCCATCGGCGTCCTGCTGATCGCCCTCTCGACGGTCGCCTCTGTTGCCTCAGCGCAACAACAGCAGCCGCCCACATTCCGCAGCCGCGTCACGCTCGTCCCGATCGACGTGCGCGTGGTCGACCGTGCCGGCCGGCCGGTGAACGACCTGCGGCAGGAGGATTTCACGGTCTCTGAAAACGGTGTGCCGCAGCAGATCGTGCACTTCTCCTTCACGTCGCTGCGGCCGCTGCCGGCGCCCGGCGGCCCGCCCGAGTTGCGGCGCGCCCTCGATTCGCCGCTTGCGCCGCCGACCGCGCGAACGTTTCTCTTCGTGCTCGGGCGCGGACGCCAGGTCGGTCCCGGCAAGGACGTGCGGGCGGCCATGGATTTCATCCGCACACGGCTGCTGCCGCAGGACCAGGTCGCCATCCTCGCCTACAACCGGACGACGCCGTTCACGACGAATCACGAGGCGGCGGCGCGCACGCTGGAATCGTACTGGGACCGTCACGAACTCATCGAAGCACGGCTGGCGCATCACTTCCACGGCCTTGCACTCGCGCTCGCGGATCCGGACATCCCGCCGCGCATCCAGCGCCTCGTCGACGAGATCTTCGAGCAGCCGGGCACGCTGCGCGCGCGACATGTGCCGCCGGGCGACATCAGCGACCGCGTGAGCCTGGACGAAGAGATCGCATGGAGCGATGAGCCGGCAGTCGCCGACGCCGAATGGATCGAAGACACTCTGCAACGCAACTCACCCACGGTGCGCGATCTCGAGAATCTCTACGCCGCGATCACGTCGATGCGCTACCTGGAAGGAGAGAAGCACCTCGTGTTCCTCACGCCGCAGGGGCTGCAGCTGTGGAATCTCGACAATGTGGCGGCGCTCGGGCGCCTGGCGAGCGATGCTCGCGTCGCCGTCGATGTCGTGCATACCTACGGGATGATCGGCGCTCCCCCATCGAACGCGCGGCAATCGTTCAATCTGCCGACCGCCAACATGGTCTTCGCGCAGCGTTTCAGAGTCGAGAACTCGCGGCACATCTCTGAGCTCACCGGCGGCGAGACCGCCGCGTTCAAGTACGGGAAAGACACCTTCGCGCGGCTCGACGAGACAACGCGCTCGCAATACCTGCTTGGCTATTCACCGAACGACAATGACTGGGACGGCACCTATCGGAGCGTCCGGGTCACCGTCAAACGTCCTGGCGTCCGCGTGCTCTATCGGCATGGCTACTACGGACGCGAGCTATGGATACCGCCGGACCGACGGACCTTCCTGACCTACAGCCGCATCGCCGCGGCCGCAAAATATACGCAGCCGATCGAGGACATCAGCCTCACGATCGAAGTTCCCAGTCTCGTTGAAGCGGATGGAAGACAGTTCGTGACCGCCACGGGACGCATCGCCGCCGGCGATCTCGCGTTCAGCACGAGTGGCGCTCTGCACGTCGCGTCGCTCGACGCCGTCTTCGCGTGTATCGATGGGAAGGACCGCACGGTCGGAGATGTGACGCAGACCCTCGAGTTCAAACTGACGGATGAAAACTATCAGCGGTACCTGCGTGACGGACTGGCGTTCGCGATCAGGGTGCCGGTCACCGGCGAACCGGTGCGGCTCAAAGCGGTCGTGTATGACTACGACGCGGATGCGGTGGGATCTCGGACGGTAAGGGTGAAGAAATAAACAGCGGCTTCCGGCTTCCGGCTTCCGGCTCACCGCGACCGGCGTGGACCCTTGAAGCCGCGGAATCGTGAGCGGCGGCCCTGTTTCGGGGGCGCCGCTGGTGCGTTTCGCGCGGGCCCGGCGGAAGAGTGCGGCGCGCGGCCGGGCGACCGAAGCGCAGCAGCACGCCGTGCGGCGTTCGCTGCCGCACGCTGCCGCTCCTCTCGCTTCCGGGCGCGGATCTCAGCGATGCGCTGCGCCTGGGGCACTTCGAGCTGACCGTCGGCCTTCGCGGTGTAATCGAAATCCGGGACCGTCACGCGCGGCAGCCGGCGTCCGATCGCCTTCTCGATGTCACGCAGGTCCGCTTCCTCATCAGGTGACACGAACGTGAACGCGTCGCCCGTCGCTTCCGCGCGGCCCGTGCGGCCGACGCGATGGATGTAGTCGTCGGGCGCCTGCGGCACGTCGAAGTTGACGACGTGCCCGAGCTCCTCGACGTCGATGCCGCGCGCGGCAATGTCGGTCGCGACGAGCACCGGATAGCGCCCTGACTTGAACCCGGCGAGCGCGGCCGTCCGCTGCCCCTGCGAACGGTTGCCATGAATGCGCTCGGCATTCACGCCATTGCGCACGAGGAACTCGGTGAGGCGGTTGGTCCTGTGCTTGGTCCGGGTGAACACCAGCGCCTGGCTGATCTGCCCTCTCTGCAGCAAGTGCAGCAGCAGGGACCGTTTGACGTCCTGCGATACCGGATAGACGGCTTGCGTGATTCCCGATGCTGGCGCCGCCTGCCTCGCCTTCTGGATCGTCTCCGGGTTCCTCAGCATCTCGCCCGTCAGCTTCAGGATCTCCGGCGGCATCGTCGCGCTGAAAAACAGCGTTTGGCGTTTATGCGGCACGTGCCGGAGGATCCGCCTGATGTCCGGCAGGAAGCCCATGTCGAGCATGCGATCGGCTTCGTCGAGCACGAGATACTCGAGATGCGCGAGCTTTGCGTATGGCGAGCGCAGGTGATCGAGCAACCGTCCGGGCGTCGCGATCATCACGTCCACACCCGAGCGAAACGCGTGCTCCTGCGGTCCCATCGAGACACCACCGAAAACCGAGGCCCCGGTAAGCGGCGTGTGGACGGCGAGGGCATTGAACTCTTCGAGGATCTGCGCCGCGAGCTCGCGCGTCGGCGCGAGAACCAGCGCGCGCGTCCGGCCGCGCGGCTTCTCCATGAGGTTGTGCAGGATAGGCAAGAGAAAGGCGGCGGTCTTTCCGCTGCCGGTCTGCGCGCACGCGAGGACATCGCGGCCGGCGAGCGCGGGGGGAATCGCGTCGGCCTGCACCGGAGTCGGCCGCGCGAAACCCAGTTCGCGAATACTCTTCACGAGGCTGGGATGAAGTTTGAGGCTGGTGAATGGCACGAAGAGCTCCGTCAGGTGTCGAACGGGAAAGGCGAAACGTTCATTGTACGTGCTCCAGCAGGGAGCCGGCTGACCTGAACACCTGGTCGGCCAATTCCGTAGTGTCCAGTCATGCTGCAGGACCTTCGAACCGCCGTCCGCGCCATCCTCAAGGACCGCTGGCTCGCCGCCGCGGCGGTCTTCGCGCTCGCGCTTGGCATCGGCGTGAACGCGACGGTGTTCACGCTCGTCAACGCCGTGCTGATCCGGGGGCTGCCGTTCCAGGATTCCGCCAGTCTCTACGTGCTCGGTACGCACCGGCTGCCTCTTGAAGGAAATCAGAACGTCGGCAGCGTCTCGTACCAGGAATGGCAGGACTGGCGTTCGCAGGCGCATTCCTACGTCGACATGGCCGCCTTCACGCAGATTTCGGCAAATATCGCAGACGGCCGCGGCATGCCCGAGCAGCAGAGCGGCGCGCGCGTTTCCGAGAATCTGTTCCGCCTGCTCGGTCAGCAGCCGCTCCTGGGCCGTGACTTCGTGCCGGCCGACGGCCAGAAGGATGCGCAGCGGGTCGTCATCCTCGGCAATGCTGTGTGGAAGAACCGCTACGCGGCGGACGCGAATATTCTCGGCAAGAGCCTTCGCATCAACGGGGAGCCGGCCACGATCATCGGGGTCATGCCGCCGGCGATGAAATTCCCGACCCGTGCCGAATTGTGGACGCAGATCATTCCTGCCGGCGAGACTCCGCGAAACCGCCGCGAGTATGCGGTGGCCGCGCGGTTACGCGCCGGCGTGACCGCCGCGCAGGCGCAGACGGAACTGAGCGGCATGGCCGCGAGGCTCGCCAGCGAGTACCCGGACACGAACAAGGACATCGGCGCCGCGCTGCAGACGTTCAACGCCAGATACAACGGCGGACCGATCCGGACCGTGTTCCTGGCGCTGCAGGGCGCAGTCGCCTTCGTGCTGCTCATCGCGTGCGCGAACGTCGCAAACCTTCAGCTGTCGCGCTCCATTCATCGCGCGCGCGAGATCGCCGTTCGTGTGGCGCTCGGCGCCACGCGCTGGCGCATCGTTCGGCAACTGCTGGTCGAAAGCATCCTCCTCGGTTTTCTCGGCGGTGCACTGGGGCTGTTGATTGCCCTCGGAGGCGTCCGCATGTTCGACGCCGCGGTCGCCGATGTCGGCAAACCGTACTGGATCGTCTTCACGATGGATTACGTCGTCTTCGCCTTCCTCGGCACCATCTGCGTGCTCACCGGGATCCTGTTCGGCACGCTGCCCGCGCTGCAGGTGTCGAAAACGAACGTGAACGAGCTGCTGAAGGAAGGGGGGCGGGGCAACGCCGGCAGCCGCCGCGCAGGCTGGCTGAGCGGCACGATGGTCGTGCTCGAGCTCGCGCTCACGCTCGTCCTCCTGGTCGGCGCGGGACTCATGGTGCGCAGCTTCGTGGCGCTCTACACCGTCGATCTCGGCATGCAGACCGAGCAGATGATGACGATGCGTATGGGGCTCTCCGGCACGAAATACCCCACTCCTGAGAAGCGCATGGCGTTCTTCGATCAGCTGACGCCCAAGCTCGCAGCCATCCCCGGCGTCGACGCGGTCGCCGTCGCGACGGGTGCGCCGGGATTCGGCGCGGGCAGCCGACGGATGGAGATCGAAGGACGCGCCGTGCCGGCGAAGTGGGAGGATCGTCCAGAGGTCGGAACGATGATCGTCAGCCCGGCGTTTTTCCGCGCAACGGGTGTCGAGGTCGTGCGCGGACGGTCGTTTACCGAAACCGACGGCGCCGCAGGGTCCGAGGTCCTCGTCGTCGACCAGGAATTCGCCGCCCAGCACTTCGGCAGTGAGGATCCGATCGGGAGGAGGATCAAGTTTCCGCCTCGCGAGCCTTCGCCGAAAGATCCTCAACCCGTCTGGCGAACCATCGTCGGCGTCGCGCGCACTGTGCAGGATCTGCCGAATCCCGGCGGCATACGCCTCAAGGGATCCACCTACATTCCGCACCGTCAGGAACCGCCGTCCGGCGCCGTGCTGCTGGTGCGCAGCCGGCTGGATCCCACAACGGTGATGAACGCGGTGCGCCAAGAGGTCCAGCTGATCGACCCCGACCAGCCCGTCTTCACGGTTCAGACGATCGACCAGATGATGGCGCAGGCGACCTGGCCGTATCGCGTGTTCGGAACGCTGTTCGCGATCTTCGCGCTGATCGCGCTCGTGTTGTCAGCGGTCGGTCTCTACGCGGTGATGGCGTACTCGGTCACGCAGCGTACTAGCGAGATCGGCGTGCGGATGGCCCTGGGCGCTGACCGGCGTCGCGTGTCATGGCTCGTGCTGCGGCGCGGCCTGTTGCAACTCACGATAGGGCTGACGCTCGGCATTGCAGGGGCGATGGCACTCACCTGGGTGATGACCGACCTGCTCGCCCAGGGCGTCCGGCCGCGAGATCCGCTGACCTTCACCGTGATCAGCGTCCTGTTGACTGCCGTGGCGCTCGCTGCGTGCCTGATCCCGGCTCGCCGCGCGACGCGCGTCGATCCGCTGGTCGCGTTGCGCGACTAGCGGGCCGCGCCCGAGG
>DATLLF010000137.1:0-28910 GCA_035537955.1 Vicinamibacterales bacterium | reverse complement strand
GTGCCGGCGAACGGGAAGTAGGATGCTGCGCCGCGCTGATGCATTTCCGCCTGCCTCAGGTCTTCCTTCCGTGTCGCGATCCACCAGGCGAATCCTTCCGGCTCAAAACCGCGCCGCCGCGGTCCCCGAAGTCGATGACGGATGCAGCGTCATCTTTACACGCCCGTGTCGGTCTGACCTGTTGAACTGATCGCGTTGCGATCGAGCCTCGCGCTTTCCGGTGACACCTCGCTGGATCGCTCGTTGCTACGGTGGGCCCATCCAGATGTCCCGGTCCTTCGTGCCCGCTGAACAGGGTCAGCGCACCGCGGCACCGCACGCGTTGACTCGTGTGTGCCGGTATGCCGCCTACACAGCGGTCGTGCTGAGCATCGTGCCGCTCGCGGCGCCCGTGCTCCTGCCGGGCTCTCTGACCGGTCACGACGCGGGCGCTCATCAAACCTACTCCTTTCTCTTCAACCGTGCGCTCATGCAAGGCCAGCTGCCCGTCCGCTGGGTGGAAGGTGTTGCCGCCGGCCTCGGCCAACCGCTCTTCAACCACTACCAGGTCGGCTTCTATTACCTGGTCGCGTTTCTTCACTGGTCGGGTCCGGACCTCGCGAGTGCGATGAAGCTTGCGATTGCGATTGCGTGGGCCGGCGGGGCGGTCTTCATGTTCCTGCTGTGCCGACCGCTCGGGTCGCTTCCCGCGAGTCTGGCGGCTGCGGTGTTCCTGTGGTCTCCGTATCTGCTGCTGGACGTTTACGTGCGCGCTGCTTATCCGGAATTGACGGCCATCGCCTTGACCCCTGGCGTGTTGTGGGCGCTCGACGACGTGCTGCGAACCGGCAGACGGAGATTTGTCGTCCTGCTCGCCGTCACGATCGCGCTGCTGTTGACCAGCCATCTGCCGACGGCACTCATCGTTGCGCCGCTCGCCGTCGGCATGCTGGTGGGCTCATGGATCGTTGGCCGGCTGCCAGTCCGGCTGTTCGGGCTTGCCGTCATCGGAGTCCTGCTCGGATTGGGTATGGCAGCCTTCTACGTGCTGCCCGCCATCCTGCAGATGAACGAGGTCCACATCGCCGCCCTGACGACCGGGTCCTTCGACTACCACCGACATTTCGTGCGTCCGGAATGGTGGTTCGACCGTTCCTGGGGTTACGGTGGCTCCGGCGCGGAGAATACCGACCGGATGTCCACGCAACTCGGCGTCGTGCAGTGGATCGTTCTCGGGTCCTCGCTCGCGGTGCTCGCGGTTCCTCGCTTCCGTCACAGCCTTCGCGGTTCACCGGTCACGACCGTGGGCTGTCTTCTGGTGGTGCTGCTAGCTCTTTTCATGATGACCGAGCCTGCCGCCTTTGTGTGGGAAGCGATCGGCCCCATAGCTTTCGTGCAGTACCCGTGGCGTCTGCTCATGATTCCGACGATCGCGTGCGGTGTGCTCGCGGCCATCGTGCTTTCCTGCATTCGACCTCCGGCGATACAGGCGATCGTGATCTTGTGTGTGGTGGTATTGCAGTGGCAGCAGACACAGATGTATCGAGCGATGGCGGCAACCCAGGAACGGCCGGAGATGAGGATCGATCATCCAGCGTGGCCGGCAACTGAGAGTGCACGCAGAATGGCCTTTCGCGAGCGCGCCTACGATCCAATCACCGTGCGCATCAAAGGCGATCCGGCACTCGGAAGATGGCGGGCGACGGCTGGTGCCGAAATCTGGGCGACATCTGCGACTGATGCGCATCTGCACCTCGTCGTCACGGCACACGAGCCCGTGAAGCTGGTGATCACTTCGCCGTTTTACCCCGGATGGCGAACCAGCGTTGACGGCCGGCATGTCTCACCATCAATCGATGCGAGGTCCGGGTACATGGCGGTGGATGTTCCGGCTGGCGTCCACCGCGTCAGCGCGAACTTCGGCAGAGACCGTCTGCGGACGATCGCAGACGGAATAACGGTGGCCGCCCTTCTCAGTTTGGTGGCGGTCCTGCCGTTCACACATCGCCTGCGCAGGGCCAACCTGCCGCTCGTGCGACAGCAGGTGGACAGGCGAGCAGCACGCTTGCCGCTACCGCGTGCGCGGTGCGCGTTTCAGGATTCGACGTCGTCATCGCATCGCAGTGGATGGATCCCGCCGAAACCGAGCGCGCACGACGTCAGCGGCGGCTGGCGTTACACTCGCCTTGTCTTATGGCGAGGCATGACGAATGAAACGAAAACCGTCACGGCTCGGCGTCAAAGCGAAGTTCTGGCTGACCCTCGGCCCGAGAACGCTGTTCGGCGACGGTAAGGCCGATCTTCTCGAAGCCGTGGACCGGCTCGGCTCGCTGCGCAGCGCCGCGGCGAGCATGAAGATGTCGTACCGCTACGCGTGGGGACTGCTCCGGGAGCTGGATGATGCCGCGGGATTCGCATTTCTCGAACACAGCGGAAGCGGAACCCGCACGCGGCTGCGGCTGACTGCGGACGGGCGGCGATTCATCGATGCCTACCGGCGGTTCCGCGCGCCTCTCGATGATCTCGTCTTGCGAACCTTTCACCGGACGTTCCGTCGCGAGACCGGTCGCCGCCCCTCGTCTTGACGATAACGCGCGCCTCTCATAGCATCCTCATTGTGCTCATCTGAGCATAAGGAGGCCGAACGAATGAAGGCGCCCTGCGGTTCATTGGTCGCTGTGGCGCTGCTGGCCGCCTGCTGGCCGTCGCCCGCCTACGCCCAAACGGCACCGCCCGCCGAACCGCCGAAATATCAGGTCGAAGCGCGGGTGATGGTCTGGGCCGACATCGGCGAGCGCCAGAGCCTTCCCGATCAGGAGCAAACGATCAACGATTTTCTCGTGCGCCGGGCGCGGATCATATTCCAGGGACGGCCATCCGAGTCGGTCAGCTTCTATCTCCAGGCAGGGCAGGACAACATCGGCGGCAAGCTGCTGACCGACGATGGCTCGATCCGCTTGAAGGACGCCTACATCAACTACCGCGCGAATGAGAGGCTGCAGGTCACGGCCGGGCAGTTCAAGATTCCCTTCCTCCGCGCCAATCTCGAGTCCGGATTCAATCAGCTGCTCGTCGACCGCGGCACGCTGCCGTCGCAGCGCCCCGCCCGCGAGGGAATCCGCGATCTTGGCGCGATGGCGTGGGGCAACGTGAACGCCCTTCAATACCGGGTCGCGCTTTTCGACGGTTCCGATCAGGAAACGCGAAACACCGAGAGCAGCTTCCGGCTTTCGACGCGCGCTGCTTACAACTGGTTCAGCCGCGAAGAGGGCTTGAGCTACGCCGGCACGTATCTCGGCGCCCGGCGCGTACTGCAGGTCGCCGGACAGCTGGACATGCAGAACGCCCGTCTCGACCCGCGCGACGACGGTGCGTTTCAGTCGCAGAAACGTGACTACCGGGCGTTTGCGGTGGAGGCGTTCTTCGAACAGGCGTTCGCTCGCGCGGCGGCGCTCACGATCGACGGCGCGTGGGTCGATCGTGAGGACGACTACCTGGATCCCGGCCTGGCGACACGACGATTACAGGGCTACTACCTGCAGGGCGGTTTTCTGCTGCCCGGACAGATAGGCTCCGGCCGGCTCGGGTTCGCGCTGCGCCGTGAAGACTGGGACGTCGAACGCGATCCAGGCGAGACCAATACGAGCCGTAATACCGCCGGTCTCACCTACTACTTCAAGGGACACAACAGAAAACTGCAGGCGGACTACACCCGCAAGCACGAAACGGTGGAGCTGACGAACAACGAGTTTCGACTGTCCGCAGCCGTCATTTTCTGAAGGGGGGCGTCATGGGCGGGATCGTTCGCGGGCTCTGCTGCGTTTTCGCCGTCGTTTCAGCGCTCACCACCGCCGCTCACGCGCGGCCGCAGAACGCGATCGTGCTCGCCACGACGACGAGCACGCAGGATAGCGGGCTGCTGGACGTTCTGGTGCCGCGATTCGAAAAGGAGAGCGGGATCGAGGTCAAGGTCATTGCGGTAGGCACCGGCGCCGCGCTGCGGATGGCGTCCACCGGCGACGCCGATGTCGTGCTCGTGCACGCGCCCGATGCTGAGAAGAAGTACGTAGGCGACGGAGATCTGGTCGAGGGTCGCCCCGTCATGCACAACGACTTCGTTATCGTCGGTCCGCCGGAGGATCCTGCCGGAGTGCGCGGCTCGAAGGCCATTGCAGAGGCGATGAAAGCCATTGCGGCGCGCGCAGGATTCATCTCCCGTGGCGACGATTCAGGCACACACAAGCAGGAGCTCGCACTCTGGGCCGCGGCGGGCGTGGATCCCCGATCGCTCGCGAAGCGCGAGGAGACAGGGCAGGGGATGGGCGCGACGCTCAACGTTGCGGACCAGAAGCGCGCCTACGCCCTTACCGACCGCGGCACGTACCTCGCCCTGCGCAAGCGTCTCGGACTCACGATTGCCTTCGAAGGGGACCCCACCCTTCTGAACATCTACCACGTGTACGTCGTCAATCCCGCGAAGCACAAGAACATCAGGATCGAGGGCGCGCGCGCATTCGTTGCCTTTCTGGTCTCTCCGGTGATCCAGCAGGTGATCGGAGACTTCAAGCGGCAGGAGTACGGCCAGTCGCTGTTCTTTCCCGACGCGCTGCCGAGACGTCAGTGAGCGAGCTCCTCGACGGCATGCGGCAGTCGTGGGGGCTCCTCGCCGGGAGCCGATCCGGCGTAGCAGTGATCGCCGCGCGGACCGTGCTCATTTCCGGAGCGGCGACCATACTCGCCGTTCTGATCGGCGTCCCTTCCGGATATGCGATCGCGCGAACGAGGTTCCGCGGTCGCACACTCGTTCTTGGCTTCATCAACACTGCGATGGGCATGCCGCCAGTCGTGGTCGGACTGGTGGTCTGGCTGCTGCTCGTGCGCAGCGGCCCCTTGGGATACCTCGATCTGATCTACACCCGTGGCGCGATGGTGATCGCGCAGTTCCTCATCGCCACACCGATCGTGGTGGGATTCACTGTCGCCTCCCTGCAGGCGCTGCCGCCGCGGCTTCCGGACCTTCTCGCGGTTCTGGGCGCGGGCCGGCTGCGTACCATCTGGCTGCTCGCCCGTGAAGCGAAGCTCGGTCTGCTCGTCGCCGTCATGGCTGGATTCGGCGGCATCATCTCCGAGGTCGGCGCGTCGATGACCGTGGGCGGCAACCTGGAGCGAAGCACGCGTGTGCTGACCACCGCGATCGTGACCGAAACGAGTCGCGGGGAAGTGGAGCGCGCGCTTGCACTCGGTGTCCTGCTGCTCGCGCTGTCTTTCGCGGTGAACCTGACTCTCACCGTCATCCAGCAGCGCCGGCGCGCGTAATGGACGTTCGTGTGGAAGGGCTCCGTTTCGACCGTGACGGACGTGTCGTGCTCGACATCCGCTCGTTGCTGCTCCGAGGCGATCGCACGACGGCGATCCTCGGGCCGAACGGCGCCGGCAAGACGACACTGCTTCGGCTGATCGCCGGTCTCGAACCGGCCACGGCCGGACGGGTCCTCATCGGTGACACAGTCGTGCGTCCGCGGCAACGTCCGGATGTCGCGTTCGTGTTCCAGGAAAACGTGTTCCTCAGCCAGTCCGTTCGCGAGAACCTCGAGTTGGGCTTGAGGCTTCGTCGCGTCCCGAAGCACGAACGCGGTGTACGTACGGATGAAGCCGCTCGTCTGCTGGGGATAAGGGAGCTGCTCGACCGGCGCGCTGACCGCCTGTCGGGCGGAGAAGGCAGGCGCGTCAGCCTTGCGCGCGCGGTATGTCTTCGCGCTCGGGTCGCCCTTCTGGACGAACCGCTCGGCGGCCTCGATCCCGCTACCTACGCGCGGCTGCTCGACGAGTTACCCCGTCTGCTCGGCGCCTTCGGGTCCACGACCGTAATCGTCACACACGATCATCGCGAAGCGCTCCGCCTCGCGCAGGACGTCGTCGTCATCGTGGATGGTCGCGTGCGCGCGGCGGGCACGAAAGACGAGGTCGTGTCGAATCCCGGTGCGGCGGTGGTCGCGGAAATTCTTGGCTACACCGTCATCGAGTGCGACGGTCACAAAGCAGGCGTTCGCCCCGAGGCGCTGCGACCCGGCCCCGGCCCGGCACAGTTCCGCATGACCGTCGACCATCTGATCGATCTCGTCGATCACCAGGAGGTGGTGGGCTCGATAGGAAGCGTCCGCATCCGTGTCCCCTTGCCCCGCGGTCTCCCCGCGCCAAAACCTGGCGAAGCGTTCCTGCTCCATGCCGATCGAACTTGCTCGCTCGACTGAATTCAGCCTTCAGCAGTGGAAGTATCACAGCTGACCTTGGCCCGATTTGTGCTCTGGATGGGTTTGGAACGTCGAAAACGATCGACTCGTGAACCGTATGACGTACGGCAAACATCAGGCGCAACAGGCGAGTGAACAGAATTCAGTCGAAATCGCGGCGCAAAATGCACCATCCGTCTCTCCCGAGACTCAGGACTTCCATGTAGTCGCCATCGGCGCCTCGGCGGGCGGGCTCGAGTCACTGGAACGTCTCTTTACCCATCTTCCTACCGACACCGGGATGGCCTTTGTCGTCCTGCAGCACCTCTCCCCCGACTTCAAGAGCCTCATGGATGAGCTTTTGTCGCGACGGACGTCGATGCCCATCCGGCAGGCTGAAAATGACATGCCGGTGGAACCGAACACGGTCTACCTGCTGCCGCCGATGAAGGAAATGATCATCCGGCGACGCCGGCTGCTGCTGAACGACCGGGATCCGCGATCCGGCCTCACGCTGCCGATCGATCTCTTCTTCCGTTCGCTCGCGCAGGACCTCGGACCGCAAGCCGTTGCCGTCATCCTCTCCGGCAGCGGCAGCGACGGATCGCGCGGTGTGCAGGAAGTGAGCAAGGCGGGCGGCACCGTTCTCTGCGAGACGACGGATACCGCGCAGTTCAACGGCATGCCGCTGAGCGCGATGCGAACCGGCAGCGTCGATCACGTTCTGCCACCTGAGGAGATCGCGTCCACTTTGGCTTCGCTCGCGCGCAACGAGGGCGACGTCACGGCGGAACGAACGGGCGCCGGCGAAGACCGCGGTGTCGACGCCATCATGCGCCTGCTTCGCGACGAGTACGGGATCGACTTCTCCCATTACAAAGCGGGCACGGTCACGCGACGAATCGAGCGCCGTCTCGGCTTGAACCGCTCGCTCGACCTCGACATGTACGTCGAGCAGCTGCGCAGCGATCCGCGCGAGGTGAGCTCGCTCTACGAAGATCTGCTGATCGGCGTGACCCGTTTCTTCAGGGATGACGAGGCATTCGAGGCGCTCGAGCACCGCATCATTCCGGAACTCGTCGAGCGCGCGTCGCCCGACGAACAGATTCGCGTATGGGTACCGGGATGTGCGACCGGGCAGGAGGCGTACTCCATCGGCATGCTGCTGCACGAGCGATTCGCCGCGCGGCGCAAACCGGTGAACGTGAAGATACTTGCGACCGACGTGCACAAGGCGTCGCTCGAGGCCGCCAGTGCCGGCATCTACTCGGAGGAACAGCTCGAAGGCATGTCGCCGGCGCGCGTCGATCGCTTCTTCACCCTCAAGCCCGAGGGGTACCAGATCTCGCAGACGCTGCGCGAAAGCATCGTCTTCGCGCCGCACAACCTGATCCGCGATGCGCCGTTCACGAAGATGGACCTCATCGCGTGCCGTAATCTGCTCATCTACTTCCAGCCGCACGCGCAGAAAACGGTGCTGACGCTGTTCCACTTTTCGCTGAAGCCTGGCGGGTTTCTGTTTCTCGGCTCGAGCGAGAGCCCGGGCGCGCTGCTCGAGGAGTTCGACACGATCGACGAGCACGCGAAGATCTACCGCAAGCGACGTGATCTCGGGTTGCCGAAAGACCTGAAGCTGCCGCTGCCTCGGGCAACGGGCATCCAGCGCGGCACGATCCCCGTTCCGCAGCGGCACGTCGGCCTCGCCCCGCAGCTGCTCGCCACGTACGATCGCCTCCTCGACCGGTTCATGCCGCCCAGTTTCCTCGTCAACGACCAGGGGCAGCTCGTCGACGCCTTCGGCGGTATCGAGACGCTATTGAAGGTCAAGGGCCGTCGTCAGTCGCAGAACGTCCTCGACATGCTGGACGACGAGCTTCGGCCCGTGGTGTCGGCCGTTCTCCACCGCGTGCGACGCGATGTCGAGAGCGTGCGATACGAACCGGCGCCAGCGGGCGACGGACGCCGTTTCGCCGTGATCGCCGAACCGCTCCTCGACAGCCACGGTTCTCTCCTGCACGTGCTGATCTCGCTCGTCGAGGCGAACGCGTCGCAGGCTGCGGCGCTGGTGCCGCCCTTCGTCGACGTGCCCGGCACCGCCGACGATGCGCCGGGCAATTCGCAGCATCTCTCTGCGCTCAGCCACGACCAGGTCGAGGCATTGGAGGACGAGCTCGCCTATACGAAGCAGCACCTGCAGGCTGTCGTTCAGGAACACGAGGCGGCCAACGAGGAGCTGCAGGCCACCAATGAGGAATTGATTGCCGCGAACGAGGAGCTGCAGAGCACGAACGAAGAGCTGCACTCGGTCAACGAGGAGCTGTACACCGTCAACGCGGAGTATCAGAAGAAGAATCTCGAGCTGCAGGAACTGAACGACGACATCGAGCACCTGCTGAACGGCACCGAGGTCGCGACCATGTTCCTCGATCGGCAGCTGTGCATCCGCAAGTTCACCCCGCGGATCGCCGAGATCTTCCGCCTGATCCCGCATGACGTCGGCCGTCCGGTGAAGACGTTCGCGCACGACCTCGCATACCCGACGCTGGTGTCGGACATCGAGCGTGTGCTGCAGGATGGCGCGACGATCGAGGCGCAGACCTGGGACAGGCGGCAGCGCTGCTACTTTCTCCGCATCATTCCGTATCGCGCGCGCAGGCGGGAGCCGGCCGACGCAGGACCGCTCGCGTTACCGCAGCCGTATCACGGGCCGGATGGAGTCGTGCTCACGCTCACCGACATCTCTCCGCTCGAACAGGCGCGCTCGCGCCTCGCCCAGCTGTCGGCGATCGTCGAATCATCCGACGACGCGATCATTGCGACCACCCTGGACGGAGTGATCAGCACGTGGAACAAAGGTGCGCTCCGGTTGTATGGCTACACGAGTGAAGAGGCCGTCGGACGTCACGCGAGCTTCCTCTACCCGGCGGGGCAGAAAGAGGAGCTCGACGAGATCCTCGCGCACCTGCGTTCGGGCCGTTCCGTCGAACGGCTGAAAACAACAAGGCTTCGCAAGGACGGTACGACCATCGCGGTGTCGGTGGCCTACTCGCCCATCCGTGACTCCGCGAACACGATTGCTGGAATCTCCGCGATCGCCCGGGACATCACCGAGCTCGTCGCAGCACAGCAGGAGATAGCCGAGCGCGAGGAGCGCATCCGCCTGCTGCTCGATTCGACCGCGGAGGCGATCTACGGCATCGATCTGAGCGGAGTCTGCACGTTCTGCAACACGGCGTGCGCGCGCCTGCTCGGCTATCGGTCGTCATCTGAATTGCTCGGCAAGCAGATGCACTCGCTGATCCACCATACGCGTCCGGACGGTTCCGCGTATCCGCCGGAGCAGTCGCCGATCTACGAGGCGATGCGCCACAGGGGCGGGACGCACGTGGACGATGAGGTGCTGTGGCGCGCCGATGGCACGTCGTTCCCCGTGGAGTACTGGAGCCACCCGATCCTCCACCACAACGAGGTGATCGGTGCAGTCGTGACATTCATCGACATCACCGAGCGCCGGCTCGCCGAGCACGAGATGCAGGAGGCCGTTCACCGGCGCGAGCGCTTCCTGGCGATGCTGTCGCACGAGCTGCGCAATCCGCTGGCGGCGATCCTGAGCGCGACGCGCGTGCTCGACACCGCGAGCTGGGCGAACGACGCGTGCCACGAAGCGGGTCATGTCGTCGCGCGCCAGGCCAATCACATGGCACGGCTGCTCGACGATCTCCTCGACGTGGCCAGGATCTCGCGCGGGCGGATCACGCTGCGAACCGAGCACCTCGACCTGCGCGACTCCGCGAGATCCGCGATCGAAGCGCTCGGTCCGCTCATGGCGGAACGGGAGACGAATCTCACAGCGGATATCTGTGATGAGCGCGTGCCCGTCTTCGGTGATCCGGCGCGCCTTCAGCAGATCCAGGCGAATCTGTTGAGCAACGCGTCGAAATACTCGCCGCGGGGAGCAACGGTGCGCTTCGAGCTGCGCCGCGTCGACGACGAGGCGATGATCCGCGTCACCGACAACGGCCGCGGAATCGCTCCCGAGGTGCTGCCGCGGGTCTTCGACCTGTTCGTCCAGGGTGAGCAGACGATCGCGCGGTCGGAGGGTGGCCTCGGCATCGGGTTGACGCTGCTGCGCAGCCTCGTCGAGCTTCATGACGGACGCGTCGAGGCCCGGAGCGATGGTCCCGGCGCGGGCAGCACGTTCACGGTCTGGCTGCCGCTCGACGTCGAAGATCGGTCAGCCCCGCAAGCCACGCGCAGCCACGACCCCGTCCGGACGGTCGCGGTCGTCGAGGACCAGCCCGATGCGCGACGCATGATGCAGTTCCTGCTCGAAGCGCAGGGCGTGCATGTGTTCACCGCCGCCGATGGACTCGAAGGCGCGAAGCTGATCGAGCGGGTGCGCCCCGATCTCGCGCTCGTCGATCTCGGTCTGCCGGTGATGAGCGGATTCGATCTCGCGCGCCGCGTCCGCGGGAACCCGGCAAACGCGCGCACGCGGCTCGTCGCGCTCAGCGGCTACGGTCAGGACTCTGACATCCACGCCGCGCTCGAATCCGGGTTCGACGAGCACCTCACCAAGCCACCCGATCCCGATCGCCTCGAGCGGCTTCTCGGGGGAAGCAAGCTTCGGGACAAATAAGTGCTCGGTGCTGAGTGCTCGGTGCTCGGTGCTGAGTGCTCGGTGCTGAGTGCTCGGTGCTACGTGCTCGATGCTGAGCAGCGCCTGCGCGTTGGGTTCCCAGCTCCGGCCTCAAGCCTCAAGCCTCAAGCCGCAAGCCGCAAGCCGCAAGCCTCAAGCCTCAAGGCGCAAGCCTCGAGCCGCAAGCCGTTTGGTGCTCGGTCCTGGGTGAGCGCGACGCCGGCCGAATTCGCTGAGGACGGTCTCGAGGATCGGCAGCATCATCCCCGCGCGCCTGGCGCGGATCACGAGATCCCACAGCGGTTCGAACTTTTTCCAGCCCGCGGCGTAGGCGAGGTGTCGCAGGCTCCCGGTAAGCGTGTCGTGCGCGGCAGCGGACTGCAGGAGCGATTCCCAGCGATAGAAATCGTGGTATGCGCGCCAGTAGCCGCGCTCCAGCTCTTCGCCGGTCATCCGGGCGGGCCGGAAGACGGCATGGCGCGTGTCATACCGTTCCCAGTTATCGGTCGTCAGCCGCCCCTGCGCGGCGATGCGGTTGTAGAGCGCCGTGCCCGGATACGGCGTGAGGATGTGGAACGTCGCGGTTTCGATCCCCTGTTCGACGGCCCAATCGACAGTCCGCTGAAACACGGACGCATCATCGCCATCCATGCCGAAGACGAAGCTCCCGTTGATCATGACTCCGAGCTGGTGCAGCCGGCGGATCGCAGCCTGATAGTCCTGTCGCAGGTTCTGGTATTTCCGCTGCTCGACGAGATTCGCTTCGGTCAGCGTTTCGAAGCCGACGAACAGGCTTCGCAATCCAGCATCGACTGCGCGCTCGAGCAGGTCCGGCGCGAGAACGGCATTCACGGTGCCCGCGGCCTGCCACAGCCGTCCCATGCCGCGCATCCCCTCGAACAATGCAAGCGCGAAGCGTCGATTTCCAAACAGATGGTCGTCGAGGAAATAAAGATGCCGTCCCGGGAGTCGATCGATCTCGCCGAGCGCTGCATCGACCGTCTGCGTGTAGAAGGAGCGACCGCCCTGGAAGAATGCCTCCTTGTAACAGAAGTCGCACACGTGCGGGCATCCTCGAGAGACGACGATCGAATTCGGCACGAGATAGAGGTTTCGCTTGATGAGATCACGGCGAACGAGAGGGAGCCCTTCGAGCGTTCGGACCGTCGATCGGTAGATCCGTCCTGGACGTCCGTCCTTGAAGTCGCGAAGGAACCGGGGAAAGGTGTCCTCCCCCGGACCGACGAAAATCGTGTCTGCATGCGCCGCCGCCTCGTCAGGCGACGACGTCACGTGCAGTCCGCCGAGAGCGACATGCGCGCCGCGCCTGCGGTAGTGATCCGCGACTCGATACGCCCTGTAGGCGGACGTGATGTAGACCTGGATGATGACGAGATCCGGCTCGTCGTCCAGTGTCAGTCGCTGGACGTGTTCGTCCTGTATCTCGGCATCGTCATCAGAGTCGAGATAGGCGGCCAGCGTCGCGAGACCAAGCGGTGGGAAGAGCGAATATTTGATGGGTCGCCAGAACGGGCTGGTGGCTTCGGTGAGCGCGGGGAGGATCAGTTTCACCTTCATGGTGGGCGAAAGCATCGTCGCGCACGCACCTTGAAGTCCTCAGCGTGGGATGAGGATGCGCTGAGATGGGGGTGATGTGAGCCCTTCTCACGAGAGTCTCACGTCGTGAACACAGTCCACCCGCTTCTGTGCCCGCTGCGCGGAAAAACGGGTCAGACGATGGTCTGACCAGAGCTCAGGCGCGCGGACGGCGCGTTTGCCCGAGGGCGAGGCCAAAGCCGAAGAGCGCCGCTTCACAGAAGCCGACGATGGCCTGGCTGAGTGGACCGAAATCGGCCTCGCCGATCAACTGTCCCAGTGGGGCGAGCGTGATCTTCGATCCGCGCGCGGCCTGCGCGATCACGTGAATGGTGCCGCCGACCAGGGGTCTTCCGGAGATCGTGAGTGCCAGGCCGCCCACACCGCACAGCAGCGCAGTGAGCAACGCGGCGTACAGGCGTTGACGGCCGCGCGGTGCGGCCATACCTCCCTCCAGGCGCCGCGTCGCGACCGCATAGCCGAGCCCGGCGGCCGCTCCGATGACGACGCCTTCGAATCCGCCTCCGACCGGGACCTTGACGCCCACCAACGCCTCCAGGCTCCAGCGGCCCAGCCACTGCACGATGGTGCCGATGCATCCACCGCCGAGCGCACCGCCACAGAGGAGCGCGCCACCCTTCCAGGATCGTGCGCTCGCTTCGGCGACCGTCAGGCCCGCCGCGACACCCGCGCCACCGAGCGCCGCGCATGCGCCGCCGATGACAGCAAGTACCGGGACGAGGTCGAGCGACGCGTGACTCTCCGGAATCGCCGCGAGGATCAACGCCCCGCCGGTGCCGCCCGCCAATCCCGCAACGCCCGCGCCGAGCGACGCCCCAGCCCACCGTCGTGCAAGCATTCGCGCAGCGCGGCGCAGGCGCAACGCGACGAGCTCGCGTGCGACCAGAATCGCCGCGGGCCCTCCCAGTATTGGCACGCGCCCTTCGGACGGCGCGTCCCAGCGCGTGTCACGCAGCAGCGCGCGTCCCATTGCAAAGCCCGGACGTGTACCGAGCCGTTTCAGCGCTTCCGATGTGCCCAGTGCGTGCAGCAACTCAGCCGCCTCACGTCGATCTTCATCGAGCGCCGGGTCGCTCCCGCCGCGCGTGAGCCGCTCCAGGAGGGGCTCATAGGGATCGATCGCCTGGCTCGCAGTCCCCGTGGATTGTTCGATCGCGGCGGGTTGAGGCGCCGATTCCGGCATCGGCTCTCTCTCGTCGTCCTCCTCGAGGACCTCAGTGAAGACGAACTGGTACCCGTGACGTGACACGGTACGAATGAACCGCGGCTCGCGCGAGTCGTCGCCAAGCGTCCGCCGGATCGTGCGGATCGCCTGGCTCAATGCGCTGTCGGAGACGACGACGTCAGCCCAGACGCGGTCGAAGATGTCCCGTTTGTGCACGGCTTCGCGCCGGCGCTCGATGAGCAGGACGAGCAGATCGAAGTAGCGCGGGATGAGCGGCAGCTCGCGCCCGTCGTGGGTGAGAAGACGGCGTCTGGGTGAGAGGACGAAGTGATCGAACCGGTAACGGACCACGGGAGAATTCGCGCGTTGATCGTATCAAACGCGCGCGCGGCTGCCGACGTGCCTCCCGCACGACCGGCTGCCGCGTGTACTATCGCCATCCTGAGCCACGTGGCCAACGGCCCGCGAGGCACGCATGAACATTACTGCTCGTCCTCCTGCCCCGCGCGTGGATGCGAACACGAAGATACTCGCGGTCAGCCTTTTCGCGCTCGCGATGGGTGAGGAGCTCTGGCAGGCCTATATGCCAGCATACCTCACCGCGCTTGGCGCGAGCGGTATCGCCGTTGGCCTCTTCGGATCATCGAAGGATCTTCTCGACAGCGCTTATCAACTGCCCGGCGGATGGTTGACCGACCGGCTCGGGCATCGACGCGCACTCCTGACGTTCACCGCCGTTGCCGGCGCTGGCTACGTCATCTACGCCGCCGCACCCTCGTGGCCGATCGTAATCGTCGGGCTCATCGCGGTCATGGCGTGGAAAGCGGGCGCGTTTCCCACGACGTTCGCAGTGATCGGCGAGGCATTGCCGGCCGCGCGCCGCGCGACGGCATTCGCGGTTCAATCCGTACTGGTGCGGGTGCCGCGCGTAGTGGCGGCGCCGATTGGAGGTATCGCGATCGCCTCGATGGGTCTGCTTGCGGGGGTGCGCACGACCTGCGCAATCACTGCAGCGATCGCCCTCGCCGTCTGGTGCGTGCAATATCGCTCGCTTCACGAGCGAGCCGTCGTCGAACGTCCATCCACCGTTCGTTCGCTGCGACCGGACAAAGTGCCGCTTCCGCTGCGCCGGCTGCTCGCCGCGGATTGTGTGGTGAGAATTGGCGAAGGCCTGGCCGCGTCGTTCATCGTGCTCTACGTGACCGAGGTGAGCCGCGCGTCCATCGAATTCTTCGGAGTGCTGTACGCGATCCAGCAGGCGGTCGCGATTGCGTTCTATCTGCCTGGAGGCAGGCTGGCCGACCTGGCAGGACGGCGCTGGGTCATCGCGATGACGTTTCTTTTCTTCGCCGCGTTTCCACTCGCGGTTCGCACGGCTGCAGGTGACGCGCAGCTGGTGCTTGCATTCGTGATCGGAGGGCTGAAGGAAATCGGCGAGCCAGCGCGGAAGTCGCTGATCCTCGACCTGGCGCCGGTGGACCGACGCGGTTCGACCGTCGGCGTCTACTACGCGGTTCGAAACGCGCTCGTTGTACCCGCCGGCCTCGCAGGTGGGCTCTTGTGGCAGCAGGATCACACGCTGCCGCTCGAGGCGGCCGGCATCGTGTGTCTTGCCGGGCTCGTCGTGTTCCTGGTCGTGACACGACCTCAGAGCACCAGCTTCACATCGTCCCCCTCTTCGCGGACCTCGTAGGTCGCAATGGGTTCCTTCGCGGGCCCGGCGCTGACCTTGCCGGTGTAGACGTCGAATTGTGAGCCGTGCCACAGGCACTGCACCGTGCCGCACACCATGACGCCGCCGGCGAGCGAACCGCCTCGATGTGTGCAGCGATCGTCGAAGGCGACGTACTTGCGTTCCGTGCGCGCGAGCACGATCCGACGATCGCCGACCCGCAGCAGCTTCATCTGATCCACTTTGAGCTCGTCGCGCTTCGCCACGGCGATTGGACCTTTGACGGACGCCTCTATGGTCTCGTCATGCCATTTGCCAGCCTGCGCGTAGCGATGATCGACGCTGATCAGATTGCGGGTGACGAGGGTACCTCCCATGTACGCGCCGAACAGAAGCGCAGTCAGTCCCGCGCCCTCGAGGGCCACCGTGACGAATCCTGGAGGCGAAGACGACTCCGCACGCAGGGCCCACGCGATGGCAAACAGCGCGACCGCAGTGAGATTCACGAGCAGATGCCTGGTGGCGCGCTCCTTCCCCGAGCTCTTCGGCGGAACGGTGTAGAGGTAATCGATGAACCCCGGAACTGCCGCGAGCAGCGCACTCGCAATCCCGAGCACCGCGAGGTGACCGCCCGTCGTCCACCACGACGGTTTGTCGATGAGCATACCCGCTGCGTCAAAAATGAATGCACCGGTCAGGAAGGCGACCGGGAACGGGATCAGCATCGGATGCACCGGGTGCCCGAGCAGAATCGCCTTGCTCTTCATGTGATGTCAGACGTTGACGCCGTAGCGCAGCAGCCAGAACAGAAAACCCGCCATGCTCGCCAGGTAGACGAAGAGGCCGATGAACTCCGGCCTGGCCGGACGTCCTCTATCGCCGAGCGCCTTGTGCTCGATCTCGTTTGTCGTTACCTCTTTGTCAGAGGTGCGCGGTTCCACGAAGGCGTATTTAGCAAAGAACGATCCCGCATACCGCAGAGCTAGTCAACGTGAGCCCAGATTTGCAATACCGAGGGCATGAGCACGTCAACCCCGCCCGTCGTCGCGATCCTCAATTCCAACGATGACACCGTGGAGTTGCTCCGCACGGTGCTCGAGTTGGAAGGAATCGTTGTCGTGAGCGCCCACGTATCGGACCTGCGGCGCGGCCAGTTCGATTTCTCCGGCTTCCTCTCCGAGCACGACCCCAGGGTGGTCATCTACGACATCCCGCCGCCGTACGATCGCAGCTGGTTGTTCTTCGAGCATCTGAAAGGCTTACCGACGATGAAGGGACGGGAGTTCGTGCTCACCAGCACGAACCCCGCCCGCGTGCAGCAGGTCGCGAAACCTGACCAGCCGGTCCACGAGATCATCGGCAAACCATACGATCTGCAGCTGATCACCGACGCGGTGAAGAAGGCACTGAACTGACGAGGCGGTCCGACGCGCTCCACACTCGCGCCAGCCAGCTCACGAGCAGGATACCGATGACCCTGCGGATACCGGCGGCGAAGACCACCGCGGCGTTGACGATGATGATTGCGTAAAAGGCGCGCAGGCTCCACGTGACCGCGCGGGAGCGGACCTGTTGCGGCGCAGCGCGCCACCAGCACGCGTCAGCCAGCCAAACGCCAAGAAACACGTAGTTCACGTAGACGCCCCAGCCGGCTGCCACGCCGAAGACGGCCTGTGTCTGCATGGCGGTGGAGTTTTCCGCATCGGCATGGGTCCAGTGGTGCACCACATCGAATGCGATGAGCGTGTGGACGATCGCGAGCGCGAGCCCGGAGATGAACACCCACCACGCCCAGTGGGCAGGCCTGGCTCCCGGAAGTGAGAGCGACCGGCGCGACTCGCCGACCGCAAACAGCGCGAGGGCGATCCAGATCGTCAGATAGAGCGCAATCATCCGCCGGATCAGCCTGTCGAGGGCATGCGGTCGAGGATGGGAGGCGCGTCGGGCAAGGAGACGAGCAGTGCCGCGACGGCCACCGCGAGGATCAGCGCGGAAAGGATCTGGAACATGGCCGTGTAGCTCCCGGTCCACTCGAGACACCAGGCGAGCAGGAGCGGGCCGACGGCCGATGCCACGACGGTGAGTGCCTGGGCCGCTCCCTGGATCCGGCCCAGGTGCAGGCGTCCGAACACGCGTCCCCACACGCTGAAGAAGAGCACCATGACGAGGCCGCCGCCCAATCCCATGGCAGTCGCCCACACGACGACATGCGTCAGAGCGCGGACGTAGGGTAGCGCAAAGACGCCAGCCGCAAGGATGAAGAGCGAGACCGCCATCAGCCGACCGAGAGCGACGCGCGCCGACAGCCACCCGCCAAGAAAATTGCCGGCGAGCGCGGTCATTGCCGTAACGGCAAGCGTCCGGTAGTAGACGTTCGCGCCGAAGCCGCGCTCCGCGAGGATCGACTCGTTGAAGAGGCCGATGCCGGAAGCAACGAGACCATAGAGCGCCGTGCCGATCGCAAAAACCCAGAATGACGGCATGGCGATCGCGGCCGTCCACGTATAGCCGGCGAGCGCCGCGTGATCCTCTCCGGGATCCTCCGCCGTCCGGACCGGCGTTTCACCGTCCGGCAACAGCCCGATCGATTCCGGGCTTCGTCTCACGACGAGAAACGCGAGCGGCGCGAGGAGCGCGAGCGTCGAGAACCCGATGGCCATCCACGCGATGCGCCAGCCCCACCTCTGCACCGACGCGCCGACCAGCGGAAAGGCCGCCATGAACCCGATGCTGATCAGAACGCTGTAGATCGCCATCGCGCGATCGATTCGGCGCACGAACCAGTGCCCGACGATCGCCAGCGATACGACGGAGAGCGCGCTCTGGCCGAGGGCGCGCGTGAGCGTGATCCACAGCGCGAGCTCCAGATACGAGCGCGCCATGCTCATGAAGCAGACGACGGACCCGAGCGCGACGAGAACGCCCGTCAGCACGGCGCGGCTCCCGACGCGATCGATGGCGTAGCCGACGCCGAGCGCACCGCTCGATCCGATGATCGTGGCCCAGAAGTTCACCGTCGCGTAGCTGACGCGATCGATGCCCAGATCGGCGAGGAGCGGCTCGGTGACGAGACCGAGCCCCTGCGTGCGTCCGGGCAGCGAGCCCACCATTGACGCGGCGGCTACAATCAGCACCAACCAGCCGTAATTGCGACGCATTCCCTTCGAGCTTACCGCGTTGGCGCTGAGAGACCGCCGTGCGCGCAAGGCGCGCGATACCGCTAAGCTTGCAGCGCAGGGGTGGACGGCGGTACGGTATCCGGATTCATAACGGCAGGAACCGGGAGTCAGGAGCTGGATTGCATGCCTGTCACCATAAGTTGTCCTCAAGTTCTCGACGCCGCCACACGTGCGGCACTCGTCGACGCCGCGCGCATCACAGTCAAGCGCTGGCGTCCATCGTTCGAAAGTTGGAAGCTCGCGATCTTTCGGTCACAATCGGGCAAGGGCTGGGATCTCGCAATCACCGGTCCACGTTTCAGAAAAGTGTTCACGCTCTACGGACCTCTCGACGACCTTCCCGGTCTCGTCTGTGCCCATATCGACGCGATCCTCGCGCAGCGGAGAGTCACTTAGGAGCCAGGGGCGAGGAGATCGGACCGTTCCGGCTCCAGCTCCTGGCTCCTGAAGTCGACACGCGTTAAGCTCAGAGCATGGCAGCCGGCCAGTGGATGAAGATTCTCGGCACGGTGAGCACGCTGGCCGAGATGGGGGCGCGCTTCCGGCGACCGGCCGCGGATCTGACGCAGGGCGGATCCTCGCTCGAACACCGGCTCGCGGGTGTGGTCGTCGCGGCGCTGAAGGAAGCGTTCGACCGCGATCGCGCGCGCATGGATCTCGAGCGCGAGACGCTCGAAGGCGAACGGTCGCGAGCGGAGCGCGCGCTGCAGGCGGAACTGCGGCGCCAGGCGGCGGATCGCGCGCTCAATCAAATCAGGCTCATCTCGATCTTCGCGGGTCTCGCCCTGCTCGTATCCAGCATTCTCGCCGCGTGGATCGGCGGCATGCGAGCCGGGGCGGCAGCGGGGCTGCTCACCGCCGGGTGGGGGATGTCACTCGCGACGCTCGGGTGCGTGTTTGCCGCCTGGCAGCAGGTGTCGGTCTGGGCGAGCGCCACGGAGCCGCCGCCCGCCGGCACATCGAGACTCGTCGCGATCGCGCCCTGGCTGCTGATGGGATCGCTGGCACTGGTGGCCGCGAGTCTGCTGCTGGCGCGTTGACGGTGAAACATGACAAGGTATCAATGATCATCGTCTACGGTGCCGATTGGTGTGAGGACACGCGGCGGTCGCTGCGGCATCTGCGGCGACTCGGCGTGGCGCACCAGTACGTCAACATCGACGAAGACGCCGAAGGACTCGCGCGCGCTCTGGCGCTCAACAGCAATGTGCGGCGAACGCCGACCATCGATCTCGGCGTCGGCGGCGGCGCGCTGGTCGAACCCGAGAACGACACGCTGACCGGCGCACTCGTCGAGATGGAGATGCTGGCGCAGGAAGAGGTTCGCGAGCGGCTCTCCATCCAGAACGTCGGCGACACCGAGCGGGTGATCCGGGCTGGCGTGGGACTTGCGATACTTCTCGCTGCGCGCGCCGCCCCGCGCGTGCTGAAATTGCCGCTGCGGACCGCGGGCGCCGTCGCCGCGCTCACCGGGCTCTCGGGCTGGTGTCCCGCGTATCACGCGCGGCGTGTGACCTCGCTCAACGGTCCGGGCGATCACCCCGATGAAGCGGAGCGAACCGAGTGGCTGGCAGCACGATAAGAACAACCACCGAACTGATCACCGACTACGACCTCTACCTCTTCGGTGAAGGGAACCACACCCGCATTTACGACAAGCTCGGGGCGCACATCACGACGGTCGATGGCGCTGAGGGAGTCCATTTCGCCGTGTGGGCGCCGAACGCGGATCGTCTCAGTGTCGTCGGTGATTTCAATGCGTGGGACGGACGCCGCGATCGCATGCGCTCGCTCGGTGCGAGCGGCGTCTGGGCCGTGTTCGTACCTGATGCCACCGAAGGGCAGCGATACAAATACGAGATCCACACCCGGCAGGGCGCGCTTCTGCTGAAGTCCGATCCTTATGGCGCGGCGTTCGAGCTGCCGCCGGCGACCGCGTCGGTCATCTGCCGTCCCGAGTACGAGTGGAAGGACCAGGAATGGATGCGCGATCGCGCCTCGTGCGGATCCTGGTTCGACCGGCCGATGGCGACCTACGAAGTGCATCTCGGCTCGTGGGCACGCGTGCCGGAGCAAGGCGATCGCTATCTGACGTACGTCGAAATCGCGCAGCGACTCATCCCGTACGTGAAGCAGATGGGGTACTCGCACATCGAGCTGCTGCCGGTCATGGAGCATCCCTTTGCGGGCTCGTGGGGGTACCAGGTCACGGGCTTCTACGCACCAACCAGCCGCTTCGGGCGTCCGCAGGATTTCAAGCGCTTCGTCGACGAATGCCATCGTCACGGCCTTGGCGTGATCCTCGACTGGGTGCCCGGACACTTTCCCAAGGACGCCTACGCGCTCGCGCAATTCGACGGCACAGCCCTTTACGAACACGCTGATCCGCGCCAGGGAGAGCACCGCGACTGGGGCACGCTCATCTTCAACTACGGCCGCAATGAAGTCCGCAACTTCCTGCTCGCCAATGCGCTCTACTGGCTCGCGGAGTATCACGTGGACGGCCTGCGCGTCGACGCGGTTGCGTCGATGCTCTATCTCGATTACTCGCGGCGCCCGGAGGAATGGGTTCCCAATCGCTTTGGCGGGCGCGAGAACCTCGAGGCCATCGACTTCGTACGGCAGCTCAACACGCTCACGCACGCCGAACATCCCGGCACGATCACGATCGCCGAGGAGTCGACCTCCTGGCCGTCGGTGAGCCGCCCAACCTACGTGGGCGGTCTCGGCTTCACCTACAAGTGGAACATGGGGTGGATGCACGACATCCTCGAGTATGTGAGTAAAGACCCGGTCCACCGCCGGTGGGTGCATCAGCATCTGACGTTCTCGCTGCTCTACGCGTTCAGCGAGAATTTCATCCTGCCGTTCTCGCATGACGAAGTCGTTCACGGCAAGGGATCGATGTTCGGCAAGATCCCCGGCGACAACTGGCAGAAAGCCGCCACACTGCGCGCGCTCTACGGGTTCATGTATGCGCATCCTGGCAAGAAGCTGATGTTCATGGGCGCGGAGTTCGGACAGGTGCGGGAGTGGAACTACGACCACAGCCTCGACTGGCATCTGCTCGAGCAGCCGCTGCACGGCGGCCTCAAGCAATACGTCGCAGACCTGAACCGCCTCTACACGTCAGAAGCGCCGCTGCACCAGATCGACTTCGAACCGGCCGGTTTTCAGTGGATCGACTGCAACGATAACGAAAACAGCGTCGTGTCGTTCTTCCGCCGCTCGAAGCGCGGGGAGATCATCGTCGCCGTCCTGAACTTCACGCCCGTGCCGCGCGACGGGTATCGCATCGGCGTGCCGGTCGCGGGCGCCTACGACGAGCTGGTGAACAGCGACAGCGACATCTACGGCGGGGGCAACGTCGGCAATCAGGGCGTCGCGTTCACCGAGCCGATCGCCTCACACGGGCACGACCAGTCGCTGCGCCTCAATCTGCCGCCGCTCGCGTGCTTGTGGCTGAAGCCTTCGAGAGTCTCCTGAGGCCGAACGGCCTCCGGGAGCGCGCTGGGTTTCGCGTCACTCCGCCATCTTCAGAATGCGCTCCCACGTGTCTTCATCCACGGGCATCACCGACAGCCGCGGCATGCGGGTGAGTGGGAAGTTGGCGAACGCCTTGTCTGCCTTGACGCTCGCCAGAGTCACGGGCGACTTCAGCTTCTTCAGCGGAACGACGTCCACCGCATACAGCTTGCCGGTCTTGTCAGCGGGATCGGGGTAGGCTGCCCCGGCGGCCTTCGCGATGCCGACAACCGCCTTCTCGTCACCTGTGTGATAGAAGAAGATACGGTCCCCCTTCTGCACGGAGCGCAGGTGCTTCTGCGCGAGGGGGTTCTTCACGCCCGTCCATGACGTCTTGCCGTCGCGCGCCAGGTCGTCGTAGCTGTAGTGCGTCGGCTCCTCTTTGAACAGCCAGTTGCTCATGCCGAGAAATGATAGCCGCTCTTGGGAGCATCTGCGGCTGAAGGACCGCATCCGGCCCGGCCTGCGTGTGCTCTTCGTCGGCATCAATCCCGGAGTACGGTCGGCGCAGACCGGCCACCACTTCGCCGGTTTCTCGAACAGGTTCTGGAAGCTGCTGTTCGAGGCGGGGCTCGTGCCGGAACGACTGACCTGCGAGGACGACATGCGACTGCCGGAATTCGGCTACGGCATCACCAACCTGGTCCCGAGACCTTCCCCGGGTATCGATACGCTCGTGCCCTCCGAATACGTCGAGGCATGGACCGCGCTGGAACGCAAGATCCGCCGCTATCGTCCGCAGGTCGTCGCGCTCGTGGGCGTGACGCTGTGGCGCGCGATCCTGCCGCTGCTGGACGTCGAAGACGAGGAACGCGCGCTGCTGAAACGACGCGCGCCGGTCGGCCCTCAGCCGGTGACGATCCACGGTGCGCGCGTGCACGTGCTGCCGAACCCGAGTGGGAGGAACGCGAACTTCAGCTACGCCGAGATGCTGGATGCGTTTCGAAGCCTGGCCTGAGTCGCAGCGGCTGCACGCGGCGGCGCCTTGTCACGACGACACGACGGCCACAAAGAGCACAAAGACACTAAGGGCACTAAGGCAACCGCAGCAGTGAGCGCGTCGCGACGGCTGTCGGATCGCCGGCCTCCGGCCGGCGATAGAACGGAGTGAGAAGCACGCAAGAACACAAGCAGACCTGGCGCTTGAAGCTTGTGTTCTTACGTGCTTCTCACTCCACCACCGCGCGGAGCGCGGTCCGACAGCCTGCTGTGACCGATTCGCTCTTTGTGTTCTTTGTGTCCTTTGTAGGCGTTGTGATGAAGCCGGGCAGAGGGGCAGCAGTACGCCACCGGGTCCAGCCTCCCGGACAGCTCCGCCACTATGGTGCCCGCGTCGAGTCGTCGTGTCGTGGAGACGTCGTGAGCGGCCGTCGGCTCGGTTGCCGGCACCTAGTGGTACTCGAGATCTACGCGTGCACGCCGGGTGCTTCATGCCCGGTACGCGCGACGTACTCGACGTAGGAGCCCGGGTAGGCGTGCGGGTGGGAATCGACCCCGCTCTCTCCCCCGAGCTCCAGCACCCGATTGCTCAGGCCGCGCAGGAACGCGCGGTCGTGTGAGACGAACAGCATCGTTCCCTCGAAGTCTCCGAGCGCCTTGACCAGCATCTCCTTCGTCGCCAGATCCAGGTGGTTCGTGGGCTCGTCGAGTACCAGGAAGTTCGGCGGATCCAGCAGCATCCTCGCCATCACCAGGCGCGTCTTCTCCCCGCCCGACAGCGCGCGGATCCTCTTGTCCACGTCATCGCCGGAGAACTGAAACGCGCCGAGCAGGTTCCGCAGCACTCCCGTGGACTCGTGCGGAAAGTCCTTCTCCATCTGCTCGAACACCGTGAGCTCCGCGTCGAGCAGCTCGAGCGCCTGCTGCGCGAAGTAGCCCATCTTCACGCTCGCGCCGATCTCGACCCGGCCGGAATCTGGCACGAGTGCCCCGGCGATCATTTTCAGCAGTGTGCTCTTGCCGGCGCCGTTGCGTCCCATGACGCACCAGCGCTCGCCGCGCCGGACGGTCAGGCTGAGGCCGTCGTAGACCATTCGCCGGCCGAACGCTTTGTGGACGTTCTCGACGACCGCCACCTGGTCGCCCGATCTGGACGGCTGGCGGAAGTCGAACTCGACGACGCGGCGTTTCTTCGGGGGCTCGAGCTTCTCGATCTTGTCGAGCGCCTTGATGCGGCTCTGGACCTGCGGCGCCTTCGCCGCCTGCGCCTTGAAGCGGTCGATGAACCGCTGCTCCTTGGCGAGCATCGCCTGCTGCCTCGCGTACGCCGCTTCTTTGTTGGCTTCACGGATCGCGCGCTCGCGCTCGTAGAAGTCGTAGTTTCCGGAGTAGACGGTGATCTCGCCGCCGTCGATCTCGGCGATCTTCGAGACGATCCGGTTCATGAAATCGCGATCGTGCGACGTCATCATGAGCGATCCGGATGTGGACTTCAGAAAGTCTTCGAGCCAGATGATCGACTCGATGTCGAGATGGTTCGTGGGCTCGTCCATGAGGAGGACGTCGGGGCGCCCGAGCAGCACGCGCGCCATCGCGACGCGCATCTTCCATCCACCCGAGAGGGCGCCGACGTCGCCGTCGATCTGATCGTCGGCGAAGCCGAGCCCGTGCAGGACCTCGCGTGCCTGGCTCTCGAGCGCGTAGCCGCCGAGATGCTCGTACTCCTCCTGCACGTGGCCGAAGCGTTCGAGGATGCGGTCCATCTCCCCTGTGCGAGCGGGATCCGCCATCGCTTCGTTCAACGCTTCCAGTTCGTGGTGCAGGTCGCCGACGCGTCCGCTGCCGGCGATCGCCTCGTCGAGCACCGAGCGGCCAGACATCTCCTCCACATCCTGCCGGAAGTAGCCGATGGTCAGCTTCTTCGGCACCGAAACGTCACCGTCGTCGGGCGACTCTTCGCCCGTGATCATCCGGAAGAGCGTCGTCTTGCCCGCCCCGTTCGGGCCGACGAGACCGACCTTTTCGCCGGGATTCAACTGGAAAGAGGTATCGACGAAGAGGATCTGTTTGCCGTACTGCTTGTTGATGCGGTTGAAGGAGATCATGGAGGTGGTAAATGGCAGATCGTAAATGGAAGAGCGTACCATGTACCCGATGTCCATTCTGAAGTGGCTCGGCATTGGCGCGGGCGAACAACAGGGAGACGATAACCTTCGCGAGATCGAAAGGGCGCTGGAGGCGCACGGGCCGGAACGCGCCCGGTACCTCGCCTGCTTTGCCTACATCCTGACCCGGGCGGCGAAGGCGGATCACCACGTCTCGGACGGCGAGGCGCAGCTGATGGAACAGATCGTGGCCGAGCGTGCGGGTGTGGAGGCCAGCCAGGCGAAGCTGATCGTGCAGATCGCGCGCGATGCCGGCCACTCGCGCGTCACCGACGACTACCTGGTCACGCGCGAGTTCGAGCGCCTCGCGTCGCGCGAGGAGAAGCTGGCGCTGCTCGATTGTCTGTTCGCGATCGCCGCCGCCGACTCGCCGATCCTCACGTCTGAAGATAACGAGGTTCGGCGCGTCGCGAGCGAGTTGAAGCTCGAACACTCCGACTACATCGCGGTGCGCAAGCGATACCTGGAAAGCCTCAACGTGCTGCGCCGGTCGGAGCAGAGCTGATCGCGAACGCGGAATCCCGAGCCACTCGACTGGCACAGGCAACGATCGGCAGCCCGACGAAGGGAATGTGTCCGAGCGCTCCGGTTACGACGAGCGGCTGCCTGATGTGTGATTCATGATTCGTGATCAGTGATCCAAAGCTCATCCACCTGCGGTTGGTAACATGGATCGTATGAAGCGATTCGTATCCGCCGCAGCATCGGCCTTCCTTCTCGCCTCCGCGATTGTTCTCTCCGCGCAGCACCACGAGACCAGCGAGCATCCGGCAACGCCCGCCGGCGTCGAGGCGTTCCTCGACGAGGTGAACGCCGAGCTGCTCGAACTGGTGAACGCGTCGAGCCGTGCCGGATGGACGCAGTCCACCTACATCACCGTCGACACCGAGGCCATCGCCGCGCAGGCGAACGAGGCGCTCGTCAACGCGCAGACGCGTTATGCAAAGGCAGCCGCGCGGTTCGACAAGGTGCAGGTTCCGCCGGATCAGCGCAGGCAGCTCGAATTGCTCAAGACGTCGTTGACGGTCTCGGCGCCGGCGGATCCGAGAGAAGCACAGGAGCTGACGCGGCTCGTCGCGTCGATGGAGGGCGCATACGGCAGCGGGAAGTACTGTCCGCAGGCACAGACGACACAGGCCTCCGGCGCAGCGCCGGCGGAAAAGACATGCCTGGACATCGAGCAGATCACTGAGGTCCTGGCGGAAAGCCGCGATCCGAAACGGCTGCAGGAGGTGTGGGAAGGCTGGCACACCATCTCGCCGCCGCTGAAGAAGGATTACGCGCGGTTTGTCGAGCTGTCGAACAAAGGCGCGCAGGTCCTCAACTTCAAGGACACCGGCGCGATGTGGCGCGGTAAGTACGACATGCCGGCCGATGCGTTCGCACAGGAGCTGGACCGCTTGTGGGACCAGCTGCGACCGCTCTACCTCGCGCTGCACACCTATACGCGCACGAAGCTGCACGAGAAGTACGGCGCGATCGTGCCCGAGAATGGCCCTATCCCTGCGCACCTGCTCGGTAATCTGTGGCAGCAGGACTGGTCCAACATCTACGACCTCGTCGCCCCGACGGGCGAGAAGCAGACGTTTTCGCTGACCGACAACTTGAAAGCGAAGAAGATCGAGCCGCTCGAGATGGTGCGTATTGGCGAACGCTTCTTCTCGTCGCTCGGCTTCGAGCCGCTGCCGAAGACCTTCTGGGAGCGCTCGCTCTTCGTGAAGCCGCGTGACCGCGAAGTCGTGTGCCACGCGAGCGCATGGGACGTCAACAGCGTCGACGATGTGCGCATCAAGATGTGCATCGACCAGACCGCCGAGGACTTCTCGACCATCCATCACGAGCTCGGGCACAACTACTACCAGCGTGCCTACAGCACGCTGCCGATCGTCTTCCGCGACAGCGCCAACGACGGCTTCCACGAGGCGCTCGGCGACACGCTCGCGCTCTCGGTCACGCCGGATTACCTGGTGAAGATCGGTCTCCTCGACAAGGCGCCGGACGCGTCTGCCGATACCGGCCTGCTGCTGCGTGCCGCGCTGGAGCGGCTTGCGTTCCTCCCCTTCGGCCTTCTCGTGGATCAATGGCGATGGCAGGTGTTTTCTGGCGCGGTCACGCCGGCGAATTACAACCAGGCCTGGTGGGACCTCAAGCTGAAGTATCAGGGTGTAGCGCCGCCTGCCGCGCGCGGCGAACAGTTCTTCGATCCGGGTGCGAAGTATCACGTGCCGGCGAACACGCCGTATTCGCGTTACTTCCTGGCGCAGATTCTTCAGTTTCAGTTCCACCGCGCGCTCGCGAAGGCTTCCGGCTGCACGGCGCCCCTGCACCGCTGCTCGATCTACGACAACAAGGAAGCCGGACGCCGTCTGAACGCGATGATGGCGATGGGAGCGTCGAAGCCGTGGCCTGACGCACTCGAAGCGCTCACCGGTCAGCGCGAGATGGATGCCAGCGCCATGGCAGACTACTTCGCGCCGCTGAAGGCGTGGCTCGACAAGCAGAACGTCGGGAAGAAAGTGGGATGGTGAAGGGTCTCAAACTCCAAACTCCAAACTCCAAACTCCAAAAACACGAAATCTCGCATCTTTTTGAAGTTTGTAGTTTGGAGTTTGAAATTGAAGATGAGGCAGCCCTTTGAGCACCGTTTGCGTCTAATCCAGGTATGCATTCCTGGATTCTGACGATCTGCCTCGCAGTGGCAGCGGCCTCCAGCGTGATCCCCCGCGTTCGGAGCGTGGAGTGGTCGCAGTTCGGCGGGCCGCGTCGAGACTTCACCGTCGCGGGCAAGGGGGTCGCGAGCACGTGGCCCGACTCAGGACCAAAGACGCTGTGGCGGCGGGCCCTGGGCGAGGGCTACTCGCCTGTCGCGGTCGATCGCGGCCAGCTGTTCACGATGTATCAACGCGATGATCAGGAGATCGTCATCGCAATGGATGCGGCGACCGGCCGAACCCTGTGGGAGCACGCCTATACGGCGCCGATCACCGTCAACATGTCGCGTGCGCCCGGGCCGCGCGCGACGCCGCTCGTCGTCGGCGATGCGGTGTTCACGGCTGGCGCGACGGGAAAGCTGCACTGTCTCGACCGGCGAACCGGGCGGGTGATCTGGGCGCACGACCTGTTCAACGAGTTCGGCGGCTACGTGCAGGACGAGTACTACGCGTCGAGCCCGATCGCCTTCCGGAGCACGCTCATCGTCCCGGTCGGCGCCGCAGGGGGCGCGGTCATGGCCTTCGACCAGCGCACGGGCGCGGTCGTCTGGAAGGCGCACGATTACAAGATCTCTTATGCCTCGCCCATCCTGATCGACGTGGACGGGCAGACGCAGGCAGTCGTCGTGATGGAGAGCGAGGTCATCGGCCTCGATCCCGCCAACGGTGCGCTGCTGTGGAGCCATCCGCATCGCAACGCCACTCGCACGAACGTCAGCACGCCGGTGTGGGGTGAAGGAAACCTGCTGTTTGTCTCGTCGGCGTACGACAGCGTCGGACGCATGCTGAGGCTGTCACGCCAGGGGACAGTGACGACCGTGCAGGAGCTGTGGACCAGCCGTGACCTGCGCGTGCATGTGGGCAACGCCGTCCGCATCGGCGGAACCATATATGGATCGAGCGGCGACTTCGGTCCGACGTCTTTCGCGGCGCTCGACGTGCAGACGGGACAGGTGCGCTGGCAGCAGCGGGGCTTCTCGAAAGCCTCGTTCGTGAATGCCGAGGGGCGATTCATCATGCTGAACGAGGACGGCGAGCTGCTCCTCGCCTCGCCGACCGACAGCGGCCTCGCTGTTCACGCCAGGGTAC
>DATLLF010000136.1:0-28726 GCA_035537955.1 Vicinamibacterales bacterium | reverse complement strand
GACCTGGACCGCCTGAGCGGCGAGCATCTGCGTGACCGCCTGATTACCGACGGCGTGCTGCAGGCCGCTGAGCGCGTCGGCAGTTTCCGGGCTGCGTGCGACAGATGGCTGTCGGTCGTTCGCGGGCCCGGTCTTCGTACTCGCAGGCTGACGGGACGGCATGTCGCGTTCCTAAGGGGTCGGGTTCCGTTTACTGGATCCCTTTGCTTTCGCAGGCCGCGCCGGTGCGCCCGAAGCCGCGACCGGCCCGACGACCGTGACTCTCCCGGCGAGCGTCGCGGTCGAACAGTCCGGGTTTCTCACGATGATCGTGCGCGGACCAGGACGGGCTTTGTCGTCGATGTCGACTGTCAGCGTGAGGGCGCTGCCGTCCGCCGACGGTGCCGCCACGTTCTTGACCACGATGCCAGGGCCCAGACTCACCGTTGAATCCGCAGCCAGATGTTCTCCGACGATCTCGATCGCGACGTTCTTGCTGCCGGGGCTCAACTCGACATCGTTGCCGGGCGTGATGACCGGCGCGCCCGCGTTGCACTTCCACCAGAGGCGGCTCCACGAAACGGCGAGCCGGCGGCACGCGCAGTTGTCGATCGTCTGAACGATGCCTTCCTCGTCAATCGTGACTCTTGCGAGAACGACCCATGGCTCGGTCGGACAATCCGGGCACGGCGGAACAGGACCCGTCGGCTGCAGATCCGTCGTCGGCACGTCCTTCTCCATCGAACAATGGTCGAGGACACAGATTTCATAGCCGTCGCGCCAGCGCGAGTATTCACACGGGTTCTCGTCACAACCGCAGCCCATCGGCTGCACACGAACCGGTCGCGCCATGACCGACGTGTAGCGCACTGCGACGTAAAGCGGTGCGCTGCGGTCAGGCTTCACGTAGACCTCGCTGCACCAGGGGTCGACCGCCTCGCCGCACGCCTCGCCGGTGATGCCGGTGACACACCGAGTGCGAAGATCGAAGCACACGTTGCAGTCGATGAGGATTTCGTCGCCATATGGACCGAGGATGTATCCCGGCTGGACGACGACTTTCCATGGCAGCGTGCCCGCCGCACCGTCGTTCTTGACAACCGGACACACGAGCGCGCCGCAGACGACGCCCCACCCGTGCAGGAGACGATTGTGGCGCCGCATGCGGTTGCGGAAATAATCCTGCTCCAGCGTCATGTCGTCAGGCGTGATGAGCTGGCGGGCAAAGTATCGCGGCCGCTCGGCGAGACCCTCGCTGCAGCCAACCGGCGTCGTCTGACACCCACACGAATGATCCGTCTTCATTGCCGTCCTCGCTTCCGAGTCAGTACTTGCCGCCGTGCGGGCGATCCTGCCCGTTCGAGATCACGCAGAGAATGAGCTCGTAGAGCAGATCGTTCGTGTACACGATGGGGCGAATGGTGATGTCGACGTCTGCGGCCTCGCATTTCCCTTCCTCGGTCGCGAGACGCACGTTGGCGATCGGAATGCAGGGATCGTCAGGCAGCGGACGGCAGGCGCGCGTGATCCAGGTGGCGAGGGCGTCGTAGCTGAGGTGCCCGCCGGACACGACATCGTTCAGCGAGCACACCGCTTCCGGATCCTTCGCCCGCCCCTTTCGCAGCTCGATCTTGTAGCGCTCGCGGATCGCGCTCGGGGCGCATCGTTCGGTGTCGCACTCGGACGTCAGCACGGGGGCCGGATCCGTTGCGCACTCGTGAAAGCACACGCACACCTGAACGTAGGTGCCGTGCTCGCACTCACAGCCTTCCTGCTCGTGGGCATGGTCGTACTCAGGAGCGGCGGGAGGCAGGGCCACGTGGGCCGATCGCGAAGGAACGATGATCTCGCGCCCCAGCTTATCGAGCGCGATGCCCGGCTCGACACAGACGCTGCGGCCGTCATCGCACAGGCGGACATCGAGGCCGCAGACCACGCCATAGCCGCTCACCAGCCGGTGCGCGAGCGAGATCTTCTGTTTGAAGTAGGCCTGCTCGAGATCGAAGTGCTGCACGTCGAGGAGCTGACCGTAGAAATAGCGGTTGCGGACGAAGGGTTGCAGATCCAGTCCCGCGTGTCCGTGGTTCTCTCGTCCGTGCATGACGTCTCCTTCTGACAGCCGGAAGGGTCCGGCGGCTACAGTCGTGTTGTCGTGCCCACCGTGCTTCGCTCGCCGATGCGTCCCCTGGGTTCTCCGCCGAGCACGATCGAACCGCTCGAACGCCCGAGCTGCCCGGGGAGCGCTCCGCCGCCAACGACCGTGTCGATGCCGACGCGGGCCTGAAACCCCACGCGCATACGCGGCTCGATGAGGCAGACGTGATGAACGGTATGCGCAGGTTTTTCGCGCGCGACGACTTGCTCGACTCGGGCGCGGGTTCGTTCGTCGCGGACTTCGCCGCTGTGAACGCGGACGGTGAACTGATGTGCGACGTCTTCGAACAGCGCGGCGGCGAACTCGTCGCTCGTGCTCAGATGGGACTGATCGAGAACAGCGGTCGTACCGAGGACGGCGCCCTGCGGGTACGCCGCAGCCAGCACCGTCGAGAAGCCGAGGATCGAGTCCCCCCCGCCTGTCCACACCGGCTCCTGCGATCCGCCGCACGTACATGCCCGGGAGGCAGGCAGCGCCCACCACGACGACTCGACGATCGGCTCGTGGATCACTGCGTTCACGTGAGCCTGCCGCCGCAGCGACTCGCGAAGACCTGCGACGGTGCCGCGCCGGCCGTAACGGCTGAACGCCTCGGCGACTGCCGTGCGCTGTGCGGCGATGTCGTCGGTTTCGTCGAGTGTGACGGCCAGCCATTCGGCGAGCCATCGGACGGCCGCATCAGGAACGACCAGCGGATCGAAGAGGTCCGCGAGGTGCGCGATCGTTCGTTCTTCCTCGGCGAAGAAGCTCTCGAACAGTGCGAGGAACCTCACGAGAAAGTCTTCGCATCCACGGTCGCCGCGGTAGATGGCGGGGAGGAACTGGTCGTATCCGCAGTGATTGAAGTCGACGCGGAGCTGCGACAGTACTGGCGTCGAGAGCCCGTCACTCGAGAAGCGCACCCCCACCCACAAGTAACGCGCCGGTGCGCCACCGAGATAGAAGTCAGTGATGTCTGGCGCCTGCGCCTGCCAGTGAGGCGCCGGAAACGGATCGTTGCTCGATGGATCCACGGGAGGATCCTGCGGCTGCTCCGATGCGCGGGTGAAGCACTGCAGGTGAGTGCCGGGAGGCAGCGCTGCGCCAATGCTGGACAGCCGGAACCAGCTCACTCGATCGGGAACCACGGAAAGCGCACGGCTCCACAGCACGCCGTTGCGGCCGTACGCCGCATCGAGCAGCAGTGGAACGGCGGCGCCGACGCCGGCGTGGACGAAGAGCCGGCCGCGTCCGTCCAGGGCGAGCGCGGCGACCGGCCCGTGGTAGCCGAACGCCGGACCCGCCAGCTCGAAACGATCACCAGTCCAGGCGAACTGGACCACGGCGCGTGTGCCGTTGTCACCAATGTACAACGCGTCGGCGGTCGCGGCGAGGCCGAGTGGCGCGGCCACGGCGTGAACGTCGATCCGCACTGGTGAGCCGTCGGTGTCCAGACGAGGGCGTCCGCTCGCATCGAACACCACGATCTCGCGCGACGCCTCATCCCGGATGTAGATCCACGTGCGGTCGTGAGAGGAGTCGACGGCAAGGTCGGCGGGATGTGTAACGAGGCCGCTGAAGCGGACCGCATCCCAGAAAGGCGCATCGACCCTGCCGCTGATATCGATCCTCTGCACGCGCTGATGGCCGTAATCGAGCACGTATACGTTGCCGTCCACATCCTCCGCCGCTGTAAGCGGCGTCGAGAACTCCTCGGCCTCACCCCAGATCGCGAGTACATGGGCCGACAAGGGATCGAACAGAAGCAGCCGATCATTGCCGCTGTCGACGACGACAAGCGCTCGCCGCCGACGAAGAATGACGACACCCCGCGGCCGGTTGAGAGAATCGAAACCGCCGAGCGAGAGGCCTATGCACCGCAGCGGCGCGGTACGTCCGTCGCAACCATCGGTACGGAGGATTCGATTCCCGGCTGGATCGCTCGCGTAAATGGTTCCATCCCGGTCGATGGCGATACCCGACATACCGTCGGGTGCGGCGAGCCGGTCGATGCCGTCGGGCGCGGCTCCGTCAAGTCGTGGAACCTGCCGGAGTTGCAGGCTGCCGTCGTCGCGCAACGAGAGCGTGTGCCGGAAGAAATCCGCCCACTGCCCGTCACGATTGAGGTATCGAAAATTCGCGGAAGCGTCCGCCATGATCTACCGCTCCACCCCGAGCCATTCCACGAACCAGCCCTGTTTTTCGAACGCGGCAGCGGTGCTTACGGCTTTGACATCGTCGGCATCGCCAGCAAGTTGCAGAAGCATCGCGGGAATGAAAAATGAGAACCTGAATCCATCCGCTGTGGCGTCGCCGACCGAGGTGAACCCTTCGAGCACCAGCGTTGTGGTCTTCGGTTTGAACAGCCGGCTGCCAGAGAGATGGGCGAAGTAGCACGGCTCCGTGCGAAATCCGGCGGCGCTTGTATCCACGTCGTAAACGAGCTCGATGCCGTTGTTCGTGACGTGGACGAGCCAGCCGTCAGAATCGCTGCGGCCGCAGGCGACGTAGGGCTGCTGCGCCGGTCTCGCGGACCGCCGTTCGGCGATCGAGACTGCGCGATACAACTGGCAGTTCAGGATCTCCGCTCGTGCGAGGCGAATGCGTAGATCCTGCGTGAGCTGTTCTTTGAGCACGCTGTCGACCGGGAGCCGATCTGGCTCGGGACCAAGGCGCACCCAGCAGAACGCGGGGCTCTCGCGGCGCCGCACGACTCCGCGGGGGAGGCAGACACCATCGCGCGTTTCGGATTCCTCCAGCTCGTCATCGGAGGGATAGGCGACGCTGAGGTCGTAGGTCACCGGTTGGCCATACCCGTCGTCGGCCACCGGTGGGATCTGTTCGATGCGGGTCTCAGTGAGTACGATCTCGCGTCCAAGCGCGTCGATCGCGTAACCCGCTCCGATCGTGACTTGCCGTTCACCCTTCGCTCCCGTCACAGCGTAGCCACTGCCGACGCCAGGCTGATGGAGGCTCTGGTTGTGAAGCCATCGCATCTCACGATTGAACTGCTCGAGGTTCTGGAGGTCGTCGGCGAACAGTCGCTGGCCATTGAAGAACTGCTGCCGCTCGACGAATCTCGTTTGACCAATCAGAGGCATGGAAGGTCTCGTTTCATTCCTGCGGGCCGCATGGTTCGGGGTCGGCCGGCGGCACACACCCGTCGAGCGGCGCTGGACGGCACTGGCACCCGATCCAGCAGACGTGCAGCTTCTGCCGCCTGGCAAATGCGGTGAAATACGCACTGAAATCTGTGTTGAACAGCGCGAATGCGGAAAGCCGTTCCCCGGTGCCGAGCGGGAGCGCGCGCTCGCTGCGCGCGAAATCGAGAACGGCGACGCCGCTTCGCGCATCGAGGCCGGCAATCATCGCCACGGCCGCGGGGACTCCCCGGTCGATGATCGCGATCTCCTCGCCCGGTCGAACCTGGGGCTGTCGCTCGAACTGCACGACCTGCTGCGTGAGTCTCGGCGCGGCGAGCCCCAGACGATCGCCCGGCTTCAGACGTCCGGCGGTTCCCTGCAGGGTGATTTTGTTCCCGTCGACCGCCAGTACTCGCAACGCTGACGAGTCGCCGGCCTCAGCCACGTGCGGTCGCGGACGCGAGGAGAGACGTATCAGCGTCATACCCTTTTTCAACAGGTCGGCATTCTTGACACTGAGCACGAACTGTCCCTCGCCGTGGGAGACGTCTTGAATGATGACCGCGCGCCTGTTGAACTCGACCACCCGGCGAGGCAAACCGCGCATGAGGAGGCGGAACGTGAACCCGGTGACCGTCGCGTTCGCGATGCTCGGAAAGAATGCCGGAAGGAATTCACGAGTGTTGCTGTCCCAGAGCGGGCCCTCGAGTTGAGCGAAGTAGCGAGGCACCGTCGTGAATCCGCCGGCTGAGGTATCCAGGTGCGTCTGCATTCCCAGTGCGCGACGATGCATAGCGCCTTCAGCGTCTGAAAAATCCTCGAACCACACCTCCCACGGCGTGTTCCCTGGAATCGTCGCGCCGCTGGCAACGTGCGGGCGAGCGAGCGGTCGCGTCGACGGAGCGACGAAGCCCGGATCGATCGGGTTCTCGCCGCCTGGAATGAATCGCGCGAGCGACACACCGGCGTGAGGCGCGAAATCGCGCTCGACTAACCATGACAGGCAGGCCTGACTCTCGGCCTCGGATTTCGCCGGCGGCCAGCACGGTTCGTGCGCCGCCTCACAGCAGGACGGTCGCGGAGGGTTCGCGCCTCCCGACAGTACGAGGAGACGGGGAGCCGTGTCCTTGTCCTTCAACGCTGGCAGCGCAATGCGCAGAGGAGCTCGAATCACCAGTTCACGCCCAGCGCAGTCGTACCCGACACCGCACGACACGGCGACGACATCCAGACCAGCGACAGGCGCGACTTCCAGTCCGAACCGCACGCCGTAGGTCTCATGAAGGGACCGGTTGTGCCACCAGCGGAGCTGCTCGCCTGTGCCGATCAGCGAGCGGAAGTCCGACGCGCTCAGCATCTGCCCTTGCCAGAAGGCGATGCGGTTCAGGCCGAGTGCGCCGGCAGCGTCCATCGTCATTTCACACGACCTCGATTTCGTGCCGTCCCGGTGTGACGATGGAGGTAGGGCCGAGGCAGATGTTGCCGCACTGCGGCCCCCCACCCGCGACGATCAAGTCGAGTGAGAGCACGTGGTCCACACCCGGTACCTGGTCGAGCACCTGCAGAACCTCCGAGCGATACACGTCTCTGCCGAAGGGCCACCCGGTTCCATCGGGTCCACCGAGGATCGGGTGCAGAAAATCATTGAGCGCGGCCACGAGCGCATTGCGGAGATCGCCGCTCGTGCGTCCGCCGGGACGCGAGCGGACGCGTGCTCGTACAGCGACCTCGAGGTAATCGGGCCCGATCACGTCGATCCTCGTACCAACGATGCGGCGCGGGCGAAGGTAGGCGGCCACGGCGCGCCGAAGGCCGACGCTGGGACAGGGCCGTGTTTTCGGGAGGCTCGGGACGAGAACGACGGAGATGATGCCGGCGGCGACGACGCAAGGGAAACCGGCGTGAAGGTTGGGAGCCGCGTGCACCCGGGCGAGCTTCACTCCAGGTGTGCGCCTGGCGAGCCATTCGCAGTCCTCAGCCGTCACCGCACGCGTGGGCGCGTCTCGTTCGACCACCGCGCGACCTGCGGCGTGCGCCAGTGTTTCCGCCGCCGTCCCGCCGAACGTCGGCGCGGGGTTTCGCACGCGCGCGATCCGGTTACGCACCTCCGTCAGTTGTGCGACGAGGGCCTGGTTGTGCCGGGAATCTGAGAGCGCGTGCACGCCTCCAGCGCTCAACCCACCCTGCTCAGCGCGCGTCGCGTGATAGCTCGCAAGCAGGAGCGCCTCGGGCGGCGGCACCCGCCCGCGTTCTCCGTCACCAAACGTCAGCGTGCCTCGTTCGGGATCGAGCATCACGTGGGCATCACCGCCGCGCGACGCCACCAGGTCCGGTCTCACCGACCACTTCGTCCAGCGTGCCGATTCCACCGAGTACAACTCGAGAGTCGCCTCGTCGACGGGATACTGCGGCAGCGCGACGACCTGGTTCGGCGCGCCGGTGCCGGATGCCAGACGGACGGCCTCGACGCTCAAATGACCGTCCGCCGTTGGCGATGACGACGCGAAGTCGAGGATGAGCCATTCGGGCGCGCCCGGCTGCGCGCTTGGGATCGTCAGCTTCGAGATGCGACCGGCAGGATTCAGCGTCAGGTCGAACGACGTCCGGCTCCCTCGCGACGGAGGCTGCCCGGCGATCGTGGCGCCGCGTGCGGTCGTCCAGTCCGTCCACACCGGGACCGACTGTTCGACGCCCACGGCGTTCATCGAGACGCGTGCGACGGCAGGGGCGGCGTCGTAGGACCCGGCAACGATGCGGCATCGCACGTAGTGCAATGGCGTATCAACCCGGCCGATCCTGCCGTTGGCCATCGGCGAGGAGATCGCAAATCGAACGGCGCCGGCCAGCGTCAACGCTCGCGTCTCATCCACCACCGTCAGCTCACGCCACTCGGTCCCGTTGCCTGCGCGCGCCAGGAACGTCCACTCGAGACGCACGCTGTGGTGAGGCGGCATCACGCGATCGCGCAGGTCGTCGACGAGACGCGAGTGCTCCACTGCGTCTGCGCCTGGATCAGACGAGTCGAAGAAAAGGCTGACCTCGGAGTTCACCGCAAAGGGATCGCTGAAGCCAAAGTAGAGCGCGGCGCCGCGGACAGGATCCCTGCCGAATACCTCCAGAGGTTCGCCGCGCTGCATCGCGTTGGTGAGGTCGGCGATCACCTCGTTTGTTTCGGAGAGCACGGCCTGCAGACGGCCTGGCTGAATTGTCACGGCCCGCCGAGTGCGAAAGGCGGTGAGGATCCCTCCCGCATCGGCACCACTCAGTTCGACGGATGCCGGGAGCGACAGCTCTGGCGGAGCCGCAAGCTCGAATGCCACGACCGCACACGAAGGTTGCGGCGGGCGCGGCGTGATCCCGACCAGCTGCAGAAACTTTCTTTTGTGCAGATCCGGGATCCGGTTCAACTGATAGATGTCCATCTCCGCGATCCACGCGAAGAGCTCCATCAGCGTGATTCCGGGGTCGTGCGCGTTGTGATCGGTCCATTCGGGACCATACACGGGGATGAGCGCCCGGCCTTCATCGACCAGATCTGCCCAGCGGCGGTCGTCGAGATCGGGCAGTGGAATATTCATGGCACTCGCGGCTCAGCCCGCTTCAGGCGCAGTTCGATGTTTCCGGCGACGACGACCTGCTGCGCAGCAACCGCGACGCTGACGCCCTGCGCCACCGAGTTGTGCAGCAGCGCCAGTTCTTCCACGTAGTCCACTCCCTCGACCCGCTCGACGACCGCCGCGACATCGGAGAGGAACACCGCGCGTCCTGCTGGCCAGCCGCGGCCGTCCGGCCCGCCGGCGAGGGGATGCAGGAATGTCAGCAGCGCTTCGCGGGCGCGCTTCTCGACGGTTCCGGCCTGATCTGCATCGACCGGCGCTATCGTCGCCGAGACGCCAATCGGCAGATATTCGGGGCCAGTCACGTAGATCCGTCCCGCCGCGGCACTGGTGGCCGGCGCCCGTTCCGCGATGAATCTGGCGACGTGATCGCGAAGTCCCCACGACGGCCAGGGCTGCATGTCTCGGCTGTACGGAATGACGACGACGGTCACGGCGCCTGGCCGCCGTCGTCCCGACGGCGTCATCGCGGGAATCGCACGCGCGGACGCAACTGCGGCCGACGCTTCGCGCGCCAGCGTCTCGTAGTCCGCGAGGGTAATCGCTCTACCGCGATGGCGCAGTGTGCGCGGCGCCCGCACGCGATATTGCTCGAGCGTCTCGGTGTTGGCGCCCCCTTCCGCGGGGCGCGGGTTGAACACGGACTCAATCCCTGGAACGACGCCGAGCAGTTGGGTGATCTTGCGGAGTGCCACGTTGCCCGACGTACCGCCGCCGGTGCGCAGGCGCCGAGCGAGAATCGACGCGCCGGGCGGCGGGATCTTGCCGTTCGTTCCGTCGCCGAAGATCAGCCTCCCGCGCACGCGATCGATCGTGTAATGACGATCCTCCGATCCCGAGAAAAACAGGTTGCGTCGCTCGCGCCAGCGCACCCAGACTTCGGATACTTTTTTCCTGCGATCCCGTCGCAGGCGGATCTCCTCGTAGACGACGTCGGTCTGCAATCCTTCCTGCGCGAGCTGCGCCTCGAGCGCATCGATGGACCGCCGATCGCCTCCCGTCACTTCGAGCGCGAGGATTCTCCATTCGACGTTCGCGCGTTGACCGACGCGCTCCCGCACTTCGATCACTTCACCGGCCAGCACCGGGATCTGTACGATCGGCAGCACCTCGCTCGGCATGCCGCTCGTGGCGCCGAGCGGGACGTCGGTCAGCGTACGGACTTGTGCGGCCCACACGGTGTTCGGATAGATCGCATTGATCGTCGGGGCGCCCGGCGGTCCGTCTTCGCGCAGCCGCGCGCGGACCCAGTAGAGCGACGTGCCGAAACGCGCAAACGCCGCGCTGTCATCGGCGGCGATGAAGGAGGCGATGCCGGGCACACGCAGGTGCCGCGTCTCGTCATCGACCGACAGCGGCCGCCACGCAACGCCATTCCAGTATTCCCAGATGAGCACCGGGCCGCGCGCGTCCGCGCGATCCTCGACGACGTCGATGTAGAGGCCGATGAGATCGACGGGAGGCTTCTTGTCGAAGCCGAGATACAACGTCGGGGTGACGTCGCTGACGCGTGAGAACGGCGCGAAGGTCCGTCCAGGCCATTTCGATTCGTAGGTCCGATCCTCGTAGCGAAAATCGTTGTAGGTCAGGACCTGGTCGGGATGAAACGGGCCGTGCTCCCAGCTGTATCCCATGCGAAACGTCGCCAGCGCCGGTGGCTGCGCGACGACGTAGGTGAAGCTGTTGTCCTGATGGCCCGCGGTCCAGCTCACGAATTGGCTGAAGCCGAAGCTGCCGCTCATCAGGCGCACGCGTATCCACAGCGCTTCCTGATCGTTGACCTTGGTCGGCGCCATATCTGCGGGGACCACGAACTCAACGATCTCCGTGACGTCGAGATCCAAAGATGGCGGCGAGGATGTCGACATCGCGAGCGCAACCCACTGGGTGCCGTTCCAGTACTCCCATACCAGCAGGTGGTTCAGCCGCGTGCCCTGCGAGGTCGTGCTTCCGATCGAGACGGCAACTCCGGCTTCGTCCTGCGGCGATTTCGACCGTGCCATCCAGATACGGAAGGTTGCGCCGGGTTTTGAGAAGATCTCGGCGCTGCTGAAGTAGAAGGTCGATCCCGGCTGCGGCTGCAGTCCGAGGGGGTAGAACGGCTTGGTGACGTCGAGCGCGGTGCCGTCGGCAAACGCCTTGTCGGGCTTGACGCCGTCAACGATCAACGTGAGGTCTATTCCGCGCCTGCTGCTCGACGGCTGTTCGCTGGGTGTGAGGGTCGCGTCGATCTGCGCGACGTGGACATCGAATTTGTAGACATCGTCGAGCGCCGCACTCTCGAAGCGATACTGGCCGTCGCTGCCGGTCACGTCCGAAAAAGCCGCCGGATTCGCATCGTCGAGGGAGACGGCGACGACGGTCGCACCGGCAACGGGCTCGCCGGCCTCGTTGCGCAGCACGCCCGAGATGCCCGAGGTCTCCATCGAATACGGAGGGGACGCAAGGAGCCCCGCGTTGAGCGGCCGACTGACCGTCGTGCTCAGGCGTACTGACTCGACATCGGGCAGCAGGGTCCCTGGATCGGCAGGTAACGGTTCGGCGAGCCGGCCCCGAACCCAGTATCCGGTGTTTCCAGCGACGATCGCTTGCGCCGCCTTGGCGGCGTCCGCGCGCAGCCGAACGCTGCCGCTGCTCGTCAGGCCATTCGTGCTGTCGCGCAGCGCCCGCTGAATGGGATCGCAACCGGCGACATCCTCCAGGAATTGCCGCCAGACCTGCCCATCCCAGTACTCCCACAGGACCTCGAGCGGCTCACTGGCCGCATGCGTCAGTTCGAACTCGACGCCGAGGTCGACATTGCCGGTCAAGGCGAGCAGCGTCGCATGTGACAGGTACAGCGCGTGTGGTGTCGGTTGCAGATCCTTGCGGAGGAATGGTTGAAACGGCGCGTGCGCCGTGACGCTCGCAGAGTGATCGATGTATTCGTCGCGGCCCGGCCACAGCGACACGACGTGCCGCAGGCCACCGGCCATCACGCCAACGGCGCGTTCCGTTTCGAAGACGATCTGTTCCGTACTGCCGGGCGGAGCCGGTGCAGCCACGGCGGTTGCCGCAGGCGCCGCCCCGCTGCTCGCCTGGGCGCTCAATTGAAACGTCACCGGCGCCCGCGCCGACTGTGGCGCCACGAGCTCGAGCCCGAGCAGATCGAAGAACGCGAGCTCGTTCTTGTCGGGCGCCTGATTCAGTCGCTGCAGGACCGTGTAGAGATAACGCGAGAAGATCCAGCCGAGCGCCGCTCCCGCGCTCCTGTCCGCTGCGAGCCATTCGGGGACGTAACCCGCGCGGCGGGCGAGCAACTGCTCGAACACGCGTGCCGTGTCGCGCTCATCGAGTCGAGGCGTCGCCGTGTCGATCACCGGGCGGGTCCTTCCTGCAGGTAGAACGGGTAGACGAGGTTTGTCCGCGTGTTCGTCGCGCGGACGCGGTAGGTGACGTCGACGAGCAGCCTGTTCGGCTCCGCGTTATCTACCGACGCGTTCACCGCTTCGACATCGATCCGCGGTTCCCAGTCGACGAGTGCCTCCCGCACGCGCACCTTGACGGCCTCGAGAGTCGCGACGCTCATCGGCTCGAAAACCATCGCGTTCATCCCTGCCCCGAAGTCCGGGCGCATCACGCGCTCGCCCGGATTGGTGCCCAGAATGATTCGAATCGCCTGCCGGATGTCGTCTTCGAACACGGCAACCGCCGTTTGTCCGGCCGCGACGCACACCGGGTACGACCACCCGACGCCAAGGAACGCTTCGACTGGACTCGCCATCCCTAGCCTCCGACCTCGACAGTCAGCATGCCCATCACGATCGGCGCACCGCATCCACTGAGATCACCGACTCTCGCCGCCGGCCGTCCGCCGATCAGCACCGTGAGGCTGCCCTTGACGATCGGTGTCGGCGGATGCGGCCCGGCGAGGGGAGGCATCGCGCATGTGTGCGTATCGCCGACGACGGCAGCAGGCATGCCGCCGATGAGGACGGTAGGCACACCCGGACCGGCAATCACGCCTGGATGGCCGGTTGGATCGCCGACTCGCGCTGCAGGTGGCATCGCGCTCTCCTCAATTGATCTTCACGGGCAGCCCCTGCAGCGTGCACGGGCCTCCGGCCTGAACGCTCACCAGCGTCCCCTTGATGTCGATCTGGACCCCTTCGATGGAGATCTGCGGAGCCTTCAGCTCCAGCTTCAATCCCGCCTGGATCGAGATCGACTGTGTCGCGTTGTCCATCGTGATCGTCAGCGTGCCGGCCGTGTTGGCCAGCTCGATCTTCAGTGGGTCGATGGTGATCTTCTGTTTCGTGCTGCTCGTGATCTCGATCGACTGCAGGGCATCGTCGAACACGATCTCGTGCCCGAGTGCATCCGAGATGCCGGTCTTCAACACGCGCTTGATGAGGAAGTCGGTTGGCAGCGTGAGCGGCGGGCGATCGCGCGTGCTCCAGAGGCCGCCAAGCACGTACGCGTCGCGCTCGTCGTTCTGCGCGAATGCCACCAGCACCTCGTCGCCGACCTGCGGTACCCACAGGAATCCGCGTCCCGATCCGCCGCCGACCGCGGGGAGGCGCGCCCATGGCTCGAAGGCCGGGCGGGCGGTGATGCCCACCTGCACGCGTCCTTCGGCAATCAGGTCGAGGTTGTTCTTGACGACTCCTGGCGCGATCGCGAAGCCGTCAGGCAGTGACTCGGGTCCGAGTTCAGCGAGACGAGAGACGAGCCCTTCGTTTTCCATGACGGCCTCAGACGGACACCGAGAATTGCCCTTGCGCGCGAATGGCGCCGGATGCACCCCTGGGGAGGGGGATCGAGCCGAACCAGACTTCCTTGCGTACCCCGAACGCGGTGCGGAAGCCGCCGCCATCCATGGTGTGAGTCGCGGAGGTGATCCGGTAGAGGCCGCTGAACTGCTCGCCCAGCCCTTCGAGATTGATCACCCGGCCTGCCTTGATCCTGAGATCGCCGACGGTGCTGCCCGAGCCGGTCAGGCGGTTGTTCAATCGCGGCAGGAGCTCGCTCAGGATCTTCTGCGGCGTTTGCGCAAAGCCCGTGGGTTTGATCGAGAGCGTCTTCTTCGCGTTTTCCTTACCGACGACCTGATCGATCTCGCCGACGAGGCTCGGATAGATCATCAGGTTCAGGCTGGCGCGGTCGTAATCCCACGACGCGACGATCACGAACTCCATCTTCAGGCTGTCGACCCACACGCGAGCGGAGACTCCGAAGACATCACCGACCGTGGTCAGGCGTGGTGTGAACTCGCCCAGCGAAGCCCCCCACTTCAGCGTGAGACTGGGCGCGTAGTCCTGGATCAGGAACTGGAAGCGCAGAACGTACCCGTGCGGATCCAGCGTGTGATCGATGTACATCTGCCACCCGTTCGCCTTGGCGATCTCGGTCAGGAACTGGAAGTCGTTCTGATTGGTCTGCCGTCGCGCGGCCTTCTGGGCGAATTGCGGAAAGGCCAGGTAGCTCGCCAGGGTGATGATCACCGACAGCGCGCCGCCGACCGGGTCGGGATACGGGATCAGCAGGTTGGTGCCGCTGACGAGCGCCGCGACCGCGACATCGGGCAGCGGGAAGTTGCCGATGGAGGGAATGTTCAGCAGGAAGGCGCGATCCTTCGTCCCGTGCGTCAGGCGCTGGAGGAAGTCCTGTGCCGTCACGCGAATGGTTGGCATGCCGCCGCTGGGGAATGTCGGTTCCACGCCAGTGATCTCACCGACGAACACCTCTTCGAGCGGATCCGGCGCGTAACCGATGGACAGCTTGAACCCGTTGTCGGCGGCGAGCAGCGGATGATCGAGCCAGCGCAGACCTGGATTGGCGACCGTCATCTCGACGCGATCGGCTCCTTCGATGCCGTCCTGATACGAGATGCTGCCGATCGCGGCGCGGAGCGCGGGCGGCAGCGGATCGTCGTTGATCCGGATCGAGAACTCCGGCGCGTAGCGGGGGAAGCGCGCCATTCAGTGCACCGCCTCGCCGGTGTCGGGATCGTTGAAGGGCAGCGAGGGGATGTTGAGGCTCTGCCCCGGCGCAATCGAGCGTGGATCGTCGATCCCGTTTGCCACGGCGATCGCCCTCCACAAGGAGGAATCGCCGTACACCCGGCCGGCGATCGCGCTGAGCGTTTCCGACTCGATCACGACGTGGACCTTGGTGAAATCGGCGGTCTGACGGTTCGCTTCCTTGGCCTCGCGTTCCTCGTCGATGAACTCGTTGAACGTCACGGTCAGGCGAGCGCGAATCGGCCGGCCGTCGTCGAGGAACTTCACGAACTTCTGGCCGGCCCTGGCGAGCACGCAGCGAAACTGCAACGATGCCCAGGCGATGCGCAGAACCGGCGGCGCGTGCAGGTCCGAATCGATGTTCAGGAGGTTGACGATCTTCTGCGTCTGCTCGCGGACGTCGGTGCGCTCCTGCGTCGTGTCGAAGAACAGTTCCATGTCGAGCGTGCGGAGGTTGCCGTGCACGAACTGGAGGAGCGGCGAGCTCAGGCCCGGGATCGCCTGAGACGCGAAGTTGTTGTCCTTGCTGATGCTGTATTCCTCCGGGTTGAACATGACGTCGAACTGTTCGCCCGTGTGCTCGATCGTGATGCGCGCCTTCGTCAGTGCCATGGCGACCCCCGGCTACACGCGACCGAGGCGCTCGCGCTGCGCGATGACACGACGGTCGATCTGCCTGATCACTTCGTCGGTGAGCGTGTCCACGTTCGCCGCGGCAGTTGAGGTCCACGTTGCCTGTTCCGCACGCGCTCTCGCTACGCCAGACGTCTGCATCGGCACCTCATTGAACTGCTGACGGCTGCCCGTTCGCTCGGCGCGCACCAGAAGCGACGGCCGGTCCGCCGGCATCCGCTCCTGCCGCCTCCTCAGCGCGCCCGCGCTGAGCACACGCTCGTCACGGATCGGAGCCGTTGGTCGCAGTCGTGATGGCGCGGGCGTGCCGATTCGCGGCTTCACGTGCCTCGCGACCTCACTCGAGGCGGAGACTTCGGGAGCGCGGAGCTGTCCGGCCGTGGCGTTCCCGGGGAATGCGCCGCGTGCGCCCACACGTTCGTTGCCTGCCCTGAATTGCCGGAGAGAGTGAACTTCACGCGGGGCCGACACCGCATGGATGAGTCGATCCACCATGCGCTGTGCCGCGTGCGCGACGACCGTGTGCGCGCGGGAGCGCGGCGACCACGTCACGTGTGCGCCGGCGGTTACCTGCACGATGGTCGTCTGCGCGAAACGGCGAGTGATCGCGGTGACGTGCAGGATTTTCGGCTCGCGCCTTCGCAGCCAGGTCATCGTCAAGCCGACGCCCCTCGCAGGCGCCCGATGCCTTCGTTGGCGCAACTGGCGCACCCATGCAATCCAGCGGTTCTGGGTCATGACTCCACGTTCAGGCGTTCGTTGATCGCCGAGATCTCGGCGACCCACCGGCGCCGTTCCGCGTGCTCGAGATTGAGCACGGCTTCGGGCGGCCAGTGAAAGTGATAGGCGACGAAGGCTACCTCCTCGTACACGGCTTTGAGGGGGTAGCCTAGGACCCCCCCGCACCGATCATCTCCACCGCAAACTGGTGATCGCAGCGCGGACACGAGGCATCCACCTTCGTGTGGCCGTTGCGATTGACGTGGTTGTAGAGCTCCTGCAGGTACGACAGGTCGGCGGCGTAGAGACCTTCGATCACTTTCGGCGTCATCTGCGGCACCGATCCGAGCCGGGTGACGACGCGCGAGAGCAGGATCACGATGAGGTACGCCTCGTTTGCCTGAACCCGCGGATCCTTGAGCGGCAGGATCTCGTCGGCCGCGGTTGCCAGCCGCATGGTGCCGGTGCGATGCAGTGTGCCCTCGGCGTCGGCGTACCCGAGCGGAAGCGTGAACTCGAACTCTGTCTGCAGCATGATGGGTTCTCCCGCGGCAGCGCCGCGCTACGCGCGCTCCACGCGTTCGCAACTGACGGTCAGCGTGTCGACCGCCACATCGTTGCCCTTCGCGCTGAAGTCAGGACCGTCGTACTTGCTCGGCCACGCGCTGAAGAAATTCCAGCGGATCTTTTCCTGTCCGCGATCGTCCTGCAGGATGACGGAGCCGTTCTTCCGCTGGATCTCGCCGTTCACCGCCGCGCGGTGCCAGTCGTACAGATCGCGGTTGTCGGTCACGCCCCACTTGAGCGTGATGTCGGGATAACTCACTTTCCCCGGCAGCTTGCGGACCGTCGCGACGTCCCCGCCCTCGCGGTACTCGATCACCTCGAGGTTCGAGCCGAATCCGCTGCATTCCGCGAACCCGGCCTGGACGATCCCGTCGATCTCGACCAGGAAGCGAAAATTCCTGTAGGGGTCGACCCGTTGCGCTGTAGCCATAGCGTTGCCTCACGTCGAGTTATTCGTTGACGATCTTTCTGCCGGGCTCCTGGATAATCTGGAACACGACGAACTCCGCGGGTGTCGTCGTCGCGAGGCGCACTTCGATGACGAGTTGCCCGAGCGCGATCGTCGCCGGAGGATTCAGTTCATCGTCGATGCGCACGCGGTACGCTTCCTCCGGCTTCGCGCCGAGAAGCGCCCCCGAGCGCCACACGCGATCCAGGAACTCGCTGACCTGCCGTTTGAGCTTCTGCCACAGCTCCAGGTTGTTCGGCTCGAAGACGGCAAACTGGGTCCCTTCCTGAATCGACTCTTCGATGAACAGGAGGAGCCGGCGCACGTTGATGTAGCGCCACTGCGTTTCGGTCGAGAGCGTGCGCGCGCCCCACACGAGAATGCCGCGCCCCGTGAACGCACGGATGACGTTGATGCTCTTCTCGTTCAGCGGACCGTGCTCATCGTCGCTGAGCGCGCGTTCGACGCGAAGAACGCCTCGCAGCGACTCGTTGGCGGGCGCCTTGTGAACGCCGCGATCGTTGTCGACGCGCGCGTAGAGGCCGGCCACGTGGCCCGACGGAGGCACCTTCAGCGGCGTACCTTTGTCGGGTCCGACCGGATTGCTCACGTAGATCTGCGGGTAATAGAGCGCCGCGTAGCCGTTGCGCGTCGCCGGATAGCTGGGATCGTTGCGCAGAGCCGTGATCTGCGCCGGCGTCAGGTTCGAGGGTGGATCGAAGATGGCGAACCGGTCCTGCATCTTCTCGCAGTGATCCACCATTGATTTCTGGATCGTCATGTCGGGACCGTCCGGCACGCACAGGATGTTGACGTCGTCGACCTTTTCCAGCGCGGTCAGTGCGTTCGTGTATTCAACGCTGGTGATCGAGCTCAGGTCGTCGGCTTGTCCTCCCTGGAGTACCGTTGCGGCAAGGACGGCCGGCACGTTCTTCGGCGGCGGCGTCGGCGTCGGCGGATCGGCGAGCGCCACGTCGACGCTCTGCGGCGGGGTGGCCGCGAGTGCGCGCAGCACATAACCGCTGTGTCGAGGATCCATGGAGAGATTCGAAAATGTCTCGGTGCCGCCGCCGGGCGTCTTGACGACCAGCGTGAACTCGCGCGTCTTGAGGTCGACCGCCGGATCCCCGGCCTTCAACGTGAACGTCTTGGTCAGCGCCGGCGTGATCGTGACGAACTTGCTCTGCGTTTCAACCGCCTGGATCACGGCTGTGTCGGACGGCCCGCCCTGGCTGATTTCGACGTAGGTCCCTGGCTCGAGCTTTGACACGTCGGCGACGCGAATGTGCGTCTGCCCAGGCGACAGATCCGCCACGCGAATCTTTCCGGCACCGGAGTACGTGTTGGCAAGATTCGTCTCGAACGTGATCGTTGTGCCGGTGATGCTTGCGATCGTGACGCGGTCGTTCTTGGCGGCTTCCTCGAGAAAGACGATGTCGCCAGGCTTGAACCTGTCGGCATCCGCCTGTGCCGGTACCGTCGCCTGTTTGTTGGCGGCGGCGGTCAGGTTCGACTCGGCGGACGTTGCGACGGCGGTGGCAAGGCTGGAGTCCTGCACTTCCACCGAGATCCCGTTGCCGGCGACGCCCTCGTCCTTTGCCGTCACGACGAGTGCCGGCTTGGGCGCGGCGCCGCGATCGTCGAGCGCGCGCGACGCGCGTGCGGCGGTGCCGACGCGGACGACGTAACAGTGGCTGCCCCCGTTGTCGAAGAACCCGCGCACCGCGTGCGGAAGGAACACGCCTCCAGTGGGGAAGTACGGCCCGAAATCGTCTGCGAGTCCGAACGCGTCCTTGAACTGCGTCCAGTTCGTCAGTGACACGGGGTCATTGATCCTGCCGCGCCGGGCAGGACCGATGAATGCCGCGGTGCTGGTGCCGACTCCGGGAATCGGCCCCGGTACCAGGATCTCCTGGATATAGACGCCTGGGGTCTTTTCGAATGCGTTGAACACTGTTGCCATACCGTCTCCCTTTGCCCCGTCGGGTTACAGCGGTGTAAGCGTGATCTCGTAATCCTCCGACCGCCCCGGTACGATGACGACCTGAGTCTTCGGCTGAAAACCGACCGCGACGACCCGCACCGAGACGGGTCCTGCGGGGATGCTGTCGAAGCGGTAGTGACCGTCAGCGTCGGTGCGCGTCCGCAGGCCTGCGTTCACCACGTCGACGAGCGCGTCCGCGATCGGCTTCGCCGCGAGATCCACGACGCGCCCGCCGATCTCGACGCGCAGCTCGCGCGCCCCAGCGACGTCGTAGGTCGTCAGCATCGTGCTCACGACACCGGTCTCGACCGGATCGAGCGCCGGCATGCTGACCGTGACCGTCAGCGAGAGCGAGGCGCGCAGGCGGTTGCCGATCGCTGTCCAGAATTCGGCCGGGTTCTTCAGCGCGTCGGTCTGCGCGGTTACCATCGGCAGCGGCGGCTCCTGATTGACGAGGCCGCCAACCAGGAAGGACGCCGGAATCGTCGGAAAACGTGAGAGCAGCTGGAGCACCTGACTGAGGAGCCGATGTTCCTGCAGCGCAAGATCGGGCCCGCCCACGGGCCATGCGGTCACCAGGTACGAACAGGCCACGCGCAACGGTGGCGGCGAGATCGTGACGCGCCCGATGCTGGTGTGGCGGCGGATTGGTTCGTTGTCGCGCAACTCGACGTTCTCGCGCACGTCGTACAAGAAGAGATCGACCGTCGTTTGTGGCGGGTTGAACGGTTCCGTCGGCCGGTCGAATGCGATCTGCGCGCCTGCCAGCTCAGTGGGCAGGCCTGGCTGTGTCAGCACCGCTTCGAGCGTCGCGCTCAAATCGCGGATCATGACACCTGTTCCTGTGTGACGAGCGCGAGATCGGCGTACCCGCCGAGCTCCGCCGTCGACACGGTCCGGCCCATCTTCTGAAATTCACGGCGGGTTGCGCGCAGGACATGCGCCGTCATGACCGCACTCCCCTGATCGGCGGCAAGGAAGGCGGCGGCGATCGCGACGTTCTTGATGCTGCCACCCGACAGCTTGAACTGGCGCGCGACGAAGTCGAGATCGAGGCCCGCGTCGAGCGGCGTAGCGGATGGCCACATCGATTGCCAGATCAGCAGGCGGCTGTGTTCGTCGGGGAACGGGAAGTCGACGGTAAAGTTGAGGCGACGGCAGAACGCGACGTCGAGGTTCTGACGCAGGTTGGTCGCCAGAATGCTGACACCGTCGTACTCCTCCATCTTCTGGAGCAGATACGCGATCTCGATATTGGCGTAGCGATCATGGGCGTCGCGCACTTCGGACCGCTTTCCGAAGAGCGCGTCCGCTTCGTCGAAGAAGAGGATCGCGTTGGTCGTCCGCGCTTCGCTGAAGATGCGGTTGAGGTTTTTCTCGGTCTCGCCGATGTACTTGCTGACGACTTGCGAGAGGTCGATCTTGAACAGGTCGAGGCGCAGCTCTTTCGCGATCACCTCCGCCGCCATCGTCTTTCCCGTGCCCGGCGGACCGGAGAACAACACGTTCAGCCCCTTGCCAAGGGAGAGCTTGCGATCGAACCCCCACCGCCCGAACACCAGCTCGCGATGCATGACCTGGTTGCAGATCTCGCGGAGCTGTTGCAGTTGATCGGCCGGCAGAACGATGTCATCCCACGCATAGTGGGGCTCCATCTTCCGGGCGAGCGTGCCCAGATTGTGCGTCGATTGGCTGCGCGCGGCGTCGAACACCTCGTCGAGCTCCACCACGGCCGGAGTGCCGGTCTCGAGCGAGCGAAGCACCGCCTGGGCGCGTGCGGCGGCGGCGGCCGCGGCAATCTGTCGCGGGGCGAGGCGGAAGCGCGCCGCCAGCGCGTCGAGGGCTGTCTCCGACAGCGATCCCGCGGGCATGTGCTCGTGCCACGCGGTGCGGCGAACGCTGAATTCAGGCGCTTCGAGCCGCACCGTCGCAACGTCCACGGCGGCAGCGCCCGCGCCGAGTTCCAGGCCTGTCCACGCACTGGTGCCGGCAAGCACGACGTCGATCGACAGCCGCGCGAGATCCTCCGAGAGTGCTCGCCAGTGCGGGGCGCGGTCCTCGACACGCAGCGCGTCGAGCCTGTCGAGAAACAACACGGCGCCGCGAAGCAGGGCTTCGCGGCAGAGCAGCGACGCCGCTGTTCGAAACTCCGCGGGCGAAACCGGCAGGTCGCGTAGATCGGCTGACAACAACGGAACGCCAAGCCCCGTCGCAATCGCTGCGGCGATGCATTCCTGCCCGACGCCTTCGGGTCCACGCAGGTACAAGCGCACGGGACGACGGTCACGGTCTGCCAGCAGCGCGGCGAACGCCGCGCGGATCCGAGGAGGAAGCGCGGTCGCGGCGAGCTCGACCTCGGGTCGTGTGAGCCGCGTGAACGGCTCGAGTCGAGCGTCCACGTACGCATGACCGAGCAAGTGCCGGACGAGAGATTCATCGAGGTGTACGGGACGAGCGAGCAGACCCGGCCAACCAGGACCACCCTCCAGGGGAAGATGGACGAGTTGATGGCGAACGAGCGGCGCGTCACGCAGAAATCGTGATCGCGCGTGGAACTTCGCCTCCGCCGAAGCGCACAGCAGGTTCAACACGAGATCGACACTCGGCCGCCGTCGCGTGACGTCGTCCTGCAGATAGGCGTAGAGACGCTCGTAGCGAAGATCCACTTCGGGCGCGAGCGCGATCAGGATCGCGTCGAGATCGAACGCCGAGAGCGCAAACTTACGCTGCAGCCACAGCAGACTGGGAAGGTGCATCGGCCGAGTGGTGCCGTCGCCCGGACCCGGCGTCAGCAGAGCGACTCCAGGTTCGCGCACCAGCAGCCGATCCACATCGTCGCGCCCGATGTAGAGTCCGCGGTACGGATCGGATGCCGCCTTGCTGCCGTACGCCGCTTCGGCGGCGGCGATCGCGCGCTCGAGGAGCCCGTCGAGACGCCGCAGCGAGGCGAACAGCAGCGTCGGCGTCAGCGTGTCGGCGTCCGCAGCGTCTGTTCGCGTATCCATTCTCGGCTCGTCACATCACTCGTCCACAGTCGCGACCGAATACAAAAGGGATGCATCGGGAAGCGCCGTCGCTCGAAGCACTCTTGCGGCGACGAGCTCAGCGAGCACGTCGTGGAGCAGGAGCGTCGCATCCTCGAAGCCGGTTGCCGGCAACCACCATCCGAGAATGCCCTCGGCGGTGTCGGAGGCGTCCGGATGGAGTCGGGCGTAGGAAACAATGGCCTCGCGAAGCCGCGCCAGTTTCGGTGAATCCATCCGCTTCCTGCATCTGCCTCGGCGGCCGGAATTATTTGCTCGTATGGGCGCAAGCGTCGTGCCCCGCGGGGCGCAGCCGTCACGGCGGAATCACGAAGGATTCTCGGCGTTCGATTTCAGGCGGGAAAAAAGGTGGGTGCGGGAAGACGCGGGTGAGACGGCATTCGGACACGAAGCCTTGAAGAATCGGCCGGGTGCGGGCGCACCCGGTGGTGGGTGCGATCTATCGCTACGAAGCCTGCGTAAGCTGGCGTTTCTTCAAGAGGCGTCCGAGATGTCGACGCTCTGTGCGCGCCATGCGGGCCGCAAGGGACACGGAGCCGTGCGCCCGCTGCATGAGATCGGTGAGATACCGCGCTTCGAATGCTGCCACCGCGCGCGCCTTGGCTTCGCGATAACTCAGCTCGGCGAGGCGATTCTCGTCGCGGCATGCAACAGGTGCCGCGATCCGAATGAGCGGCGTGTCCCGCAACAGGAATTCGCGGCAGACGAGGTTCTCGAGCTCACGGATGTTGCCTGGCCACTCGTAACGGCCGAACCACGCCAGCGTTTCCGGATCGAACGCACGCCGTGCCTTGTTGTGCTGAGCACTGGCGACGCTGACGAAGTGTGCCGCCAGTAATTCGGCGTCGCCATGACGCTCGCGCAAGGGTGGAACTCTGACGTGCATGATCTTCAGTCGATAGAGGAGATCGGAGCGAAACAGCTTCTCGGTGGCGAGCCGCTCGAGCTCCACGTTGCACGCGGCGATGACGCGCACGTCGGCCTGCTCCGCCTTTCGTCCACCAAGAGGGCGGTAATTGAGATCCTGCAGGAACCTCAGCAGCGTCACCTGCCCTTTGGGTGACAGGGTGTCGACTTCATCGAGGAAGAGCGTTCCGCCGTGCGCGAGCTGCACGAGGCCGACCTGGGCACCGCGCGCATCGGTGTAGGCGCCGCGGCAGTGTCCAAAGAGTTCATTCTCGATCAGCGAATCGGGAAGAGCGCCGCAGTTCACAGGGACGAACGGCCCCGATCGACGCCGGCTGTCGTAGTGAATGGCGCGCGCCGCAAGCTCTTTGCCCGTACCGGTCTCGCCCTCGATCAGTACCGGAACGTCGTACACCGCAATCCGTTCGAGGACCGTCAGCAGATCAGAGAAGGCGGAGGAACGTCCGATCATTGCATTCACCCAAATGACCGGCGAGTCGATCTGGTTCGCTGGTCCTGAGGAGCTCCGCGCCCCGCGGTGAACACGAGGCGCTGACTTGTGAACGCACCCGGATGAGAAAACGAACAGCGCAATGGGTGCGGCGCGATAACACGCGACAAGATGCGCGGATGAGGAGAAGCCCGCGGCTCGCGGCTACTTTAGCACTGAAGGTGACTGATCACGCTGCGGCGGTTCATGCCGCCGGTTTATCTGCCCGCCGTAATTCTCTTATGCAGGATCAACTTCAAATCTCCAACTCCCATTTCGCAAGCAAAGCAGCTCGAGAGTTGGACGCTGGGGGAGTTGACGCACGGTCGCAGCCTGAAGGGCTGCTCTGCAAACAGGTCAGAAGCTGAACGATACTCCCATGTCGATCTTCCGCGGCAACCCGACGCTGGTGGACTGCAGGAAGAACGGCGACGTCATCGCGCCGTTCCAGCCGGTGTGATTCACGTGATTGGTGAGGTTCTGCGCGCTGATGCTGAACGTGACGCGATAACGGGGGCCTCCGCCACCCGGCGCGCCCATCATGATCACGCGGTCTCCGGCGGTGATCGTCGTGACACCTCCGCCAGTCGGCGGTGCGGGGCTCTGTTTACCCAGCGGGATCGTGTATGAGAGGTTGCCGCTGACGGTGAACTGCCCCTCACCGCGTTCGGTATTTCGGCCGATGCCCGTTGGGCGATCGTTGAAGATCAAATCTCCGTTGTCATCGAGGCCCGTGCGGATCGTGTACGGCGAGGCGGAGGAGTAGTTCGCTGACAGGAACAGATTCATGTTCTTCAGCGCCTGGCTGTTGAGGCCGACATTGAGCCGATGGCGCACGTCGAAGTTCGCCGGTCCCCATTCCCCATCCGGGCTGCCGCTGAACGGAACGCTGAAGGCGCCGTCGGAATTGTTGGACTGTTTGCCCAGTGAGTAATTCAGGTTCACCGAGCCGCGGCGCCAGTTGAACCGGGCCTGCTGCGCGGCCGGGCCGGGCGTCAACAGACTGATCCCCAGGCTTGTCGAGAGCGTGTGCGTCGCCGACCGTGCGTCTTCGGCGATCTCGATCACGTTCGCGAACTGCGGATCGGGACGGACGCCGTTCACGGGGGCGTTGAGATTGACGCCGCGCAGCACGCCATACCCGTGCACGTTGGCGTATGTGGCGGTGAAGCGGATCCTCGGCGTGATCGTCTGTGATACGCCGGCGCTCAGGCGCATCGACCGGACCATGCCGAGATCGTCGCCCATCAGATAGCGATTGGTGGCCGTGACGCTGCCGATGTTTCCAGGATCCGGGTAAGTCGGATCCATGATGTTCAGCTCCTGCTGACGGAAACCGTCGATGCGCAGCGTCTGTTCGTATGTTGCCGTGCTGAACCAGTCGTAGAAGATGCCCCAGCTCGCGCGAATCGTCGTTTTACCGCTCTTGAACGGCGCCCAGTTGAGACCGACGCGCGGCGCAAAGTTGCTCATCTCGTCGACGTGGGTCTGCAACTCGTAGCGCAGGCCGGGGCTGAGGGTGAGGTTCTTGCGGACGCGGATGTCGTCTTGAATATAGAACCCGCCCTGGAAGCTGTTGTAATCGATGTGAGGGTCGCCGATACGTCTCGTGTAGCTGCGCGGTGTGCCGGCGTTGAACGCGTCGTTGCTCTCGAACGTGTACGTCCCCAGATAGTTGGAGTCCTCGTTCGAGCTGAACGACGAACCGTTGATATCGATGCCGGCGCGGAACGAGTGAATCCCTCTCACGTAGTCGAGGTCAGACATCAGGTTCAGGGTTCGCGAGCGTCGGCCGCCGCGCTGCTGCGCGCCGCCTCTCGTGATCGCGTCGAGGATCTGGACGGTAGGTACTTCGATTTCCGATTGGCGCGCGCTCTTCTGGTAATTGAACTGCATGCGCGTGTTGATGAAAAACCTGCGGCCGAGGGGGCCCACCTCCTGCAGTCGAACCGTCGCGAAATTCTCGTCGGTGCCATACGCGCGCTCCAGTTCATCGAACTGGCCGATGCCGAGGTTCGTATTCGAGAAGTTCTCGGTATTGAAGCTCATTCGCAGCGTCTGATCTTTCGTCAGCGCGTAATCGAAGTTCCCGTAGGTGAAGGTGTTCTCGCGGCGGCGCTTGATCGGCAGCGTTTCCACACGCCGCCCTTTCGGTCCCTCGTTGACGATCGTCGGCGCATCGTAGAAATCGCCGCCGTTGATCGACAGCGAGAACGAGCTCTTGTCCTTGATCAGCGATCCGCCGAAGTTCACGCCGTAGTTGCGCGACTGCTCCGGTCCCTTGAAATTCGTCTGCGGGTTGCTCGCCACGAACGATCGGTTGCGGAACCGGAAGTTCGTGCCGCCGCGAAGCGGCCCGATGCCGGGCTGCGTGACGATGTCGATGAAATGCGCACCGGCGTAGTGACTCTCCGCGGCGAACTGATCGCGCGTGATGTGAATCGATTTGATCTGCGCCTTCGGCGGCAGCTGCCCTCCTTCGAAGCTGTCGATGCGCAGCACCGCGTCCGGCGCCATGTCCATGATCTGCCGCTTCATCTCGTCGGGGTCATCCGACAGCGCCTGGATCTGCTCACGCGTCAGGGCCGTGCCGAAGGTGGACTTGGGGTCCGCGGCCGCGCTCTGCTTGTCGCGGCCGACCGTGATCTCGTCCTGCAGGTTCTGGATCGTGAGGATCGCCACCTGCTTGTTGTCGCCCGCGCGCAGTCTGATGCCCTGCATCAGACGTATCTGGAAGCCGGGAAACTCCGCCTGGATGTCGTAGCTGCCCGGCGGCAGTCCCTCGACCATCGCCAGACCAGCCTCATTGGATTTCACCGGGCCGGTCACCGTTTTCGCCGGATCGTCGATCCGTGTCACGGTGACGACCGCGTTGGGAATTACCGCCCCTGTCTGGTCGACGACGGTCAGCAGCAGCTTTGCCGATCGCGCCTGCTGTGCGTGGGCGGTCGACGCAAAAGTACAAACGAGTAGTGCGAGGGCGGCGCAGAGATTGATCGTGAAACGCATCACTTCCGGACCTCGAATCTTCGTGGATCAATCTTCTGGTTGATGCGGAAACGGTCGAACGTGGTCTCTTCGGTGGTGCTCGTGCCGACCCCGCGACGGAGCCGGAACGGGAGTTTGATCCCGTCGACGTCCCGGTAATCAGAGAAATAGAGGCGTTGCTCTGGCCCCGAGGGTGCGGGAGTTGACGTCGAGGGTGCGGGAGCTGCCGTCGAGGGTGGGGCGGGCTTGCCCGCCGTGGCGCCGGCCGGCGTAGTACCCGGCGCGGAGGCGGGTGCGGTGGCACCGGGGCTGGAGGGAGCGCCCGGTGCACCGCGGCCCGCAGGCCTGCCCTCCGTTGGAGCAGGCGTTCTCATACCTGGTGACGGTGCGGTGGGCCGCGCGGGCCCCGTCCACGACACCATGATCGGCAGATGCGTTTCCATGTCGACGAAGAAGCGCATCTGGAAGTTCGCATCGCCCGTCGCTTCGAGCACGTGCGCCTTGCCCTGCGGCGCTACAGCCTGGCCGATGTACTTGAATGTGAGCGGATACGCCTTGAACGAGGTGGCGAACAGGCCGAGCATCAGTCGGGCAAAATCCTGCTTTGCCGCTACCAGCCGCTGCTTGAGCATGTTCTCGAACATGCCGGGCGGAGGAGCGGGCATGCCGGGCCGCGGCTCGGGAGGCGCCGGCGGCGGAATCTGCACCAGCACCTCCGCATTGAATCCAGTCGTGGTCGGATCGCTCTCCTGCGCCGGAATTTCGTCCTTGCGCAGGTACTTGTCGGGAAGCTCGACCAGTACCTCGAACTCGATCGGAACGAGGTTGTCTCCCTGCACCCGTCGCGTGCGTCCGGTGGTCGTGAAGCTCTTCACCGCGTCGAGTTTCTCCGTGCCGCCGAGCGCCGCGCGCGCGTCGGCCAGCACCTTCTCGGCGCGTTCGTCAGGTGCCTGCGCGAGAGCGTTGTCGTGCGACGCAATGACCGCAGACGCGAGCGTCCCGCAAACGCACAAAATGACCGTGATCTGTTCGTATCCGCGCATTGATCGTGTGACGGCCCGCCCGGTCGCCCGTACGTAGACGACACGAGCACCCAAACAGTTGGTTCTCGCCGAAGCTTTTTGCTCTATACGACGGAGGGTGGCGACTGGTTAACTCACCGGGCGACGAAACCCAAGGGGGCGTGCACGTCTACGTACTGGCGGATTGGCCGTATCACCAGCCGATGAGGCAGGCCGTCGAACTGCGGGGGGGTAAACGAGAAAACGTGTGTAGCCGTAAGCGTTGACGCGACGCGCTTGAATACGGCCCTCGCCTGATCGTCCTGACTCTCGGGATAGGTGAAATACATGCCGCCAGTAAAGGCAGCAAGCCCCTGGATCGGCGCACCGGGCTGCACCAGAGCGGCGGTGCCTCCGCCCTGGCTGATCCACTGCGACGAGTGCTTCAGAACGGCGCTGATGCAGACGCCGTTCGTCATCGCGTAGTCAGCCACCTGGCCGAGGCCGTAGCGGTTGCCGGTGGCTCTCCCATCGGTGAGCAGGAGGATCGCGCGCGCGCCGGGCTCGCGCGCGAGAACGGTGACCGCTTCATACATTGCATCCCACACGGGAGAGCTGCCGTATCCCTCCTGATCGCGGCGTTCGAGCGCGAGTCGCAGCTCGCCACGTACGTCGCGTTGCGCTGCCTTGAAGGGAGGAACGCTCGCTCGCGCACCGAACGTTGCGATCGAAGTGCGGTCGTCGGGTCCAAGCGCCGCCGCGAACTCGCTCACGTGCCGTTCGAGCACCTCCCTGTCCCATGTCACGCTTCGGCTCGTGTCGATCAGCACGACGATGGACGTGCCACCGGCGCGGGGCGCGATCTGTTGGATCGGCACGAGGGTGCCGTCGACCAGCAACTGAAAATCGGCTGGCGACATTGTTGACGCGGGCAGCCCGTCGTCGTTTTCCACCCACGCATGGACGCCGATGGTTTTCGCGGGTGTGGAAGGAGCCGGCGCCTGTGGCGACACACTGAGCGCCGCGAGCAGCGCCGCGCGCGCGGCCGCTCGAGTCATCGGCCGCCAGGC
>DATLLF010000135.1:0-4267 GCA_035537955.1 Vicinamibacterales bacterium | reverse complement strand
GTTTTGGCAGGCGCATGCTGTCGAGCAGCGCTCTGACTCTTGGCTCGCCACCAAGTCGCCGCAACGGGTCGTCGGCGGCCGCACCGTCGATCTCTTGTTCGAGGAACACCATCTCTCCGTTGCGTTCGGCGCAGGCGGCCTCGAGCCACTCGATCGCCGTCATGGTGTTCCCGAGCCGGCTGTACACGCGCGCCAGACAGATGGCTGGCACGTAGTGGTGCCGCCGCAGGTCCACTAACCGGTCGAGGATGGCGGTGGCCTCAGCAGTGGCGCCAGCCAAGCTGCAGGCCGACGCCAGGTCGGCCACCACCACCTGATGGCCGCCGAGCGACACGGCGCTCCGCAACTGGCCGACCGCCGCCTGGTACTCGCCTGCGCTCAGATGAATCGCGCCCTGCAGCCAGTAGGCGCCGTAGAAATCCGGATCGTTCTCGATCATCTTCGCGGCCTGATGCGACGCTTCGACTGGCCGTCTGGCGGCGAAGTAAGTCCAGCCGACGTTCATGTTGATGAGCGGCGCCAGTGGGTCGAGCGCCAGCGCCTTCCGGCTGGCCGCCATGGCCTCTTCCACGCGCCCATCGAAGACGAGAAACAACGCGTAGTACGACAGGGCCTCGCTGTTGTTCGGGTTGAGCTCGATCGACCGGGTGAACGCCCGCTCGGCGCCGCGCCAGTCCCAGTCGTAGAAGAACGTGATCATCGACTGCGAGAGATATGCGTCGGCAAGATTGTCGTCGATGGCCAGCGCCTGCGCCTGGTCCGCCTTGCACTGCGGGATCACCTGCTCGGCCGGCAGGATGCCGAAAAACCACTGGCAGCCGCGTGACGCCGTGAGGCCGGCATAGGCCAGCGCATAGTCTGGTTGGAGGGCGATCGCTTTGTCGAAGAACTCGATCGCGCGTTGCCAGCCCTGCGCGGTGTACTTGTAGGAGTGGTGGCGGCCCTTCAGGAACAGTTCGTAGGCCTCGGCATTGTCGGTGTAGCGCTTCAGCACCGCGGCACGTTCCGCGCCGAACAGCTTCAGCTTCAGGGCACCGACGACCGCCAGGGTGATCTCGTCCTGCAGCTCGAACACATCGCGCATCTCGCGGTCGTAGCGCTCCGACCACACCTGATAGCCATCGGCGGCGTTGACAAGCTGCACGGAGATCCGCAGGCGATTGCCGGAGCGCCGGATGCTGCCGTCGAGCACGCTGGTGACGCCGAGCGTCCTCGCGATGGTGCCGACATCGACGGACTTGCCCTTGAACGTGAAAGCAGACGTGCGCGCCGCCACCTTGAGCGCGTCGATCTTCGACAGTGCGTTGAGCAGCTCTTCGGCCAGGCCGTCGCAGAAGTGCTCGTTGTCGACGTCCGCGCTCATGTTGGCGAACGGCAGCACCGCGAGCGACGTCATGGCGCGCGGCGTGGCTGTTGACGCCGCCGTCGCGAGCTGCGGCGAGGTGTCGGTGTCTTGGCGCGCGGCCTGCGCCGCTCGGCCGACGTCCCCGCCGAGCGCCTGTTTCGCGTTGGTGAGGTCGAGCAGCAATTCCGCCGCCGTCGCATACCGCTGCGCGCGGTCCTTCTGCAACGCCCGGCCGACGATAGCGGCCACGGCGGGCGGCACCTTCGTCAGCGGCGGCGGGTCGCGTGTCAGAACCGCGACGATGATGTCCGTGGCGGTGCCGGCAGCAAACGGAGACGTGCCCGACAGCAATTCGTACAGCACCGCGCCAAAGCTGAAGAGATCGGTCTGGTGATCGACGTCCAGGCCGCGTGCTTGCTCGGGCGACATGTACTGCTGCGTGCCGATCAGCATTCCGCTGACGGTCCGCCCAGGCATCGCCGTCGCCCACGTGAGATCCGCCGCGGCGGGCCTCGACAGGCGGGCGATGCCGAAGTCGAGCAACTTGACGAGCCCGGTCGTCCGGATCATCACGTTGTCGGGCTTGAGGTCGCGGTGGACGATGCCGGCGCGATGAGCCTCGGCGAGCGCCGACATCACCTGGATGCCGATGTCGATCGCCGTCGCGACGTCGGGCGGAGCCCTTCGGGTGACGTCGCGGAGCGTCCTGCCGTCCACGAATTCATAGGCGATGAAGTGCGTGCCCGCCGCGTCGCCGATGTCGTGAATCGTGATGATGTTCGGGTGATTCAGCGCCGACGCCGCCCTGGCTTCGCGGATGAATCGGGCCAGGCTGTCTTGGTCGTCGGCAAGGGCGGCTGGTAGAACCTTCAGCGCGACCCGGCGGCCGAGACGGACGTCCTCAGCGAGATACACCTCGCCCATCCCACCCTTGCCGAGGGGACTGATGACCTCGTAGTGCCCGAGTCGTGTGCCCCGGCCTAGGCTCATTGCAGCGAGATCGGTGGATCGACGTCGGTTGGTGGCCGCGTCGCGTGACGGGGCCGGACAATCGACACGAGAAGGGTCACCGGCTTGCCTGCCGCTGCGGTCATGCGCCATTCTCGGCGGAACAGCACGGCTGTAATCCGCTCGGATGTCACCTCGCCACGGGGCAGGCGCTTAGGCCTTACACGATCCTGGCGCCGCTCGGAGCGGTGGCATGAAACCGGAGAATGTGTTCCTCAGCCGACGGGAGGCGTGAAGATCCTCGATTTTGGTCTGGCGCGCGACACCTCGGTGCAAAGCGGTCTGACCGGGCTGGAGTCTCGACCGTGGCTCCAGCACGACGCCTGGTACCGTCCTCGGCACGGTCGGCTACGTGGCGCCGGCGCAGGTACGCGGTGAGCCCGCCGATCATCGGTCAGACACTTTCGCGCTGCGTGCTCTACGAGATGCTCACCGGCGACCGCGCCTACAACGGCGAGACCGCTGCGGAGACGATGGCAGCTATTCTGCGCGAGGATTCCCCCCGATCCATCCACGCTGAACGCGGCAGTCCCAGCCGTTGTGCTGCGCGCGGTTCGCCGGTGTCTCGAGAAGCGGCGCCAGGAACGATTCGAGTCGGCCCGCGATCTCGCGTTTGCCCTCGAGTCGTCAATCGACAGCAGCAGCACATCTGCCGCAGCGGCGCTGCCGCCGCCCCGCTATCGGCGATGGTGGCTGGGCGTCGTCGGAGCAGTGACTCTTGGCGCCGTTCTCGGCTTCATTGGGGCGCGGCTCGGCCGCCCATCGGCGGCAGATGACACCTCGTTGCAGGCCCAGTTTCGTCGCCTGACGTTCGACAAAGGAACGATCCGCGACGCGCGGTTCACACCCGACGGACAGTCGATTGTCGCCGCGTGGAACGGCCAGCCCCTCAAGCTGTTCATGGCCCGCTCAGACAATCCCGAATCCGCCTCACTATCGTTGCCCAATGCGCGGTTGTTGTCGGTGTCGAAAACGGGCGAGCTGGCGATCTCGCTCGATCACGCCTACGACGGATGGATGGGCGAGGGCACACTCGCACGATCGTCGCTGCTCGGCACCGCGCCGCGCGTGAGCCCGACAGCAGCTTCAAAAGCGTCCCGATCGTGCGGGATCACGAGGTGCTCGAAGTGATGACGGAAGTGGAACGTCGCGCGCGCAATTACGCGACGCTGCTGGGCCAACGCTTTGACGAGCAAAAGAAGCCGAGGATTTGGATCGCCCGAAGACCCAGAGAAAGGGTTGCTAGTGTCTCGCGGCCGTGTGCGGGCCGTCTGCCAAAAGGCCCGACAACCGAGCAGTCGAGACGTCAAGCTCGCCCTCGCTCACGATGTTGTGACGCCAATACGCCGCGGGTCTTGACCGGTGTGAGCGTCATATAATCCGCACCACCAAATTGGGACTCGCATCTGGCACTCTCCTCGGTTCGTACGAGATCACCGAACTGCTCGGCGTGGGCGGCATGGGCGAGGTCTACCGCGCGCGCGACACGAAGCTCAATCGCGACATCGCGCTGAAGGTCCTTCCTGACTCGTTCGCGGCCGACCCCGACCGTCTGACCCGTTTCAGCCGGGAGGCGCAGGTGCTGGCGTCGCTGAATCATCCAAACATCGCGCAGATCTACGGCCTCGAGCAACTCGGTGGGCACGCGGCGCTCGTGATGGAGCTTGTCAGGGGCGAAACGCTTGCCGCCCGACTCGCCCGCGGCGCGTTGCCGGTAGAGGAAGCGCTCACCCTCGCCAGGCAAATCACAGAAGCGCTCGAGAACGCCCACGAGCAGCACATCGTTCATCGCGACCTCAAGCCCGCGAACATCGCGCTGCGGACCGATGGCGTCGTGAAGGTGCTGGACTTTGGCCTCGCGAAGGCGTTGGAGTCGAGCGGGTCGGGACAACCGATCGTCTCGATGTCTCCGAC
>DATLLF010000134.1:0-2310 GCA_035537955.1 Vicinamibacterales bacterium | reverse complement strand
CCCGAAGGCGATCCGCCTGTTCTTCCGCATTCCGGTCTTCCGCACTCGCGCCAGCCCGAGCCAGAACCGCCACGGCGTCTTCTTGCCGAGCTCGAGGTAGGTGATCTCCGGGTGATCGTTGGTCAGCTCCCACAGCAGGCGCCCGTCGCCGAGCTTGTCCTGCATCATGAACGCCAGGTGGATGTGATGACCGCGCCGCGCCAGTTCCTTCAGCGTCGACGTGTAGTTCCGCAGCGCGCCCGGATGGCGCATGGAGAAGAGGATCTTCATCAGTTATTGACGGCTCACAACTTGTCCACGGAGGCAGCTTCCTCGCGGTTGAAGTACCACAGCCCCGTCACCATCGTAACGACGAGGATCCCGAACGAGATCGCGGCGGGCACGACCTGAAACTGGTCGCCGCCGATCGTTCCCCACCTGAACGCCTCGACAATCGGCGCCATCGGATTGATGGCGACGAGCCAGGGATACTTGTCGTGGATCACCGACATCGGATAGACCACCGGCGTCAGCAGGAACCAGAAGGGAGTGACGTAGCGGAGCGCATACCGCACATCGCGATACCGCGCCTGGAGCACGGATGTCCACAGGCCGACGCCAATCACCAGCATCAGGCTGGCGACGACGGCGCCGGCCGACACGAACAGCCGCGGCGTGAAGAGGACGTACCACACGCCTGTTCGCTGGTGGAAGCCGACAACCGTGATCGCCAGCACGATCAGGAGAATCACGAGGTACATGAGACCCGGTGCGATCGCCGACATGGGCAGGATCAACCGCGGGAAGTAGACGCGCGTCACCAGCTTCCGATTGCGTTCCAGGCTGCGTGTCACGTACACCAGCGACCGCTCGAACAACGTCCAGGTAATGGTGCCGGACAGGAAGAAGAGGAAGTACGGGACGTGCTGGACCTTGGTTTGGAGATCGAAGATGCCGCCAAAGACCAGAGCGTTCAGGCCAACGGGCGCGACCACACGTAGCAGGAGCCACAGCCAGCCCAGCATGCTGCCGCGGTAGAGCGAGACGATCGTTTCCGAGGCGAAGTACCACCAGAGGTAGCGGTACGACCAGAGCTCGCGGAGGCGCGAGAACGCGCCATGCCGCCGCGGTTCGATGACCCACATCTCGGTGTGGGCGGCGGCCACTTCAGACCCGGACAGCATCAGGCTCCGTCTGCAGGGTCCACTCGAGCGTGGGATTCACCACGCCGGTTCGATGACGCCCGTCCTCCGCCGTCACGCCCTGCTCGCCGTAGACCAGGAACGCGATCGCTTTGTTGACGACGAGCGCATGCTCCTCACCCTCGCCGCGAATCAGCATGATGCTGACATTGACCGTGTACGTCGTTTCGGCCAGCAGGTTTGCAGGAAGCCGGACGAGCGCTTCGTAGGCCATATCAGCGGCCACGGGCACGAGCTCCGGCTGCGCGGACCGAAACACGAGAACGCCTTTCGTCATGAGGTCGATCGCGCAGCGTGCCCGTGCCTTCGCCCGCCGGGTGCGGAAGCGGATTCGCAGAAAGACGTCTTCCGACCGCGGCGGCGACCCGATCTCCCGTCCGTCCATCGTCAGGAGCTTCACGTCGACGATCTCGCCGTACTTCGCGGCGTGGCTCGTCCCCTTGTAGCCGGGCGCGACGGTCAACGTGTCCCAGGCCGCGTTCTGGTATTCGGTGACGACCTCTTCCGGAGAGCCGTCGCGGTGGAGCGCGCCTTCCTTCAGCCAGATCACGCGGTCGCAGATTCTCGACACGGCTTCCATGTCGTGCGACACGAACAGCACCGTGAGCCCGGTGTCGCGCGCCAGCTCCCGCACTTTCTGCAGACACCGCTCCTGGAACGCAAGGTCGCCAACGGCGAGGATCTCGTCGGCGAGCAGCAGCGACGGCTCCATGTTGATCGCCACTGAAAAGGCGAGCCGCAGGTACATGCCGCTCGAGAAGTACTGCAGCGGTGTGTTGAGGTGTTCGCTGATCTCGGCGAAGGTGACGATGTCGTCGAGGCGCCGCTGCACGACCGCGCGCGGGATTCCGTTGATCGCGGCGTTCATGTAGATGTTCTCGAGCGCCGTCGCCTCATCGTCGAAGCCGGCGCCGAGCTCGAGCAGCGAGACGACGCGGCCGTGTCCACGGATGCGTCCGCTGGTCGGCGCGATGACCCTGGCGATGATCTTGAGCAGGGTGCTCTTGCCGGCGCCGTTCGAGCCGATGACGCCGAGCACCGTGCCCTGATCGACGTCGAAGGCTGCGTCGCGCAGCGCCCAGAGCTCGCGCGCGTTGAGGATCTCGCGCGTCAGCGGAAGCGCCAGCAT
>DATLLF010000133.1:0-2382 GCA_035537955.1 Vicinamibacterales bacterium | reverse complement strand
TCCTGCCGGCGCTGGTGTTCACGGCCGATCGCGCACGGTTTTTCGGGAGCGTCGTGCAGTGGGCCCCCGCCGTTGCAGGGATCATCGTCGCCCTTGTCGTGGCAGCTGTCGTTCGCTGCCCGCCACTGCCGGTGGCGACCGCCATGAACATCGGCCTCGTCTTCGAGGTGGCGAGCAGCTATGCGATAGCGGCCGCGGAGTTCGGGGACCCGGGCCAAATCGACGGTCATCAAGGCTACCTGGGATTGTCCTGGGTCGCGGTCTGGGTGGTCCTGTTCACGATCGTCGTCCCGACCGCGCCGCGACGCGCGCTGGTCGCGGCGCTGGTGTCAGTGAGTTCGGTCTCCGTCATCATTGGATTGCATCTGGCGTCCGGGACGACCACCTTGCGTATCGAACCAGCGCAGTTCTTCATTGGCCTCGTGTTCCCCTATCTCGTCGTCGTGGGCATGGCGTACTTCGGCGCTCGTGTCCTGTATCGACTCGGCAGCGAAATCAGACGTGCGCGGGAGCTCGGGAGCTATCACCTTGAAGAAAAGCTCGGACAAGGCGGCATGGGAGAAGTCTGGCGCGCACGCCATCGGATGCTGGCCAGGCCGGCCGCGATCAAACTGATTCGTCCTTCGCTCGCCGGCGGCGTGTCAGACGCGGCCTTGCACCGATTCGAACGCGAGGCGCAAGTGATCGCGCGCCTGCGCTCACCTCACACCGTCAACCTGTTCGACTTCGGGGTGGCCAGCGACGGCGCGTTCTATTACGCGATGGAGTTGCTCGAGGGGCTCGACGCGGATTCACTGGTACGGCGGTTCGGCGCCGTCCCTGCCGATCGCGCGATCCATTTGATCCGCCAGGTATGCCACTCGTTGTCCGAAGCCCAGTCCTGCGGTCTGGTCCATCGCGACATCAAGCCCGCGAACATCTTCGTCTGCAAGTACGGCGAAGAGTTCGATTTCGTCAAAGTGCTCGATTTTGGAATTGTGCACGCCGTTCGTGATGTTGCGGAAACGGGTTCAGCCGGGACTCAGGAAAACGCGCTACAAGGAACCCCGGCCTTCATGGCGCCAGAGCAGGCGATGGGTGCCGAACTGGACGGACGCGCGGACATCTACGCGACCGGATGCGTGGCCTATTGGCTGCTGACTGGAAAGCTCGTCTTCACGGCGGAGACACCCATGGGAGTCCTCGTCCAGCACGCGCAAAGCACGCCCACGCCACCGTCGGCACGCACCGATCAACCGATTCCGAAGTCGCTCGATCATTTGGTGCTCGCGTGTCTGGCCAAGGACCCCGCCAAACGGCCGCAGTCCGCGAAAGAACTCTCGCAGCGACTGGCCACGATCGAAGTCGCGCACGCGTGGACTCCCGAGCGGGCGCGCGTGTGGTGGGAGGCGCACCAGGTAATGAATTAGGACTATTCATCGTCCCCCCGCGGGACGCCGATCGTCCCTCGAATCTCGCGGACGAGCCAACCACCCGCGGGCCGGCGCCGTCTGATTGCGGTTGAGGCCCACCCATGGTCACCGACCTCCGTCACGCGCTCAGGACGCTCGGGCACGCGCCCGCCTTCACGCTGGTCGTCATACTCACGCTGGGGCTCGGCATCGGGCCCAACACCGCCATCTTCTCGCTGATTGATCAGCTGCTCCTCCGGCTGCTGCCGGTGTCCAACCCCGAGGAACTGGTGCAGCTCGACGGTCCGGGCCCGTTCAACGGCCGGACGATGAACGATCAGACGTTCTCGTATCCGATGTATCAGGACTTCCGGGATCGGAACGACGTCCTGAGCGGCACCATCGCTCGCGCCGGATTCGACGCCACCCTCGTCGAGCAGGGTCAGGCGGAGCGCGTCAACGTGGAGCTCGTGTCGGGCAACTTCTTCGAGGTGCTCGGCGTGCGTCCGGTCCTTGGCCGCGCAATCGCGCCTGATGACGATCGCGTCCGGGCCGGGCATCCGGTGGTGGTGCTGAGCCATCGCTACTGGATGCGCCGCTTCGCGGGCAACCCGCAGGTGCTCAACAGCTCGCTCACGATCAATACGACGCAGATGACCGTGATCGGCATCGCGCCGCCCACCTTCTCCGGGGTCCTGGCAGTGAACGCCCCTGACCTGTTCGTGCCCCTGATGATGAAGGCGCAAATCACGCCGACCTGGGACGACCTCGACAATCGGCGTTCCCGGTGGGTTACGGTCATCGGCCGGCTGAAGCCTGGCGTGTCGATCGAGACGGCGCGCGCGCAGCTGGACGTCACCTACAAGCAGATCAACGCGGAGGAGCTGGAATCGATTCCGGCGTTTGTCGCTGCCAGCCAGACCTTCAAGGATCGCTTCCGCGCCAAGGCGCTCGCCGTCGAGGCGGCGGGCAAGGGATTGTCCGGCCTGCG
>DATLLF010000132.1:0-9037 GCA_035537955.1 Vicinamibacterales bacterium | reverse complement strand
GAGCCACGAGGCAATGGGGACGGACTGCTTCCAGTGCGTCCGGCGCATGCCAGGAGCGAGGTCTGCTTCCTCGACGAGCCGTCCGTTGGCGATCACCTGATAGTGCGACGGCGCGGTGACGATGAACTCGCCGGTGGCCTTGTCATATGGGTGATCGATCATCGGCAGCCACTGCCGGGCGCGGTTCGGCCAGTTCTCGCTGAACATCGTCCGCTCGCCGTGGATGTTCCTGATCAATCGCAGGCCCTCAGCGGGGATGCCGCTGTAGGTGACCGTCGCCTGCAGTTCATCTCCCGCTTTCACCGTAGACGGCAGCGGAATGTGCAGCCGATCGCTCGCGTGCGTGAATGCGATCGTCGTTGCAGCGACGGTTGCGGCAGATACCGTCATCCCCTTGCCGTCCGCCGCGGATGTCAGGTCGAGGACGAGCTCGCCGACCGGTTGTACGACGCGAAATGTGACCGTCGCCGCGCCGGCGATGCGGTCGGAGCTGTCATTCACGGTCAGACGGAAGACGTAGTGGATGATGTCGATCGCCGGCTGGCGCGGATAAGTATCGGCGTAACCATCGGTCGCCAGCAGCATCGCCGCGGTGACACCGATGATGAGTCTCGTGCTCACGAGCGCCGCTACTTCTTCGGCGGCGTTTTTGCCGTCTCGACGACCTTGAGGTCGAACTTCCCGCTGCTTTCGACGAAGAACACACAGTCCGACGCCTTGTCGCAGGAGGTTGTGTGCCGATAGTTTCCGCCGGGCTGCATCATGTACGAGCCTGGCCCGAGCCGCAGTTCAGGCTTTCCTTCCGGCGCCTGGATGTAGGTGCCCGACAAGAACACAACCTTCATCGCATAGGTATGCGTGTGGAGCGGAGCCGCGAATCCGGCAGGCAGCTTGAGATAGGCCCCAAAGGCCCCCTTCGCATGATCACCCCACAGGTCCGCGACCTTGACGCCTGGCGCGCCCTGGGGATCGAGATCCGTCCATTTGAGGTCTGCGGCGGGAAGAAAAATGGGCTGCCGTGCGGATGTCTGCGCCCGCAGGGGCGCCGTCAAAACGAGCGAGAACGAACAAGCGAGAACGGTCGTCGGTCTCATCGCGTCCTCCTTTGCCAATCAGGCGGTTCATTGTAGTGGAGAAGGGTGAGGACCACTCTGTCGAGTACGCCTTTCGGGTATGCTCGGCGCTCATATGGTATTTCCTATCGGCGACGACAACACCGGACGGCTGCGCACGCCGTATGTCACCTACCTGCTGATTGCGATGAACGTGCTCGTCTTCGTGTTCCTGCAGGGGATGGGCACGAACGAGCGGTTCACGTATGCGTTCTCGACGGTGCCGCAGGAGATCCGTACCGGCGAGGACATCGCGCGACCGGTGCGCATCGAAGTTGGCGACGAGGCCGCGACCATTGCGCTTCAGCCCACGCCCGGCTCGGTATATCTCACGCTGCTGGTGTCGATGTTCATGCACGGCAGCCTGATGCACCTGCTCGGCAACATGCTGTTCCTCTGGATCTTCGGCGACAACATCGAAGACGACCTCGGCCACGCCCGCTACACGCTCTTCTATCTCACGACCGGCGTCCTCGCGTCGGTGGCGCACGTGGTGTCGACGTTTGCGTTCGGCGACAATCCGTTCATCCCGAGCCTCGGGGCATCGGGGGCAATATCGGGGGTGATGGGCGGCTATCTGGTGATGCATCCGCAGCGCCAGGTGCGCGTGATCATCCTGCGGATGCTGACCACCGTTCCGGGCTACGTCGCCGTGGGGCTGTGGTTCGTCCTGCAGTTGATCAGCGCCTACGGCGTCCTCGGTCAAGGGCCGCAGTCGGGTGGCGGCGTCGCGTTCATGGCGCACATCGGCGGATTCATTGCCGGTGCCGTCCTGGTACGGGTCTTTGCCATCGGCTCTCGACCTTCTTCCCGGTGAGCTGCCAGTCGATGGTCGTGGTATGAGAACCCGTTCGTGTCCACGCGGCCGTTCAAGGGGCTTCTCGTCGCGAACCTGATTCTGAACAATTGGGACTGGAAGACGGTTCATCACGAAGATGAAAGCGAAGATCGGAGAAGGGTTGGCGCTGGCTGAACGAAGCTCGGAGCTCCCTCGAAACTAGGAAGGTCCACCTGCAACTGACGTCGATCCGATGCACCATCGCTGCGGTCCCCGTGATCGCCGCATTCCTCGTTGGCGCGCAGCCGTCCTCGACGCGACTCGCCGCCGGCGACGGTCAGTTCCTGCTCGACGGCAAGCCCCTGCAGATCCTGTCGGGCGAGATGCACTACCCGCGCATCCCGCGCGAGTACTGGCGCGACCGCTTCAGAATGGCGCGTGCGATGGGACTGAACACGATCTCGACGTACGTCTTCTGGAACCTGCACGAGCCGGCGCCCGGGAGATTCGACTTCAGCGCCAACAACAACGTCGCCGCATTCGTGCGGGAGGCCGCCGCCGAAGGGCTGCACGTCATCGTCCGGCCCGGCCCATACGTGTGCGCCGAATGGGAGCTCGGCGGCTATCCAGCGTGGCTCCTCGCCGATCCCTCGCTGGTGCTGCGGAGCACCGATGAGAAGTTCACGCGCACGGCGGCGCGCTGGCTGACACGGCTTGGGCGCGAGCTCGCGCCGCTGCTCTCGAGTCGCGGTGGACCCATCATTGCGGTGCAGCTCGAGAACGAGTACGGATCGTTCGACAAGGACAAGGCGTATCTCGAATGGCACCGGCGCGCACTCCTCGACGCGGGCTTCGGCGGCGCCCTGATGTACACGGCAGATGGCGACGTCCAGTTGCCGAACGGCACGCTCGACGGAGTTCCGGCAGTCGTGAACTTTGGCGTGGGCGGCGCCGAGAACGCGTTCAAGCGGCTTGCAGCCTTCCGCCCCGGCACGCCCCTGATGTCCGGCGAGTATTGGGCCGGCTGGTTCGACCACTGGGGCCGGCCGCACAACTCCACGAACTTGGCTCGCCAGACGCGCGAACTCGCGTGGATGCTCGAGCGCGGCTACTCGATCAATTTCTATATGTTCCACGGCGGCACGACGCGCGGCTTCATGAACGGCGCGAACATCGACAACGGCCGCTACTTTCCACAGACGTCCAGCTACGACTACGACGCCGCGCTCGACGAGTCGGGCCGCGTGACGCCGAAGTTCCTGGCGTTCCGCGATCTCATCGCCGCGCACACGAGGGTGACGCCGCCCGACATTCCGACCGTCCCCACGCCGATCTCTTTGCCCGAGATCGCACTCTCACGCACGGCGACGCTGTGGGAGACGCTCGGCAAGGGTCAGCGTGTCGAGCGACCGCGGCCGATGGAGGCCTTCGACCAGTCGTACGGCTACATCCTGTACCGCACGCGGCTGACCGGTCCGCTCGAGGGCACGCTCGAGATCCGCGACGTCCGCGACTATGCACAGGTCTACGTGAATCGCGCGCTGGCGGGAACGCTCGATCGGCGGTCTTCGCAGAATTCGCTCGTCATCGACGTCCCAGCCGGTCCCGCCGATCTCGACATCCTCGTCGAGAATCTCGGCCGCGTGAACTTCAACAAGCCGATCCGCGAGGAACGCAAAGGCATCACGACGGCCGTGACACTCGACGGTCGCGAGCTGACGACGTGGGACGTGTTTCCGCTGCCGATGTCATCGATGCCGATGACGACACAGCAGACGGTGGCCAGTGCCACCGGCCCGGCGTTCTACCGCGGCACCTTCACCCTCTCGACCACCGGCGACACGTTCCTCGATACCCGTGGCTGGGGCAAGGGGACCGTCGTCGTCAACGGCCACCATCTCGGGCGGTTCTGGTCCATCGGCCCGCAGCAGACGCTCTACATTCCAGGTCCCTGGCTCCGCCAGGGCACCAACGACATCGCCGTCTTCACGCTCGACACACCGACGAAGAAGACGATGACGGGCCTCGCTGCGCCAGTGCTGAATGAGCTGGTGAAGTAGTCGCGGCCATCGGATCACAGGAACTTGCGTGACGTACACTCCTCCGATGGAACCTGAAACCGCGGACGACGGGCGACGGCCGGCCGGACTCTGGCTGTTGACGTTCGTGCTGCTGGCCAGTCCGGTGTTTCATGCTGTCGCGCTGTTCTTCCACACGCACTGGCTCAATTTCGGCAGCCAACAGGCTTGGGATGCATTCGTCTATTTCATCATCGCGCCGGTGGTCGGCGCGTTGATGCTGGGCCGCCACGAGCGGGCGCGATTTTCCGTCTACGTTTTCCTGTCATGCGAGATCCTCCGGGCGATCCGGATCCATTCATGGCTTCTGGGTTTCCTGGCGGCGGGCTCGATCCTGTACTTGCAGTTTCCCGCGGCGCGCAGGTTCCACCCGGCGGTCGACCCGCAGAGAGTAATGGCGCGCCTGCGCCCCAGGCGACGCACGCTGTGAAGGGGACCGAGGCCGGGTGCTCGCGTTTGCACCGCCATCGAGAAGTGTGAAAGCTCGAAGCGCACCTGGCTGATGTCGGACCTGCGCGATTCCAGCACGCGAATACTGCCCGCGAGCGGCGGCGCTGCGGCGGCCGCCGGGCATTCAGATCGGACGATCAACCAGGCACGGACCCGCTACGACGCCACGTAGACACGGAGGGTCAGCTCCGCGACCGGCGCAATCGACTCTTCGATCACGACGCGCATCGCGTTGACGGTCACAGGATTGAATCGCTCTATGCGCGCGCAGCCGATGGTCGCGCCGCGGGTGAGCTCGCGCCAGCCGGTGGACTCTTCGCCGTGCACTGAGAATCCCGCCACGGCCTGCCCCTGCTCGATGTCTTCTGCGAGCCTGACGGCGGCGATCTGGACCGGCTTCGCAAATCGCACGTCGAGGCGGCGTGCGGGTTTGCCAACCTCGACGAAGCGCGCCGCACGCAGATCGCGGAAGGCCATCAGGCTGGCGACGTCGTTCGGATGGAGCACGCCGTCGCGCGTCGGCGGCACGTTCAGCAGCAGCTTCGAGTTGCGGCCCACCGATCGACAATAGATATCGAAGAGACGCTCGGCCGGCTTCACCTGCGTGTCCTCGCCCGGATGGTGAAACCAGCCCGGCCGAATCGACGTGTCCGCTTCCGCCGGACGCCACAGCGTGCCCTCACGGTCGCCATGCTGCAGCGCGTCGATGACGCCTGGACCGCTGACACCCGGTGCCGCCACCCGCGCAGGATCAACGGTGGACCAGTTCGGTTCGCCGGCGGTGCCGTTCTCGTTGCCGCACCAGCGGACGTCGGGGCCGGCGTCCGAAAAGACGACTGCATTCGGCTGCAGCTTTTTGACGAGACGGAACGTGCGCGGCCAGTCGTAGACCTGCCGCTTTCCATTGGGACCTTCGCCGTTGGCGCCGTCGAACCACACTTCGTTGAGCGGGCCGTACTGCGTCAGTAGTTCAGTGAGTTGATCGGCGTAGACGTCGTTGTAGTGCGGCGAGTCGCCGTAAGCGGGATGGTTTCGGTCCCACGGTGACAGATAGAGCCCGGCCCCGAGCCCCTCGGCGCGGCAGGCGTCGACGAACTCGCGCACTACGTCGCCACGGCCGCCGCGCCACGGGCTTCTCGCAACGGAGTGCGACGTCGTTCTGGTCGGCCAGAGACAGAACCCATCGTGATGCTTGGCGGTGAGGATCATGGCGCGGAACCCCGCGGCGCGGGCTGTCTTCGCCCAGGCGCCGGCGTCGAGCGCGGCCGGCGCGAAGATCGCGGGATCCTCGCGGCCGTCACCCCACTCGCGATCGGTGAAGGTATTGACACCGAAGTGCAGGAAGAGCGCGAGCTCGTCGCGCTGCCACGCGAGCTGCGCGGCTGTCGGACGCGGGCGGGACCCTGCGACAAGCTCAGGGCGAAGCCCCTGGAGCCACCGCGTATCGGCCGCCAGCGCCGTCAATCCCGCTCCGCTGCGCTGAAGAAAACTGCGGCGAGTCACGGCGAAATGCTATCGCGAACCGTTCACCGTGAGTTCATCGTAGCGCGATGAACTCACCGTCGTCGATCACACGGTTGTTCACGCGATACAGCGTGACTCCGGAAATCGCGGGAATCGCGTTACCCGTTGGACCGACAACCGCCGCCGCCTGATGAAAGCGCGTACGCACCGTGGAGCCGAAGCTGATGGACTCGCGCGTGTGCATATGACCTCCGAGCGCCAGCGGCCAGTCGCGCGATCCGATTGACGCGAGCACGTCGCTGAGGTTCGACACCACATGCCGGAACACCGTGCGTCCGCCGACTTTGATCAACGTGGGCGCCGGGCCGTCGTCCTGATAACCGCCCACACCATCGATCGCGGTCGCAAAAGGAATGTGATTGAAGGTGACGACTGGCGTGTCAGACGGCACGTGGGAGAGGTCCGCCTTGAGCCACGCCACCTGAACGTCGTCGACGTGTCCGTAATACCAGAGGTCGGCGATGTCCACCGAGTCGAGCCCCACGAAATGCACGCCGCCGTGTGTGAACGAGTAATAGTTCGGCCCGAGCCGCTGGCGGTACATCCCCTTGCCGTAGAGCGGATGGGTGGAGCTGACGAGCGAGAGATGCCGCTCGATACCAAAGTTCTCGTGATTGCCCGGGACGCTCCAGACGGGCACAGGAAAGCCGCGCACCTCCTGTGTGTAGAGATCGTAATAGCCGCGCGCTTCCTGCTCACCGACACGAAGAGCGTCACGCACCAGATCACCGGTGATCAGCACGAAATCCGGACGATATTTTTCCGCGATCGCCCCCAGCTGCTGCAGGCGGCCGAGTGTTTGCGGGCTGACGTGCGTGTCGGACGCATGGATGAAGGTGAACGTCGCGGAAGCCGGGCGCGGCGTCAGTGGGAAGTCGGCAGGGCCGGGCACTACCCGCCAGAAGTCTCCGACTGCCGCGTACCCGTCGGGCAGGCTGATGAACACGAGTCCGTAGGGCCCGCGCGGAAGCGAATAGCTGCCGTCCGCAGCAGTCTGGACGACGTCGCGCTGATTCGACACCGCAACGCCGCCGAGACCGCGTTCGCCCGCGTCGCGCCGGCCGTTGCGGTTCGCGTCGTCAAAGACGACTCCGGTCACGGGAGCTGGCGCCTGTGCGTGCACCATCGACGCCGCGGCGGCACACACGAGGACTCGCAAAATCCACAAGCGGACGTTCATGCGCACGATTGTAAACGTTTCAATTTAATGTGCCTTGACACGTATATACCTAGACAAGTATATTAACACCATGGAATCCGTCTTCGACATCATTGCAGAACCCAACCGCCGAGCGATATTGAGCCTCCTCGTCTCGTCGGAACAGTCGGTCGGAGACATCGAGCGTCGACTCGATATGTCGCAGCCTACGGTGTCAAAGCACCTGCGGGTGCTGCGCGAGGCCGGTTTCGTAGAATCCACCGTCGACGCACAGCGCCGTCTTTACCGGCTGAACCCTGAACCACTTCAGGAGCTGGATGCCTGGCTCGCGCCGTTCCGGCGATTCTGGTCCGCGCACGTGGATGCCCTCGAACGCCACCTCGATCGAATGGATCGATCAACGCGAACGAAACGAAAGACAAGGAGAAGAAAGTGACCAATCGCGAGCAGTACGCACCGGGGCCGGCCAGCGGAGCGCAAGTACGGAAGGACGGAGAGAATTGGACGCTGATTCTCGTCCGCGAACTGCGCCACTCGCCCGAAAAAGTCTGGCAGGCGCTCACGGAGCCAGCGCATTTGCGCGAGTGGGCGCCCTTCGACGCCGATGGGAACCTGGGCGCCGCCGGACGGAACGTCAAGCTCACCACGGTGGGAGCGCCTGCACCGATGGTCTCTGAAACAACAGTGACGCGCGCCGATGCTCCCAGGATGCTCGAGTACAACTGGGGCGACAAGGAAATACGCTGGGAACTCGAGGCAGTCGGTGGCGGCACGCGCTTGACGCTGTGGCACAACATCGACCGGCATTTCATCTCGATGGGCGCCGCCGGCTGGCACATCTGCTTCGATGTGCTCGAGCGGCTTCTCGCCGGTCGCCCCATTGGACGCATCGTCGCAGCCGACGCCCTGAAGTTCGGCGGCTGGCAGCGGCTGAACGCGGAGTACGCGAAGCAGTTCGGCGTCGAAACGCCCGAAAGGAGATCGCATTGAACTGGAACGGCTCGATCCGACAGATTCACCGCTGGGTGTCGATCGTCTTTACGCTGACCGTGGTGGCCAACTTCATCGCACTGGCACGAGCAGACGGAATGCCTCCGCCCTGGGTGACCTACTCGCCGCTGGTCCCGCTCGCCTTCCTCCTGTTCACCGGCCTCTATTTGTTCGTGCTGCCGTATGCCGTGAAGCGGCGCAGCGGGAGGAGAGCATGAAAAAGGCCAGCGGCAACGAAGGTCAGTCGGCCCCGGAGCTCATCTCGAAAAGAATCGCCGAACTCGGGGACTGGCGCGGGAAGACCCTCGGCAGAATGCGTGCGCTGATCAAGGAAGCAGACCCGAGCGTCTTAGAAGAGTGGAAGTGGGGCAATCCGGTCTGGTCGCACGGCGGCATTATCTGCACGGGTGAGTCCTACAAAAAGGTCGTGAAGCTGACCTTCGCCCAGGGCGCGTCTCTCGAGGATCCGAAGCGTCTCTTCAACTCGAGTCTCGAGGGCAAGGTACGCCGCGCGATCGACATTCACGAAGGAGAAGAAGTTGACCGGCCGGCATTCAAGGCGCTCGTTCGCCAGGCGGTCGCCCTCAACAGTTCCGGCAAATCGAAATCCTAGGGAGAGGCGCGCAAAAGTAATCGAATAGAATCCAGCGGGGTGACCGATGTCCGATACGCGATCCGCTTTCTCTGGACGCACAGGGCGTTCACGGCCGCGGCCATCCTGACGCTGGCAATCGGCCTTGGTGCAAACACGGCGCTCTACGGGATGCTCAATTCCGCATTGCGGCCCCTCGCTCTTCCGCATCCCGAGCATATCGCCACCATCGCCGCCGTGAACGCCTTGTGCGTCCAGAGAAAGCGGATCGCGTAGCGGACATCGGTCACCCGCCGGATTCTATGCGATTCCTTTTGCGCGCCTCGCTTCTACGATTTCGATTTGCGGGACCTG
>DATLLF010000131.1:0-7015 GCA_035537955.1 Vicinamibacterales bacterium | reverse complement strand
GCGTCGATCGCGGCAAGGTGCTCGGGTTCATCGGCCCGAACGGCGCCGGCAAGACAACGACGATGCGGATCCTTGCGACGCTCGACATGCCGCAGAGTGGGGACGCACGCATCGGCGGGTATTCCGTCGTCGACGATCCGGAGCAGGTGCGCAGGATCACAGGCTTCATGCCCGACTATGCGGGCGTTTACGCGAACACTACGGTCGCGGAGTACCTGGACTTTTTTGCCCGCGCGCACGACCTGCGTGGAGAGGAGCGGCGCAAGGCGGTCGCGAACATCATCGAGTTCATGGGGATCGGTGATCTCACCGATCGTCACGTCGAGAGTCTATCGAAGGGCTTGAAGCAGCGGATCGCGCTCGGCCGCGCCATCATTCACGATCCGCAGGTGCTCATACTCGACGAACCGGCCGCAAACCTGGATCCGCGCGCACGCATCGAGTTCCGCACACTGATCCGTGAGCTCGCGGCCGATGGCAAGACGATTCTTCTCAGCTCGCACATTCTCACCGAGCTCTCGGAAATGTGCGATCTGGTCACCGTGATCGAGCAAGGGAAGATCCTCGCGACAGGAACCGTGCAGGAGATTCTCGAGAGCGTTCGTCCTCGGCGGGTATTGTCAGTTCGTCTCGCCGGTCCGAGCGACCGGATCGAACAGTTTCTCCTCGAACAGCCGGGCGTGCTCGACGTGCACGAAGCGGGCGGACGCTTTCAGTTCGAATTCGAAGGTGATGACGAGGAGCAGGCCGCACTGGTTACTCGCCTCGTGACGGCGGGCTTCGCCGTGCTCGAGTTCAGCGCGCACAGCGCGGACCTGGAGGACCTGTTCATCGAGATCACCGAAGGGCGCGTGCAATGACACGCGCCGGCGCGATCCTCTCATGGCTCGAGGACCGGAGCGACTGGCTCAGTCCGATCATCGTCAAGGAAGTCCGCCAGGCGGTGCGCGGAAAGGAGTTCAATTACTCATTCGGCGCAAGCCTCGTCGCCGGTCTGGCCGTCGCATTCTTCGGCGCCACCGACGCACTCACCGGAAGCGGAACGTCGGGTCAGTGGACCTTTCTCGCGCTGATGGGGTGTCTCTCCATCCTCGGGCTCGGTGTGGTTCCGCTGGGAGCGTTCAGTGCGCTGCGGAACGAGCGGATGGATCAGACGCTGGAGCTGATCACGTTGACTGCGCTTTCGCCCCGACGTGTCGTGATCGGCAAGCTGCTCGCGCAGGCGGTCAAGCTGGCGACGTTGTTTGCCGCGATCGCGCCGTTCATCGCGATGAGCTTTCTGCTCGGCGGCATCGACTTCGTCACCATCTCGCTCTCGCTGCTGGTGCTCTTCTTGTTCTCGGTGTGGACGTGCGCGCTGTGCCTGTTTCTATCAACGCTGTTCAAGTCTCGTGCGATGTCGGGGCTGGTCTTTGGCGGTGTGGGAATCGCGCTTCTGATCGTTTTCGTGGCAGGCAGAGCGATTTTCTTCATGGCGCGTTTCGGAGGAGTCGGATTCGCTGGCAGCGTGTCGATGAGTACCGGGTCGCAACCGTGGTTGGTGCTGGCGATGACGGTCAGCTTCTGCCTGGCGAGCATGCTGAATCTCGTTCTGCTCGCGGAGAACCGCCTCACCGTCGCCACTGAAAATCGCGTGACGACATTGCGCGCGGGCTTCCTCGCGCAGTTTCTTCTGATCGTTGTCTGGATGATGTGGTTCCTCAACGAGCCGGCAGCCGTTCGGTTCAACGCCGTGGAGGCGCTCGGAGTGTTTGGCGGGCTGCACCTCGCGGTGGTGGCCATGTTCACGGTGACGGAGGGGCTTTCGCTGCCACGCCGTGCGCTCATGTCGATGCGACGCCCTGGCGTCTGGCGCTGGCCGCTCGTGATCTTTTTCCCTGGCGGCGGCCGCGGCGCTGCGTACGTCCTCGTGCAGATGGTCGTCATGCTCGTTGCGGCCTCGGTCCTTGGCGCAACCGGCTTTCAGATGCGCTGGTTGCTGGGGATCTGCGGCTACATCTGCTTCTTTACGGGCGTGCCCACCTTTGCGATGCGTTTTCTGTGGGAGCGCGTGAAGTCGCAATATTTGCGCGTGGCCGTGCTCGTGCTGCTCCCCGTGTCGATGTTGCTGCCGGACCTGATCCATTACGTGTTCTGGAGGCCCGAGGTCCTCAGCCTCAGATATTCGGCGCGTCACCTGTTGAACCCGCTGCGGACGCTAGCCAACTGGGAGATCGTCGAAACGGGAGGCTGGTTCTTCGTGCCGATCGTTCTCGGATTGACCGGGCTGTTCGCCTACGCGGGCCTGATCCACATGGGCCTATTGACGAGTGTTCATCCGGCGGCGATGGATCCAGAACGCCCGGCGCGGGCGGCGGGGGAAGCCGGCAGTGCCAACGTCACTTATTGACTGGTCCACGGTACGCCCCGCGGCGGCGTATCGTCTCACGATGCCGCGCACGCCAATCGGCGGTCGTGTAGGCGAGCGGCTCGGCGCCGGCACCGGCAGCTCGCTCGAATTCCAGGACTATCGTCCGTATGCTCCCGGCGACGATCTCCGCCATGTCGACTGGGCTGCTTACGCGCGCTCCGAGATGCTCGCCGTCCGCTTGTATCGCGAGGAGGTGTCGCCGCGCATCGACCTGGTGCTCGATACCAGCCGATCGATCCGCGTGACCGAGCAGAAGCTCCACGCGTTCGCCTCGCTCTCGGCGCTGCTCGCATGCGCGTGTGCGTCGACGCTCGCCGACTCGCGCGTGCTCACGGGCGCCGGTGCCGCACCGGAGCCGATTCACGCGCCTGAGGACATCGAGCGCCATCTCGCTTTCGAACGACCGCTCTCAGCGCTGGAAGAGGGATACCTGCCGTTTCGACGCCGTTCTCTTCGCCTCGTCATGAGCGACTTTCTCTTTCCGCACGATCCGGACGCACTGATCGCACGTCTCGCGCGCGACAGCGCGTCGCTGTCACTCATTCAGCTCACGCTTCGCGGCGAGGCGGAGCCGGAGGTGGAAGGCGGGCGCCGCCTCGTCGATATCGAGGGCAAAGGCGAGCTGGACCTGGTGATCGACGGCCCCGCCGTGCACGAATACCGCGAGCGCTTCAGCCGCCTGCGACTGGGTTTGGCGGTCGCCGCACGTCGAACCGGCGCGCGGTTCGCGCACGTCCTCTGTGAAACGCCTCTTCGCGAGGCGGCACGCGCGCTTGCGGCGGCCGGGATCCTCGAACCCGCATGACCTTCGTCACGCCGATCGGATTGGTGGCGCTGCTCACCATCCCCGCAATCGTCGCGATTCATCTGTTCCGGCGGCGATTCCCGCGCCGAGCCGTCGCCGGTCTCTTCCTGTGGCAGAGCGTCCGTCAGACACCCGAAGGCGGCGGCAAGATCACGCGGTTGCCGATCACGACGAGTCTCATCCTCGAGTGTCTTGCCGCCCTCGCGCTCGCCCTCATTCTTGCCGGAGCGCGCCTGTCTCCCGCATCGGTCAGCGAGCACCTGGTCGTTTTGCTGGACGACTCCGCGTCGATGGCTGCGGTGAACGGTGCAGGCGAGAGCACCCGCGACCGCGCCGTGCGTCGCGTCATCGCGGAGATGGACCGTCTCGGCGCCGGCGCGAGGATCACGATCGTACAGAGTGGCATCAGGCCGTCGGTGCTGTCGGGGCCCGCGGCGCTCGACGTCGAAGCACGCCCTGCTTTGCACGCGTGGACGCCCGAAGCTCCCGGTCACTCGCTCGCACTCGGCCTGCGCCTGGCGCGCGAGCTTGCCGGCACCAACGGCAAACTGATGGTGGTCAGCGATGTTCCGCCAGCGCAGCGTGGTGAACCCGGCTTCGTGGGAGGGCTCTGGGCTGCGGTCGGCGAGCGGCTCGGCAATGTCGGCATCACCGCCGCACAACGAACGCCGGCCATCGCAGAAGGACGCGGCGCGATGTCGCTGACGCTCGCCAACCATGCTGACGCGTCCGCGAAGCGTCAGTTGGTGGTGTCAGCGGGCGAGAAGAACATCCTCACCCGGGATCTCGACGTCCCTCCCGGCACATCCTCGCTTTCCATTCCGCTGCCCGCGAATATCGGAACCGTCCGCGTGGCTCTCTCTGACGATGCGCTCGTGCGCGACAACGCGGTGGTGCTGGCCGAACCGCGTCCACATCTGGTGGGCGTCGAGAATCACCTGCGCGAAGGACGCGGTCGTGACGCACTCGTCAGGGCGCTCGGTGCGTTGTCGGGTGTCACGCAGGCGGCGGCGGGCCACCTCGCGTTCGCAGATGCCGCAACGCTCGACAAACCGGCATCTCCTGGTCTCTGGCGCGTGGGTTTCGGGCGCCCCCCAGCCGCCTGGGTGAGGAACAGCGAGGCGACGGATTTCATTGGACCGTTCGTGCTCGAGAAGCGCCATCCCCTGCTCCTCGGGATGACCCTCGGCGGGGTGGTGTGGACCGGCGCAACGCCGCTCGCGGCCAACACGGTTCGTCCGCTCGTTTCTGCCGGTGACCAGGTCCTCATCGGCGCCATCGGTGGCCAGTCGACCGATCCCGCCATCCTCGTGAATCTCGATCTGGACCGCACGAATCTCATTCGCGCGCCAGACTGGCCGGTCCTCATCTCGAACATCGTGGAGATCCGCCGGCAGAACCTGCCGGGCCCGGAACGGTGGAACTATCGCGTCGGCGAATGGGTCCGCGTTCGCCTTGCCGCGGACCCAAAGAGCGCGTTGCGTGTGCGCTCCGCCGGCGTCGAGCGACCGTTGCCTGCGGCACGTCAGCTCGAGTTCCTCGCGCCATCGCCGGGTGGTGCGCTTCAGATCCTCGATGGCGAGGACGTGCTGCTCGAGCTGGGCGTGAATTTTCTCGACGAATCTGAAACGGACCTGCGCCGTCAGGCGACGGCCGATTCGGGCGCATTCGTCGGCGCCTCCGGCCTGCGCGCGGAGAGTGGGCCCGAGTCGGATCCGTTGTTCTGGCTGCTCCTGACGATTGCTGGCCTGGCCATCCTGGCGAACTGGTGCCTGCTGCCAGCGCTCGCCCGGTCCGAACGGCGGGCCTACTGACATGCTGCTCTTTCCCGAGCTGCTCCTGCTCATCGTGCCGCTGCTGTTCGTGTACTTCTGGCGCGCGCCGGTGTCGGCGCTTGGCGGCGCCGTTCGTATTGCGATCCTCACGCTGGTGACGCTGATTGCAGCGGTCCCGCTCGCCCCGCTTGGCGGCAAGGGTGTGGACGTCGTGATCGTCGCGGATCTGTCACGATCCATGCCCGGCGACAGCCGCGCGCGTGCGCTGGAAATCATCAGGCTGCTGGAGCAGCGCCGGTCATCGGGTGACCGCGTCGGCATCGTGACCTACGGGCGCGAGCCCCGTATCGAACGACTGCCGCAGGAGTTCGGTGAAACCAGTACGTTGATCCAGTCGATCGACGGCGATGGCAGCGATCTCGGAGGCGCCATCAGCCTGGCCGCGAGCCTGATCCCTCGCGAGCGCCCGGGCCGGATCATCGTGCTCTCGGACGGGGAGTCGAACGGCACGCCGGTGCCAGCGGCCGCGCATGAAGCAGCATCGCGCGGGCTGCGCGTCGACTTTCGCGCGTTCACACGGGGCGAAGCGGCCGACATCGCAGTCGAATCACTGGACCTGCCCGGCAGCGTCGACGAACGCGAACCGTTTCAGTTCACCGCGTCCGTGCGCACCGATCGCACCGTCGAGAGCGAGGCGGTGCTGCTGCGGGACGGCGTGGAGATCGCGAGGACGTCGCGCACGTTTCAGCCCGGCCTCACGCAGCTCACGTTTCGCGATCTGGTCGATCGTCCGGGGATCGCACGCTACCGCCTGCAGCTCGCGGCGACCGGCGATCGCATTCCCGAGAACAACGTCGGCGACGGCGCCCTGCGCGTCCAGGCGCCGGCGACGATCCTGCTCGTGAATGCAAGCGGACGTCCTGACAACATGAGCCGGGCGCTCTCGGCGGGCAAACTGCATGTCGACACCGTTCCGGCGACCGCCGTGCCAGGCGATGCCGCCGGTCTGCTCGCGTATCGTGCCGTGATTCTCGAGAATGTGCCGGCCAGCCAGCTCGGTCCTGAATCCCTCGGCGCGCTCGCGCGCTTTGCGACAGACCTGGGTGGTGGCCTGCTGCTCACCGGCGGCAATGCCTCGTTTGGCGTCGGCGGTTATTTCAAGTCGGCGCTCGATTCGTATCTCCCCGTGTCGATGGAGATCAAGAATGAGCACCGGAAGCTGTCGCTTGCGATGGCCGTCGTGCTCGATCGATCCGGCAGCATGGCCGCACCGACCGGGGACGGTCGCACGAAGATGGATCTCGCGAACCTGGGTACCTGCGCCGCGATCGATACGCTCGGACCCCTCGACGAGATCGCCGTCATCGCCGTCGACAGCGCGCCGCACGTCGTCTCGCCCCTGGTATCGGCTGGCGACAAGGACAGGATCTGCGATGAGGTCCGGCGCATTCAGTCCATGGGCGGCGGCATCTTCACCTACACCGCGCTCGTGACTGCGGCGAAGATGGTCCAGGAATCCAGCAAGGGCACCCGCCATATCGTCCTGTTCGCGGACGCGGCAGACGCGGAGGAGCCCGGCGAATACCAGCGGCTGCTCGCGACGTTGAAACCGCTCGGTATTACGGTCAGTGTCATCGGCCTCGGCAGCGAAACGGATTCGGACGCGGCGTTTCTGAAAGACGTCGCCGCGCGCGGTGAAGGGCGGATCTATTTCACTGCCTCTGCCGACGAGTTGCCGCGCCTGTTTGCGCAGGAAGCGATCACCGTCGCGCGATCCAGCTTTGTGACGGAACCCACGCCAGCCCGCACCGTACCTGATCTGACGCTGCTGGGGGAGTTGCCTGCATCTCCATTTCCTGGCGTCGACGGCTACAACCTTACCTATCTCCGTCCGGGCGCGACGATGGGCGTGGTCACGATCGACGAATACAAGGCGCCCGTGCTCGCCTTCTGGCACCGGGGGCTTGGACGGATCGCGGCGCTGACCGCGGAAGTGGACGGCCAGTATTCGCGGCGGCTGAACGC
>DATLLF010000130.1:0-21197 GCA_035537955.1 Vicinamibacterales bacterium | reverse complement strand
GAACGCGTCGTTCGCCGGTCAACTCGATTCGATTCCACAGGTGTCGACCTCTGACGAGCTGCGCACGGCAATCCTGAAAGTCTGGGAATCGCAATGGTCGGATCGAGTCGTTGCCTACCAGGCCGCGCGCGACACGTTTCTGGGCGGTATGGGGATCATCGTTCAGCGACAGGTGGACGCGGCCGTGTCTGGCGTTCTCTTTACGGTCTCACCCACCTCCGCAGGGCACATGCTGCTCGAGTACTGCGGCGGCCTCGGCGAAGCGCTCGTCTCGGGCAGCATCAATCCCGGACGCGTCTCGATCGCGCGGGGGGATTTCACATGTCAGCGTCTCGCCACAGATGGCAAGGACGTCGTCCTCAATGACGTTCAGATGAAGGCACTCGCCCTGCTCGCGCTGGACCTCGAACGCAGCTTCGGCGCACCGCAGGATATCGAGTGGACCATCGATCACGAGGGACGGTTGTGGATCGTCCAGTCTCGCCCGATCACCACATCAAAGCTCACACCCAATGGATCCGCTGGAGCGACGCGACCCGACAGACCCGGCGGACCCCACGAACCCCTGGTGTTCTGGTCCAACGCCAACGTCAACGAGAACTTTCCGCAGCCGATCAGTCCGCTGCTCTATTCAGTCGCCCGCGCCGGCTATTACCACTACTTCCGCAATCTCGGACGCGCGTTCGGCGTATCCGGGCATCGTCTCGCACAGATGGACCCCTCGCTGCGGCAAATCATCGGCGTGCACGGCGCGCGGATGTACTACAACCTGACGAGCATCCATTGCGTGCTGCGGTCGGCGCCGTTCGGTGATCTGCTCGCCGGCTCGTTCGATCAGTTCGTCGGTGCCGAACACAACGACGGTGAGGTGACGCACAGCCGGCGCGCGTACGAGGCACTCGAGCTGGCGATCATTGCGGCCCGGACGACGTGGCAGTATTTGTTCGTCACTTCGCGTGTGGCGGAGTTCGAGCGCACGGCAGATCGATTCGCGGCAAGCACCCATCCATCGAAGCTGCAGAAGAAATCAGCGGACGAACTGCTTGCAGACGTGCGTGGATTCATGGACATCCGCTGCAACCGTTGGAAGAACGCGGCGCTTGCAGACGCGGGGTCGATGGTCTGCTACGGCGTGCTGCAGCGTGTACTCGCACGCGCCTTCCCTGCCGATGACCAGCAGGCGCTCCACAACACGCTGCTGAAGGCGCTGCCCGATCTCGTCAGCGGTATGCCGCCGCTGAAGCTCTGGGAACTGTCGCGGACGATCCGCGCCAACGAACCGCTTCGGCACCTCATTGCGCGGTCCACTGCCAGCGAGGCGCTCGTCGAGATCCGTCGTGACGTGCGCTACGCCACCTTCCGGCGGGCGCTGGACGACTTCCTGGAGAACTGGGGATTCCGATGCTCCGCAGAGCTGATGCTGACATCGCCGAGCTTCCAGGAGGATCCCACGCCGGTGATCGATCTGCTGCGCTCGTATGCGGCGATGGACGGCGAGTCGCCGCACCAGCAAGTGGATCGTCAAGCTGCGGACCGCGTGCGTGAAACGAAGCGTGTCCTCAGCGTGTTACGCACACGGCGGGTGAGTCGCTGGCTGCCATTCGTCTCACAGGCACGCGTGGTCGGCGTCGTTCTCCGCTGGACGCAGCGGTGCATCCAGCTGCGCGAGCGCGCACGGCTGAAGCAGGCGCTGCTCTACAGCCGGTTGCGGCGTATCGCACTCGCGCTGGGCGCACGGCTGGTCGACGCAGGACGACTCTCGCAGGCCGACGACATCTTCTTCCTCTCCGTCGAGGAGATCGAGCTCATCGTGTCAGGCGGCGAAATGTTCCCGGACCACGTGCGCCGGCTGGTGGACCTTCGCCGGAGCGCGCATGCGGAAGTGGGTGCCACGACGCCGCCCGATTCGATGCATCTCGTCCGTGGCGAATACCTCCCGTGCACGGCGCGCGGCTGCAACGCTGAGGCACGGGAAGATGACCAGGCGCTGCGCGGCGTCGGCGCGTGCGGAGGCTCGACGACCGCATCCGCCGCGATCCTGCTGGACGTCACGGAATCACACCGGTTGCGCTCCGGGGACATTCTGGTCACCCGCCAGACGGATCCGGGATGGGGCCCGATCTTTCCGCTCATCTCCGGCCTCGTCATCGAGCGCGGCGGCATGCTTTCGCACGGTGCGATCATCGCGCGGGAGTTCGGGATCCCGTCGGTGGTCGGCGTCAAGGACGCCACGAGGCTGATTCGTCATGGCAGCTCCATCACCGTTGACGGCGACCGTGGCCTCGTCCACGTGGGGAACGCACGATGATCGGCTCTTACTTCCGCGAGCGTTTCCGCCCCACTCTGTTCGCGCCGGTCGCGGCATCCATCGCACTGGGTGCGGCGGGCGGGGCATTCCATCCCCTGCGCGTGGCAGCGGACGCATGCTTTGCGGCTCTTCTCCTCGCCGAGTTCCGTCTCTGGGACGATCTGGCGGATCGACGCACCGATGCGCTCACTCACCCCGCGCGTGTGCTCGTCAAAACGCAATCGGTCCGACCGCTGATCGTGCTGTGTGGCGTGCTTTTCGCCCTCAACCTGGTGATCTGCGTGGCGATGGCCGGAGGCCACGTGTCCCTCACGGCTTTCGTCACCCTTCATGCAGCGCTGGGGGTGCGGTACGCCGTTCGATCGCGCCGCACGATTGCAGGCGACCAACTGCTGCTTGCGAAATATCCCGCGTTCGTCGTGATCGTGGCGGGCGCTCGAATGCTCGACGCGTCCCTGCCGATTGCCAGCGCGGCGCTCGCCACTTACGCGGCCGCCTCGGTGTACGAGGCCTGGCACGATCCGGCGAGCCCCGTCGCCGCGCTCCTTGGAGGCCGTTCATGAGCTCCGCGCTCGCGATGGCCGCGATGCCGCAGGCCGATGACTCGGCTGGAGCTGCCAGTCCAACTCTCGAGCCCGTCGCCTGCTATCTATGCGGCTCACCCGCACATCGTCATTTCATTTATGCCGAAGACGATCTCGGGGGCACACCCGGCCGGTTCCGCTTCGTGCGCTGCAGCAACTGCGATCTCGTCTATCAGAACCCGCGCGTGCCGCTCGATGCGATCGGCGCGTACTACGACGACACCTACATCGCACATCGCAAGAAGCGCAACTGGGGCATCCTTACGCCGCTCTTCGAACGCGCGATGCGCAAGCTCGATGCCGACAAGGAGCGCATCGTCTCCCGGTATGTGCCGCTCGGTCCCGACAGCGAGGTGCTCGATGTGGGATGTGCAGTGGGCACATTCCTCGGCTACGTCCACGACAAGCACGGCGCACATGTCGCGGGCGTCGATTTCAAGGATCTCTCCAGCGCATCCACCATGCGGAACGTCGAGTTCCACTGCGGGCTGTTCTACGAGGCGAAGCTGCGGTCCGAACGATTCGACCTGGTGACCATGTGGCACTTTCTCGAGCACGACTACGATCCGCTGCGCAGTCTCGCCACGGCGCGACGTGTCTTGAAACCGGGCGGAGCGCTCGTCGTCGAAGTGCCGCGGCTCGACAGCCGTACCTTTGCCCTGTTCGGTGACCGCTGGCCCGGCCTGCAGGCGCCACAGCACACGGTGCTGTTCGATCGTGACTCGCTGCTACGCGCGATCCGTAAGAGCGGCTTCGAAGTCGTCGACTACCTTCCCTACGGCGCGTTCCCTGCCTACTTCTATCTGTTCACCGGAGTGGCGTTTCGCCTGTTGAAAGGACGCGGCCTGAATCTGGACAGGGCGATCGTGCCGTATTTCATCGGACAGCTCCTGGCGCTTCCGATCACGATGCTCGAGAGGCGGCTCAATCTCGCCATGCAGACGGTGATCTGCCGGAGGCTCGCATGAGGTCCATCAAAGCGGTGGTGTGTCTGTCCCTGGTGATGCTCGGCGCGATGGTCATGCTGCCGATCGGCATGGTCACGCTCTTCCGCGCCCGCCGCCTCTACTCCGCGATGGCCGCCGCCATGTGCAGAGCCATCCTGACACTGCATGGCGTTCGGATCCGCGTGCACGCTGACCGGCCGTTTCCGGCGTCGCAGACGGTTTACGTCTCCAATCACACGTCGACCCTCGACTTGTTCGTGCTCGTCGCGCTTCGCCTGCCGAACTGCCGGTTTTTTCTGAGCGGCTTTCTTCGCAAGATCGTGCCTCTTGGCGTGATCGCCTGGCTGATGGGGACCTTCTTCACGGTGCCGCAGGACTTTCCGGAGCAACGCCGGCGGATCTTCACTCGCGCCGCGGCGACGCTCCGCCGAACAGGAGAATCCGTCTATCTGAGCCCTGAAGGCGGGCGCATCGTGACCGGCGACATCGGTCACTTCAACAAGGGGGCATTCCACATGGCAACCGATCTGCGCGTGCCGATCGTGCCGATGTATTTCCACATTCCTCGCAGCGTCGATCCAGGCCTCGGCTACGACGCGCGGCCGGGGACGGTGGATGTTTACGTGCTTCCCGCAATCGATACATCTGACTGGAGCGAAGCTGACCTGCTGACGAACACGGACCGCGTTCGCGACCTGTTCGTCCGCGTTCACGAGGAGATGCGATGCGCTTCGATCGAGCCCGCTGCATGATCGACCTGCTCCGCGATCGCGCCGCCGCGCAGCCCGAGGATCCTGCGTTCACGTTTCTCGCCGATGGCGAAGAGGCGATGGCGCCGGTGACGTGGCGAGAACTGGAGCGGCGCAGCCGTGCCATCGGCGCAGCCGTCGCGCAATGCGTGGATCCCGGCGCGCGCGTGCTGGTGATGTTCCCGCCGTCGATCGAGTTCGTAGCGGCATTCTTCGGGGTGCTCTATGCCGGTGGGATCGCCGTGCCTGCCTATCCGCCCGCTGGCGGCCGCGCGGATCGCACCATCGAACGGCTGCGCGGTATGGCCGCCGATTCAGGCGCTGCGCTCATCGTTGCGCCACATTCGATTCGCGAGTCGGTGCGTGCGTGTGTGGAGGGAATCTGCGAACTGCCCTGGCTGGCCCCGGAGAGTGTGGACGACGATCGTGCCGACGACTGGCGAGCGCCCGGTATCACCGGCGACTCGCTGGCGCTCCTGCAGTACACGTCAGGGTCCACGTCCGCGCCGCGCGGCGTCATGGTAAGTCATGCGAATCTCCTCCACAACCTCGCCGCGACGCACCGCGACGGCCACTACGATCGCGATAGTGTCTCGATCTCGTGGCTGCCGATCAACCACGACATGGGTCTGATCAACGGTGTCCTGCAACCGGTGTTCAGCGGGTGCCATGCCTATCTCATGGCGCCAGCGACCTTCCTGCAACGTCCATCGCGATGGCTCCAGGCAATTTCGCGCTACGGCGGCACCCACAGTGGCGGGCCCAACTTCGCCTACGACCTCTGCGTGCGTCGCGTAAACGACGCCGATTCGGCGATGCTCGATCTGGCCTGCTGGCGCGTGGCCTATAACGGATCGGAGCCGGTCCGCCGCGCGACGCTGGAAGCATTCCAGGCGAAGTTTGGCGTCCGCGGATTCCGCTGGGAGGCCCTCTGCCCTGCCTACGGCCTCGCAGAATCCACGCTCCTCGTCACCAGCGTACCGGCGGGAACCGCACCACGCTTTCGCGGCAACGTTGTTGCCTCCGGCATTCTCCAGCGTCACGGACCGAGGGTGGCGATCGTCGATCCTGCGACTCGGCGGGGGTTGCCGGACGGGAGATCCGGTGAGATCTGGGTATCGAGTGACAGCGTCGCGCAGGGCTACTGGAATCGACCGCAGCAGACGAGCGACACGTTCGGCGCATTCACGAGGGATCGCCAAGGCCCCTTTCTGCGCACCGGCGATCTCGGAATCGTCGAAGACGGCAGCCTGTTCGTGACTGGACGCCTGAAGGACGTGCTCATCGTGCGTGGCGTCAAACATCACCCGCACGACATCGAGCTCACCGCCGAACGCGCCCACCCCGCCCTTCGCGCCGGCTGCTGCGCGGCGGTCGCGATCTCTGGGGACGACGAGGAACGAGTGGCTCTCATCGCCGAGCTGGACGCTCGGGGGCGCCAGCGCATCGACAGCATGGATCTCACGCAGGTACTGATCGCCATCCGGATTGCCGTGGCATCGGCGCACGCCATCTCGTTGCGGGCCGTAACGCTCATTCGTGCGGGGACGCTACCCAAGACGACAAGCGGCAAACTGCAGCGGTTCCTATGTCGCGAGGCGCTCGAGCACGACATGCTCGAGCCATTGGCATCATGGACGGAGGAGACGTCAGCCGAACGGGCCGCATCATGACGCACACCGTCGTTCCCGAATCACACATCGAGGCGGCGATCGCGGCGGTGGCGGCGCGATGTTTGCGGCCGACGACGCGCTTCGATGCAGACACTCCCTTCGCGCTGCTCGGCATCGACTCGCTCGGCACCATCGAGATGGCTGCCGCGCTCGAGGAGTCGCTCGGCTGCGAGCTGCCGCCGGACCTGCTTGCCGGCTGCGACGACGCGCGGGCGCTCGCACTCCGCATTGCACGACTTCGCGAGAGCACAGCCGTCATCGAAGAGGAGGATGCCTTCGACCTGATGTTCGCTGATGCGGTGTTGCCAAATGACGTATCCCCTCCGCAACAGCACGGCGTCTCGACGGATCTAAGGCGCGCGAAGCGGATTCTTCTGACCGGCGCCACCGGGTTCCTCGGTAACGCGCTGCTGGATGAGTTGATCACATCATCCGACGCGCGGATCGTGTGCCTCGTTCGGGCGACAGCCGCTCGGCGCGAAGGTAATCGGGACAGGATCCGGTTCATGACGGGCGATCTGGCCCAACCGCGACTGGGGCTTGGCGAAGCGCGCTTCCGCACGCTCGCGGGCAGCGTGGACGCAATCGTCCACTGTGGTGCGGCGGTCAACTGGGTCTACCCGTATGCGCAGTTGCGCGGCGCAAACGTCCTCGGCACCCTCGAGCTGCTGCGTCTCGCCGCCGTCCGCGGCGTTCCATTTCACTTCATCTCCAGCCTTTCGGCCTGCTACTCGTCCAGTGGACCTCGCCGTACCGACGAGACATTCGACGCGCTGCCACATCTTCGCGGCGTGCAGCTTGGTTACGCGCAGACGAAGATCGTGGCGGAAGCGATGGTGCGCGAAGCGGCCCGGCGCGGTCTGCCCGCGCGGATCTATCGCCCGGCACTCATTTCTGGCCACAGTTCGAGCGGAGCCTACAACCGTGATGACTTGATTACTGCACTCGTGCGCGGGTGCGTGCACATGGGGACCGCCCCGGATCTCGACTGGAGGCTCGATTGCCAACCCGTCGACTCGGTCGCGAGAGCGATCGTGCGGTTGTCGAGGGAACACGGTGAGATCTTTCACCTCGGGCATCCGCATCCGCGCCATTGGCGTGAATGCGTTTTGTGGATGCGGATGTACGGGTATCCGCTGCATCTCGTGCCGTATCACACCTGGCTGCGGCAGCTCGATCGGGAAACGCGGTCCGCTACCAGCGCCGGTTCGGAACATCCACTGCGCCCGCTTCGCTCGTTCTTCCTGGATCGCCGTCGCGGAACGGGGCTGACGTTGCCCGAGCTCTACGAAGAGGACCGCCGCTCCAACGCCACCAGCGCCCGCACGCACTCACTGCTCGCAGGGCTGGGTGACGCGACTCCTCCGCTCGACGCCGCGTTGCTGGACACCTACTTCATGGCATTCCGCGAACAGGGCGATCTTCCCGCGCCGATGACCTTGCACGCCAGCGCAGCGTCAGAGCGCAAGCTTTCTCTGGATGCGAATCTCCTCGCCGAACTGCTCGGCCGCGATGTTCGACACGTTCAGATCACTGGCACCGGTTCCGACCACAGCATCGTCAGCGAACTGACTGCGTGGCGGTCCGGACGCGCGAGTGGACTGTTTCGGGCGATCGCGACGCTCGCCGACGGCTCTACGCTCCGGATGCGGTTGAAGTCCAAGGCGTCCGATGAGGACGTCATCACCGTCGGCGGGTCGCTGGCTGCGATCGTGGATCCGGCCATCGGCGAGGCGTACGCGCGCTCGAGCGACCGGCTCGGCTTCGCGATGTCACACCATCGTGAGGTTCAGATCTATCGCCAGGTCGATGCGCGCTTCGTGCGTCACGCACCAGCGCTGCTCGGCTCGATCCTCGACGACGCGCGCGGCATCTGGCTGCTGGCGCTCGAGGACGTCGAGGACGCAGTGCTGCGCGACTGCGTGGACGATCCGAATGCCTGGACGCGCGGCCACATCGCGTCCGCTCTGGACGGCCTCGCTGCGCTTCACGCGATCTGGTACGACCGTGACGCCGAGCTACGCCGGGCGCCTTGGATCGGCTACGTGCCATCCACGGCCGGGATGAGAGACATGAGCGATCTCTGGGCCGCGCTCGCGCACCACTCGTCCCCCTCGTTCTCGTCGTGGGCGCATCCGGACATGAGCGCCGTCCAGCAGCACCTGATCGAGTCCATTGACAGCTGGTGGCCATGGATGGAGGCGACCCCACGGACGTTGATCCACAACGACTTCAATCCGCGCAACGCGTGCCTGCGACCGGCGACGTTCCGGCTGATCGCGTACGACTGGGAACTCGCGACCATCGGCGCGCCGCAGCGGGATCTCGCCGAGTTCCTCTGCTTCGTGCTCGCGCCGGACACGACGCGGACAGATCTCCAGGGCTGGATCGAGTACTACCGTCTCGCCCTGCAGCGGGAAACCGGCGCGGCGATCGATCCCACGGCGTGGCTGCGGGGATTTCACGCTGCACTCTGCGAGCTGCTGCTCAATCGCCTGGCGATGTACGCGGTCGTTCACCGTGTTCGTCCACAGCCGTTTCTGCCCAGGCTTGTGCGCACGTGGCACCGCCTCTACGAGTTGACGCGGACGGAGGAGCGGTGAAGGACAATCCACTCTGCGCCTTCCATGTAGCGAACTCGCTGACCTACCTCTCGCTGATCTGCGGCGTCGCTGCGGTCGGTTCCGCTGCGGCCGGCAAGGCGCCGCTGGCGGGTGCGCTGATCGCCGGTTCGGTGTTCGCGGATACCTTCGACGGCACCTTCGCACGCCGGTTCTCGCGTTCGCGGACACAGTGCGAGATCGGCGTACAGCTCGACAGCCTCTCGGACGCGATCGCGTTCGGTGCAACGCCTGCTCTCTGCATGACGCTTCTTGCGTCGCGGGAATCCGGTCAGATGCAGCTTGCATGGTGGATTGCGGTCGCCGCCTTCTCCGTGTGCGCAATCACGCGGCTCGCCTTCTACAACGTCACGCACGACGAGACCGCCGGCTTCGTGGGCCTGCCTGCTCCAGTCGCCGCGCTGCTGTGGTCGTCCGCACTGCTCGCGCATCCAGGCCCCTGGACGTCGACCGTGATCCTGATGGCCACCGCCGCCGCGATGGTGCTGCCGCTGCGCATCCCGAGACCCCGAGGTGTGGCGCTCGCGGTCTTTGCGGTATGGCCGGTGACGGTTATCGCTGCGCATCTGCTCAGCGGGTGGACCAGCTGAGAAACGTCCGACCCGCATGCTAACCTTCTCGCCGTGCGGTCCCTGGTCATCCTCGCACTCGCCATCGCAGGGGCTGCAGGCGCCGCGCATCCGAACATCAGCGCGGACCAGTCCCCGGCCCAGTCGCATCTGCTGAAGGTCGCGCGCACATACCTCGGCGGCGATACCGCGGCGGCGATCGAGTTGCTGCGAGGCGACGCCATCGAGGGCCAACGCCGGATTGCGAGGGAGGTCGTTCAGACACACGGGATCGTGGTCGGCGGCAGCGCGCCTGCGGAGCTGCGCTGGACACTGCCACTGCTGCGCGCCGCAGGTGCGGTCCATATGGAGTCTGCGCTCGACCACTACAAGCGTGGCGGACGCAATCAGCAGGTCATCATCGCGCAGATGGAAGTTGGCGAGATCCTGCTCGATGAAGTGGGACGGCTCGAGGCGAAGGCGAGCGATGCGCAGCGCTGGGAGTGGGCGATCGGAGAGCAGATCCTGTCGGATGGGCAGTTCCACGGTGCTCGCGCGGTTCTGACGCGTGCGTGCCAGCGTTATCCACATCAACCGGCTCTGCTCGTGGCGTGCGGAACGGTCTACGAGACGTTCGCGTCGTTCAACCTGAACAGCGCCGCCGTAACCCAGGCTTTCGGCGGGATGACAGGTATGACCTCCGAGCCCGAGCCCTCAGCGCTGCTGAGTTTTCGCGCCGCGCGGAAGGACGAGCTGAAGCGCGCACGCGACGCGTTCGAGGAAGCCGTTTCGCTGGAGTTCTCGAATCCGGAGGCCACGCTTCGGCTGGGGAAGGTGCGGCTGGAACAGGGAGACCTCGACGACGCCGCCAAGGCACTCGATTGGCTCGTGCACCTCAGAACGGACCTGCGGGTCACCTATCTTTCCCGGCTCTTCCTCGGGCGGGCGCGCGAGAAACAGAAGCGATTCGACGAGGCGATCGTCTTGTTTCGTGAAGCCACCACCGTCATCGCCGCACAGAGCGCGCTCCTTGCGCTCACCAACCGCCTGCATGCCGCGGGTCGCGAAACGGACGCGCTGGCTCTGGCCGAGGCGGTTACGGGCGATCGCGAGCACGAGGATCCGTGGTGGTCGTATCGTCACGGGCAGTACTGGCTCGTTGAACCCGCGCTCGAGCTCCTCCGTGAACAGACACGTGCGACGGGCGCGTCGGCGCAGCAAAGCGGGCGATGATCCGGCTTCTCCTCGTGCTCGCGGCGCTTCCAGTGCTGATCGTGCAGGACCAGCCGGCGAAATTCCGCAGCGGAGTGGACGCGGTCCGGGTCGACGTGCAGGCACGCCAGGGGAACCGACCCATCGCGGGGCTCACCGCGGAACACTTCGAACTCCGCGACAGCGGCATCCTGCAGAACGTTCAGCTCGTCGCGACTGACGACCTGCCGCTGACGCTGTTGCTGGCGCTCGACACGAGCACCAGCGTGCAGGGAGAGATGCTCGAGCACCTCAAGGCCGCCGCGCGCAGCGCCGTCGCCGCGCTCACGAAAGACGATCGCGCCACGCTGGTCACGTTCACGCAGCGCGTCTCGCGCGAGGCGGCGCCAACGCCGGACCGCGCGCAGATTGGCAGCGCCATTGACCGGATGACCGGGGAGGGAGCGACAGGAATCATCGACGCCGTCCTCGCCGCTATCGCCCTGCGCCACGGCATCGATGGCCGGGTCGTTCTGCTCGTGTTCACGGACGGGATGGATACCGCAAGCTGGCTCGAGGGGGAGCAGGTTCTCGACGCCGCTCTGCGCAGCGACATCGTCGTCTATTCAGTCTCGATCTCGTCGCTGTTCGTGGCCACGAGCGGTGCGGAGACCGGCGACGTCATTCGCAGACGCGCCACCCTGAAGCGATGGTTCGAGAGCGACCCGGATCTCTTTTCCGAGGCATTCCTCGAGGCGCTCACCGAGCGGACCGGCGGCGAGTCGTTCTACGTTCAGAACGGCGCCGAGCTCGCGCCTGCATTCGCGAAAATCGTTGCGGCCTTCAAGACGCGTTATCTCCTCACGTATTCGCCCAAGGACGTGCCACTCACCGGCTGGCATCCGATCGAGGTAAAGCTGAAGAATCGCCGCGGCACGGTGCAGGCCAGACGAGGGTACTGGCGATAGGAGATCGAGATGCGGGCTGAAGGCCCGCATCTCCAGACGCTAGCGTCCGACGCGAATAGCCAGGTGCGCGGATTCCGACTTTCCCGCCGCGGTCGCCGTCACTTCGACGATGTATTCGCCGGCAGTCAACGGGGCGAGATTCAGATCCGCAACCAGGTAACGCGTGCCCGCGTCATCGAGGTCGCTCATCTTCGGCAGGAGCTCGAGGGGGACGCCGTCGCGCCCGAGGATTCTGCCCTCGCGCGAGTCGACGGCACCGAGCACCGGCCAGCGGATCTGGATGCGCTCCGTGCGGCGGAACTCCACCGAGGCGGCGGGCCTCGCGTTCGTCGGCGTCATCAGTCGAAAGAGCAACGGGTCGCCCAGCAGGCCTGATCGACGGGCGACGGTGACCCCGTCTTCCGCACTCCCTTCGGTCGGGTTCCGCATGCGGACAGAGGCGCTGAACGGACCGGTTCCCCTGTTCAACGGAATCCGGACGACGGCGGCGCGTGCGCCCGGCTCCAGGCGCCCGCGCGCCGTCGTCAGGATTTCGTTCGACGGCCCTGAAACGGCGATCTGCAGGTCCCCACCATCCTTCCACCGTCCTGCCTCGACCTGGGGAGCGGTCAGCTCGCTCGTGATCACCAGTTCGTCACCGACGATCGTGCCGCGCGTGTGAAGAACGGCAGACGGGCGCAGCCGTTTCAGCTCCGCGAGCGCGGCGTCGACACCGGACGGCGCCGCCGGCGCGTCAGCAGCCGGCGCCGGCGCTGTACGCATGCTCGCCACCTCTTCCTCTGTCGGCGCTCGATACTCGCGGCGGGCGCGCACGTTGTCTTTCGAGCCCCTGAGACGCACCGTGATCTTACGAATACGGCCGTCCGCTTTGGTATTGGTGGGGTAATAACCGAGGATGTAGCTGGCAGAGAGGTCGTCGCCGATCTTTCTCGCGCCGCCGGTCAGATCGTTCGTGTTGACGACGGCGACGCCTTCAGTCTCGCTGGCGAGCGACATGAGGCTGTCGATCTGCGCCGTGTCACGAGTCACCGTCAGTCCTCCTGGCCTGATCGTGTAGAACGTCACGTTCGACTGTCGAGCGAGGCGTAACAGGTCGGTGAAGCGGCGCCGGAAATCGATGCCGGTCAGTCGCTGCATCATCTCTTCGCACACGCGCGGATCGAAGTCCCCCTTGCCGGTGCGTCCAAGCGTGATCTTTCCCGCGTTGGTCACCGCCGGTGTGGGCGCCACCGGCCGTGCGTCCTTCGGCCTGGCGCCGATGCCCGGCAGCGCCCAGCCATCGGAGACGAGGAGGATGTTCTTCCGCTCCTCACGCATCATCGCGAGTGCTGTGATGAGGCCCTCCAGGCCACTGAACACCGCGTCGAGCTGCCGCCGATACACGAGATCGCCCGAAGTCTGTGGATAGCACATCTCGATCATCATGTCTTCGTCGTCGGTCAGCACGCGGGCACCGGTTCCCCAGTCCCAGTACTTGGTGAGCTGCTCTTCGATGAACTCGGTTTTCTGACCGAGCATGAGATCGTTGATCGAGTGTCGTGTCGTCAGGACGCCAAAAAGATCCTTCGTGCCGAGCACCTGCTGCATGAACGTGATCAACGGGACACGCATGTGATGCGAGCCCTTGAAATCTACGTGCAGGTTGTCGAGATAAATCACGAAGACGCGATACGACGGGTCGGCGGCGAGCTGAAATCCTTCGCGCTGCGAATTCGGGTCGCGGCGCTCGGCCGACGGCGTGTTGCGCTGATACTCGACGAACTGAAACGACGCGATCTTCTGGGGAACACCGTCCTCGAGCACCTCGAAATCCTCGGCGGTAAGACCCTCGAGGATCTTGCCGTCTTTCGACGGGTATGCGTCGACGCGAACGAGGCTGGTGCCGGTGCGGAAGACCGGCCGCTGCTGGTCCGGCGGCTGCTGGCCATGCAGCACGGCGGCCACTGCTGCAAATGCCAGAATCGTGCTGCGGAGCGTGTTGGTCATGACACCCTTAGAACAGGCGCTGGAAGTAGATTAACGGAACACCGCGATATATCGCGCGGCCGACTTCCTCGAAACCGCACTTGACATAGAAGCCGCCCGCGCCCGCGGCATGGTCGTAAGCGTCGAGCCGTATGGCGTCGCCGTGCCAACCGACAGCGACGCTGGTCGCCTCCTCGAGGAGCTGCCGCCCGACGCCTTCACGCTGCGACTCGGGCGATACCGCCATGTCGACGAGATACAGCGGCCGCTTCGAATCGGCGAAGTACTTGACGTCGATGGCCCACGGCTTCTTCGTCGCCAGGCGAAGGGTGCCGACGATGACGCCGGCAAGGCGGGCGACGAGCACCCGCGAGGTATCGATCCCGCGCAGGACGCCCTGGTCGGTCGTGTACCCGGACCAGTGACCCCGGCCGTACTCATCGGTCAGCCGCTCTGCTGCGGCGTTCCGTACGGCGGCAATGGCGGAAGCATCATCGGGGGTCGCGGTCGAGATCGCGAGCGTTGCCGTCATGGAGCCGCTTCCATCGACGTCCGCCGTGCGGTCACCTCGATCTCGATTCGCATCCGCGGATCCGCGAGACCCGCTGAAATCATCGTCGCCGCCGGCCGGATCTCGCCAAGGACGCGCCGCAACGCGGGCCAGCAGTCCTTGAACTCTTCCGCCCGCGGCACGATGTAGGTCACGCGGACGATGTCGCGGAGGCTCGCCCCGGCCTGGCCCAGCGCAGCCTCGATGTTGCGCAGGCACTGTTCCGTCTGTTCGACAATGTCGTCCGCAATCGTCATGCGCTCGTAGTCGAAGCCGGTCGTGCCAGAGACGAAGATCCACTCACCGTCCACCACGGCGCGAGAGTAGCCGATCTCACGTTCGAACGTTGAGCCTGAGCTGATGAGTCGTCGCGTCATTGGCTGCCTGTCTTCATCGTGTCGATCCACTCGTCGATTACGCGCCAGGTTTCCTCACGGCTCAACGAGTGATTGTGGCCGCCCTTGGCACGAGCAGGCGCCGCCTGGGGCCGCGGCGGAATACTCGAATATCAATGTGCCATTCCCTCTCGAGGCTGGCGTGCCCACCGTAGCACGAAGCGTGTTGGTGGGAAGCCGGAAGCCGAGAGCCAAAAGCCGGAAGCCGGGAGCCGGAATTCAAACGCCGTCGATCACGACGAGATCACCGGTTGACGTCGCCTGGCGCAGCGCTTTTGCCGGTGCGTAATCATCGGACGCGTACCATTCGCGCGCGGCTTCGATCGTGGGAAATTCGAGGATCACCAGCCGCTTCGGCTGCCAGGTGCCCTCCAATGATTCCGTCGTGCCACCGCGGGCGATGAAGCGCCCGCCAAACTTCTGGATGCTGATCGGCGACATCTTGATGTAGTTCGCGTAACGGACGGGATCCTTCACGTCGATGTGAGCGATTACGTATGCAGCCATGCGCGCTCCGTTGTTAGTGACGGCTGTGCAGGTCTCGCGAGATTTCACCGATTAGCTTGAAACACAGAGGCCGCAGAGTTCCACAGGGAAAATTCCTTTTTCCAAAACGCCAGAGAGATCCTCTGTGCAATGCTGTGCCTCTATTGTGATGCGCCACGCTCTTCGACCAGGGTGAGCGCGATTTCACCCGCGAAGCGCTTCGAGGAAGTGCTCGCCGAGGTCCTCCGCCTTGCGCGCGCCGACGCCGTACACGGATCGCATCTGCTCCAGTGTCTGTGGACGCAGCCTCGCCATGTCGCGCAAAGTGGTGTCGTGGAAGATGACGTAGGGCGGCACGCCGCGCCCTCGCGCGATCCGCATGCGGACCTCGCGCAGCTTTTCGAACAGCTCGCGGTCGACGCCTTCCCACGCCTCCGCTTCCACCCGCGACCGCCGCTGCTCACGTTCGCGAACGACGCGCCGCTGACGCGAGAGCGCGAGGCCGGGCATGGCATTCGCGTCCTTGAGGAGCCGGACACCGTCCGCAGTCAGCGCAACGAGGGGAAACTGCTCGTCTGTCTGATACAGCAGGCCCTGCGCGATCAACTGCTCCACGTACGCGCGGACCTCGGGAACCGCGGCGTCTTTGAGGAGGCCGAACGTGCTCAGCTCGTGGTGACGCCGGGCCAGCACCTGCTCGCTCTCGCTGCCGCAGAGCACGTTTGCGACGTGTCCGGTACCGAAGCGCTGGCCGACACGGGCAACGCAGGAGAGCACTTTGCGAGCCACCTCCACGGGCGCAGGGACGGACTCGAGCTCGCCGAGGCAGTAGTCACAGGCGCCGCAATCATCCCGTTCGTACTGCTCGCCGAAATAACCGACGAGATGACGATGACGGCAGCCGACGCTGGCGGCGTATCGCTCGATGTCGCGCAGCAGCCGGCGCGCGCTGTCGGTCAGCTCACCGCTTCGCTGCAGCAGCAGACGCCACTTCATGACATCCGCCGCCGAGTAGATCAGCACGCACTCGGCTTCCAGACCATCACGGCCGGCACGGCCAGACTCCTGTTGATAATGTTCAAGGGATTGCGGCGCGCCTGCATGGACGACGAAGCGGACGTCCGACCGGTCGATGCCCATTCCGAAGGCGACGGTTGCGACAATGACATCGACGTCTTCTTCCAGAAACGCGTCCTGGTTCCGGCTTCTCGTCACATCGTCGAGGCCGGCATGGTACGGGAGTGCGCGTACGCCGGTGCTGCTCAGCCAGGTGGCGAGCGCCTCGACTTCGCGGCGCGACGTGCAGTAGATGATGCCCCCTTCTCCTTTGTGCCGCGCGAGGACGTCTTGCAGTTGCTTCTTCAGCGACTGCCGCGGCAGCACGCGATAGAGAAGGTTCGCGCGATCGAACGAGCCCACGAGCTCGATCGGGTCGCGCAACGAAAGTTGAGAGGCAATGTCACGGCGGACGCGGGCGGTCGCGGTGGCCGTGAACGCATGCAGGCTCGCGTCGGGGAACTGCTCGCGCAAGGCGGCCAGTTGCCGATACTCCGGACGGAAGTCGTGCCCCCACTGGCTGATGCAGTGCGCTTCGTCAACCGCGATGAATCGCACGTTGCACCGGGCCAGCCAGCCGCGGAACGATTCGCCTCCCTCCCCCACGAGTCGTTCCGGCGACACGTACAGCAGCCGGAACCGGCCGTCACGAACGCCGTCGCCCACGGCCCGCCGTTCGTCGGCCGAGAGGGTGCTGTTGATGAAGGCCGCCGGTACGCCGTTGCCGACCAGCGTGTCGACCTGATCCTTCATCAAGGAGATCAGCGGTGACACGACCACCGCGAGCCCGTCACGAACGAGCGCCGGCGCCTGGAAACAGATGGATTTACCGCCGCCGGTGGGCAGGATCACGACCGAGTCGCGCCCGGAAAGGATCGCGCTCATCGCTTCGCGCTGCAGCGGACGGAACGAGGAGTAGCCCCAGAACTTCTCGAGCACCGCCGCCAGCGCGACATCGCCCGATGCCGACGTGAATATCACCGTGTCCTCATCGTACTTCACGCGTACGCTTGCCGTGGATATTCACCACAAAGACACGGAGATCCACAGAGTTCGTTCGTTCTTGGGGAAGTTCACCACAGGGACACAGAGATCCACAGAGTTCTCGTTCGTCGTTGTTCCGTGCACACTTAGTCTGTTCCGTTCTCGTAGTCTGTTCCGTTCTCGTTCAGTCGTTTCTTCTCGACCGGGTCGAAGTCGTCGACAATTTCATGTTGCTTGTTCAGGAGCCGTCGTATGCCGTTTCGTAGCACGGTCACGTTGAAGTTCAGGAGCAAACCGAGCGGCGCACCCGTGAGCTTCAGGTACGTCAGCACCTGGGCTTCGTGTATTGGTGCCAGTTCCTCTACGGTCTTCAACTCGACGACCACCTTGGCGGGGCAGCGTCGATAGAAGGGTCCGTGGGAACATGAGACGTGCTGTCTGAGACTGCCGATGGGCTCTACTGCGCTGCCGGCGACTTCTTCATCGATCCCTGGCAGCCGGTGGCGCGCGCGCTGATCACGCACGCGCACGGGGATCATGCCCGACCGGGATCGCGCGCGTATCTGTGCACGCCGGGGACGGCCGCGCTGCTGCGGCGGCGGCTCGGGGCCGACACATCGACCGAAGCGGTCGCATATGGAACGCGGCTGCGGCTGGGTGATGTCACGGTGTCGTTCCATCCGGCGGGACACGTGCTCGGGTCCGCGCAGATCCGCATCGAGGCTGACGACGGTGTGTGGGTGGTCAGCGGCGATTACAAGCGCGCCGCTGATCCGACGTGCGCGCCGTTCGAGCCGGTGCCGTGCGACACATTCATCACCGAGTCGACGTTCGGCTTGCCCATTTACCGGTGGGACGAGACACCCGTCATCATGCGTGACATCCTCGCGTGGTGGGAGGCCAACCGCGAAGGCGGACGCGCGTCGGTGATCTTCTGCTACACGCTTGGCAAGGCACAGCGGCTCCTCGCCGAACTTGCGAAGATCACAGCTCAACCCGTTTACGTACACGGAATGATGCTCGGGATGATCGAGGCGTATCGCGAAGCGGGTGTCCCGCTGCCCGATGTGAAACAGGTCATCGAATCGAAAGGACGATCTCGCGCCTCCTTTGCAGGCGAGCTCGTGCTCGCGCCGCTCTCGGCGCGCGGCACACCGTGGATGCGCCGGCTCGGGACGATCTCGGATGCCTTCGCCTCGGGACTGATGCGCGTCCGCGGCGTGCGCCGGCAGCGCGCTTACGATCGCGGCTTTGTCATATCTGACCATGCCGACTGGCCCGCGCTGCTGCAGACCATTGCGGAGACGGGCGCTCGGCGCGTGCTCGCGACTCACGGACACGCCGAACCGCTCGCCCGTCATCTTCGCGATCATGGTCTCGAGAGCGGCATCATCCGCACCGCGTGGGAAGGCGAACCCTCAGGGGATTGATGCGCGAGTTTGCCCTCCTTTACGATGCGATCGACAGCACGACGTCCACCAACGCGAAGGTGGCGGCGATGGCGCGGTACTTTTCTACCGCATCGCGTGCCGATGCGGCGTGGGCGGTGTTTTTCCTCACCGGACGGCGTCTGAAGCGGCTGCTGCAGTATGCGTTGATTCATGAATGGACGATGGCGGCGACCGGGCTGGAGAGCTGGTTGATCGAGGAGTGTTACTCGGTTGTCGGCGACGGGGCGGAGACGGCGGCACTCGTTCTCGATCAGCTGCCGACGCAGCCGGAAGCACCGCTGTCGCTGGCGGTCTGGGTCGAAGCCCGCATCCTGACACTTCGCGACATGACACCGGAGGCTCAGCGGTCAGAGGTCACGGCCTGGTGGCGATCGCTCGGACGTCTCGAACGGTTCATTCTGCTGAAGCTGCTCACGGGCGAATTCCGTGTCGGCGTATCGCAGACACTCGTCGTGCGTGCGCTCGCGCAGGCGGCTGGCCTCGACGCGCCCATCGTCGCGGCAAGACTGATGGGCGACTGGACACCGTCGGCTGAGTGGTTCGAGTCGGTGATGTCGGTGGAGCACACGGATGTCGACCGCTCGCGCCCTTACCCTTTTTGTCTGGCAGCTCCGCTCGACGCCGACGTGAACGAACTCGGAAATCGCGCCGACTGGCAGGTGGAGTGGAAGTGGGACGGCATACGCGCGCAGTTGATCCGCCGCGGCAATGCCGTGCATCTGTGGTCTCGCGGCGAAGAGCTGATCACGCAACGCTTTCCGGAAGTCACGACCGCGGCCACACACCTGCCTGACGGAACGGTGCTCGACGGCGAAGTGCTCGCGTTCAGGGACGATCGGCCACTGCCCTTCTCCGCGCTCCAGCAGCGGATCGGCCGGCAGAAGCAGGTCGCGCAGATGTCGCGCGCGGTTCCGGTCGTGTTCATGACGTACGACCTGCTCGAGGCCGGCGGTGTGGACATCCGCGGCGTCCCGCTGCGCGAGAGACGACATCAGCTCGAGCGCATGCTGACGGCCGCCAGTGGCGTGCTCCGAGTGTCGCCGACGATTCTCGACCAGAGCTGGGACGCGCTCGCCGCTATGCGCAGCCGATCCCGCGAACTCGGCGTCGAAGGCCTGATGATCAAGCGGCTCGACTCGACCTACGGCGTGGGGCGCAAACGCGGCGAGTGGTGGAAGTGGAAGATCGATCCATATTCCGTGGACGCTGTTCTCATCTACGCACAGCCAGGCAGCGGCAAGCGCGCGAGTCTGCTGACCGACTACACGTTTGGTGTCTGGCACGAGGGAGCGCTGGTACCGTTTGCGAAAGCGTACTCCGGGCTGTCGAACGAAGAAATCGCGGAGCTGGACCGCTGGATCCGCCGCCACACGCTCGAGCGGTTCGGCCCCGTACGGCATGTAGAACCCGCTCAGGTGTTCGAGCTCGGCTTCGAAGGGATCGCGCAATCGACACGGCACAAATCGGGCGTTGCCGTCCGCTTTCCGCGGATGCTGCGCTGGCGCACCGACAAGAAGCCGGAAGACGCCGATACGCTCGAGTCCGTGAAGCAGTTGATTGGCGGTCGCCTTGCACCTTCAGACAGTATTGGAGGTTCAGAGAACAATGGATAAGACAGGACGTTCCTCAACCGTGGACTGGACGGCAGAAGACGAGTACTGGCGCAAGAACTACACAACGCGGCCGTATGTCGGAAGCGATCGCAGCTACGACCGCTGGCAACCGGGCTATCGCTACGGCTGGGAGTCAGCGCAGCGGTATCAGGGCCGGCAGTGGACCGACGTCGAGCACGACCTGCGTTCGGGCTGGGACCGCTACGAGCATGGTGGCGGCAGCACATGGGAACAGATCAAGGATGCCGTTCGCGATGGCTGGAATCGGATGATAGGCAACAAGTAGTTTCCTGTCCGATTGCGGATTGCTGATTGGGGAGTGCGGATCGACGGATTGTTGATTGTGGATTGCATTGGCGATTGCTGAATGTGGATTGGTGATTGCTACCGTCGAGCCTCTACTCTGAGCGGGCCGTCGACGACCGTGAGTGTCGTCGCGCGGCCCGTTGCTGGCTCGAAGCGGATCCTCACCCCTTCGGCTCCCGATGGGTTGAACACCCGGCCGCCGTGGTGAAAGAGATTGCGTTCCGGCTCACCCTCGCGCTTCACGACGAGGATGCCTCGGTTGTTGCGGCTGACCGTCAGCGCGTCCGTGGCGCCCGCGCCGAATCGATACTCGCCGAGTAAACCATCCACATCTCCCTCCGGCAGCGGCTCGTTGGGGTAGCGCGCATCGGCGTCTCCAACAGACTCGAGATACTTGATGACCTCAGTGCTCTGACCGGCGCGAGCGTGGTCGAGCAGGTTGATGCCGTGCGGGCCGCGCGTGCGCTGAATACCGGGCGACACCGCGATGAACGACTTGACGACGTCCAGATGACCGAGCATGGCAGCGGAGAAGATCGTCGGATGCGCGCCGGCGGCGAGCAGAATGCTGGCGATTTCCTTGTTGCCCACATGTGACGCTGCGCCCAGCGCTGTTTCCCAGTCGCCGTAGCCCCACTCCCACGATGCGCGGGCGAGGGCCGGGGTCGCCGACACCAGCTCCTTCACGCGGGCGACATTGCCGTGCGCAACGCCGACCATCTCGCGGGCAAGCGCGGGTGGCTGCCGGGGGAAATCCGCGTGCGGTCCCCCGGGGTCAGATCTTGTTTCTTGCGCCGACTGT